>NZ_JAWOTX010000039.1:0-35389 GCF_033339115.1 Vibrio sp. 947 | reverse complement strand
AATGTAGCGAGTAGAAAAGACATTATTATTTTGGTTTTCATTTTTCCCTCAGCCGGTCAACACATTATTCTGCACGGAATCTGAAGATAACGAGCAGAAGAATATCCATATATTTTGCGAAACATAGCAATTAAGCTATTCATAGTCGAGGTAACCCAAAGAAAATGATAGACCGCTCCAGCTAGAGCCTTTCTTTTCAATAATTTTCTGCGGATATCCACCATGCAGAAGTTTGTACTTTACTCATTGTAAACGACTAATCATTGCCTCTTAAGGCAACATTAGAAAACCAACCGTATTCACAATCCATAACTCCATAACTCCATAACTCGTAGTTACACCGATGTATATCTAAGTGAGCCGAAGCTTCATTGCCCATCCAGTGCCCTTTGCATTTTTATAGCAAGGTAGCCAAGCACCATTTTATTACGGACCATTGCTGCGCGGCTAATGCTTTTTTTTGTATCGTAACTGATTTGCTTACTGACGTTCTTTAGTTGCACTCCTACCTTATTAAAGGCCTTTTGAATAGTTGTGGAAACATGCTGGCGGCCCTCTCCTTCAAAAAAGTTAGCTCGATCTTGCTTCGTTTCGAAGACGCAGACTATTTCTAAGCTTTGTGGAAAAGAAGAGAATTTGACGGTATGAGTCACCCAAAGAAAGCCATCGTAGCCTTTTAGCGTATCTTCACAAACTTCGGTCAACACTTCTCTAATTAGATTCTCGACCTTCTTATCTGATTTGCGCATAAATTAAACTTCATTCCTATCTAACGCCTTTAATTAGGTTTCAGTGTACATTGTCTTAAACAGTATTTGGCAGTGGTATTTAGTCAATAGCCTGTAGATGAGGTTATTCGCACGAAGATTTACCGACCTACTCGCTTCGAACTACATCTTACGCTGTTAAAAATAAGCGCTTTGCAACTCTACAAAACGCTTCTAACTTATTAGATTATTTTAAGTGTGTTTCAAGGAATGCAGAAACCTTGTCCATTGCAATGCCGACTGCTTCTGGATGGTCATACAGTTCATAGTGAGACCAATTTTCCAAATTAACCAGCTGTCGGTCTTTTGATTGAACAGAGCGGCCATAAATTTCCTGCCCATCACGATAAGCACCAAACGCCCCGACTTTTTGCCCTACCACGGCCATAACAGGCTGAGTCAATAACGTTTCGGCAAATGCAAAGGCATCCCAGCTCAGTGTTTTCTGTGCATGTGAAAACAGCATACGAGTTGCACCACCTTCGGTTTGTCCACGTGATGTTTTGTAGTATTCAGTAGCTTCGAACACGTCTCGTTCTGTTAATCCATTTTCTTTTGCAAATTCAATATTTGGAGGAAGAAGTTCATCGATTTTCAGCTCTGAGCCGCGAGCTTCGGCTGTTCTCTGTGCAGCCATAGCTTCAAGATTGGCGATAGGGTCGTACATACTAAAGCCTTCACGGAACAAGCGGCCTAAGTTAACAGGCGTAATACCTACGACAGCTTTCAAGCGCTTTTCGGTTAGGGCTGAATTGATCATGTAACCACCACCGCCGCAGATACCGAGTCCACCAATTCTATTCTCATCGACATAAGGTAAAGTCACTGCATAGTCGATAACGCGACTGATATCTTCAACACGTTGACTTGGATCTTCTACGTAGCGAGGCAATCCCCCCGATTCTCCTTGGAAGCTCGCGTCAAATGCGATCACGACGTAACCTAACTCAGCAAGGGCTTTACCATAGACAGCGCTGGATGTTTGTTCTTTACAACTACCAAAAGGATGAACACTTATCATTGTTGGGTAGCGTTTCGATTCATTGAAGCCTTCTGGAAATAAAATTAATGCAGACATATCCCAAGCCATATCAGCATTTCTAAAAGTGATTTTTTGCATATTCATAATCAATACCTTAAGAGTAAAAAGCCTTGAGAGCAGAAAGGCTCGAAGCAATTGAGCCTTTCATCGGGAATATTAAAGAGTGCGTTGGAAGAAAGATGCGAGTTGGGATACTGCGTCATCGACGTATTCGGCAACATCATAAAGCGACATATGGTTTGCACCATCAATGGCATACAAGGTTTTATCTGAACTCGCTGCACGTTCTATCAGGTCATCACTCATCCATTTGCTGCCTGCGTCACTACCAACGACAGCAAGAATTGGCTGAGTTAGGAATGCTTCCGCTTTGTGGTACGCATCGTAAGTAATGATCTGGTTTAAGTTACGAGTTAGAGCAAAACCCGGCGCATTTGGATGTTCACAACGTGGTGTGTGGTAATACTCCCAAGCTTCGCGTAGCTCTGCATTTGAGGCATCTTCTTCACGCATCGGAGCTAGAGGAATAGTCGCGAATTCTGTACCATTCGTGTCGGTTGTGCGAGCATTCGAACCAAATTCTAAGTAACCAACAGCGTCAGCATCGTTAATCGAATTATCCCAACCATTACGGAACATTTGGCCAATGTTTACGGCACTAACCATACCCAGTGCTTTGATTCGACGATCATTGGTCGCTGCATTTGCACTATAGCCCGCACCAGCACAAATCCCCATTGCGCCAATTTTATCGTTATCGACGTACTCTAACGTTGTCAGATAGTCGACGACTGCGCTCACATCTTCAGTACTCGTGTAAGGGTTTTCCATTTGGCGAGGCTCACCTGTACTTTCACCTTGATACGAACGGTCAAACGCAATGGCAATTATGCCGCTTTTTGCAAGTTTACTCGCATATAGGCCTGCGGTTTGCTCTTTTACGCCACCACCTGGGTGTGAAACAACAACCGCCGCATATTGTTTACTTGCATCAAAATCTGTAGGGAAGTTGATAACCGCTGAAATCTCAATACCTTGACCATTGAGATTTTTGAAAGTGACTTTAGACATAGCGACATTCTCCATTAGAGGTTAACTGTTCATCTCAGGCTGACCTAAGCTTCGATGTAATATTAGTCAACACACTGTTTCGGATAAATATCGTTTTATCTACATGACTGTTTAGTTATACTTAACAAATGAGAATAGAACCTTCTTTAATTTCATCACTGACGTGGTTTGCACATATTGCTCGCCATCGCAGTTTCACTAAAGCAGCCTTAGAAATGGGGGTAACCCGTGCTGCCTTATCACAACACCTAAAAGCGTTAGAACAACAGCTACAAGTTCGGTTAATTAATCGAACCACCAGAAGTATGTCGCTGACGGAAGAAGGCCAACGTCTGCTTGATATTTTGCAACCTTCATTGGTGAACATTGAGCAGGTCGTTAACGAATTGAACGACTCTCATCTTGAGCCTTCGGGATTAATCCGTATCAGTGTATCAAGAACCGCTGCTCGGCTGCTTATTGAGCCCTATCTAGGTGAGTTCCTCTCTCGTTATCCTAAAATACGCCTAGAGCTAATCATGGATGATGGGTTTTCTAACATCGTCGCAGAAGGCGTTGACGCTGGCATTCGCTTAGGATTAAGCTTAGATGAACATATGGTTGCGATCCCTATTACTCCGCCGTTAACAACGGCAATAGTGAGCTCTCCTGAATACTTTAGGCAAAATGGACTACCTCAAACTCCTGAGGATTTAGAAGGTCACAATTGCCTTGCTTATCGTTTTACCTCTAGCGGAACAATTGATCATTGGTCGCTAACCTCTCCAGATGTTGCAAAGCGCACCCTCGTTTTCGAGCCTAAAGGCAATGCTATTTTTAATGATGACTGTAGTATGTTACAAGCTGCAATACAGGGTGTGGGTTTAGTAAAGCATATTGATTTATGGGTGGAAAAGCACATAGATGAGGGAAGATTGACCCGAGTTCTGACACCTTGGTGCAAAGAGTTTCCAGGGTTTTATTTATATATACCTTCACGAGAGCATATGCCGAAAAAAATCCGCGTCTTGATGGATTTTTTAATCGAAAAGCGCGAAGCTCTGAAACCCAAAGAGTAATTGCCAAATTGCTTTAAATAAAAAAGCGAGCACGAGGCTCGCTTTTAACTTTCTGTTTTCGTTATATATTACAATAGTTCAACCGATTGTTTAGCTATCACAAATTCCTCGTTAGTAGGAATAACAAGAGCTTTGGCACCTAACAACTCAGATGTTGCAATAACACCTGCGTTACCAAATCTTGCATCTTCGTTACCTTTCTCATCTTCAACAAAACCTAGAAGTTTTAGGTTTTTCAAGATTTCACGACGAATTGGTAGTGAGTTTTCACCAATACCACCAGTGAAGATGATGCCGTCTAATGAATCCAGAGCAGCTAGGTAAGAAGTAATGTATTTCGCAACACGGTAAGTGAAGATTTCAAATGCCAACTTCGCACGTGAATTCCCCGCTTCCATTGCTTCTAGTACGCCACGAGCATCACTTGTCACACCAGATACACCTAAGAAACCTGACTTCTTGTTCATCATCTCGAACACTTCGTCTTTTTCCCAGCCTTTACGGAAAAGGAACTCGATAACACTTGGATCAAGGTCACCACAGCGAGTGCCCATCATTAGGCCAGCTAACGGCGTCAAACCCATACTTGTATCAACACATTCGCCATTTTTAACCGCACTCACTGATGCACCGTTACCTAAGTGCACAGTGATAAAGCTGCTTTCTTCAACCGGCTTATCTAGCATTTTCGCTGCTTCACGGCTTACGTAGTAGTGGCTTGTACCGTGAGCACCGTAACGACGCACTTTATGCTCTTCGTAAAGCTCGTAAGGAAGTGCGTACATAAAGGCTTTGGCTGGCATTGTTTGGTGGAAAGCAGTGTCAAATACAGCAAATTGAGGCAGTGAAGGGAACGCCGCCATTGCCGCTCTCATGCCTTCAGCGTTCGCTTTGTTATGAAGTGGTGCAAGTTCAGCAAGGCGCTCTACTTCTTGAATAACTGTTTCATCAACTTTCACAGTTCCTTTAAAGGTTTCACCGCCTGCGACAATGCGATGGCCTACAGCGACAAATTTTGAGCTCAAACCTAGAGTATCGAGTTGTTTTACCACTCGCTCAACGGCGTACTGATGATGGTTGCCGCCAGCTGGAATTGCTTCAACGGTTTTTTCTCCCTGATATTTCCAACTGATTTCAGCTTCAGGTAGGCCAAAACACTCACCAATACCTGATACCAAAGCTTCACCGGTTTCAGAATCAATAACAGCAAATTTTAATGAAGAGCTACCAGAGTTGATCACCAGTACAAACGAATTAGACATGAAATAGTTATCCTGTTGTAGAGCAGAGGTTGTAATAGCGCTTGTGCGCTGCGTACTTCTTGTTTGCCCCTCTATTATTCAATAATTTTTTAATCTTTCAACAATCTTTTAGTAAAACCGATTTGATTGAACAAATTTTGTTGATCTGTAGCAAGTTTTGATTTTATTTGAAGACTAAAAAATATCACTTGTTAAACATAGTTTATGAACAGGTCAATTTGTACAAAGTCAGGCATATAAAACACGTTGTTTATTGGGTTAACAAAAATAACAAACCAATCAATAAATCGGGGTAATAATGTGCTCACTATTGCGTTTCTACTAGTGATCTTAGGTTTGATTTTGCTCTGCTGGGGATGGCAGATGACAAAAAACATCTGCTCAAAAACTGACGTAACCGGGTGGACTTACCTATTATTGTTAATCAGCTGTTTCATTTTTGCTTATGCCGTTTTTTTGCACGCCATCATGCAAAAACCTATTGCTTCTCTCTTAGAAACGGGCGTTTCTCTTATAATTTTTGGCGGCATACCTTTGTCGTGCTGGTGATTAAGTGGAGCAACGATTCGATGTTAGATCTTCTGACCGTTGCTGAAAGAGAGAAGCGCAATGCCGTCCATGACGCTCTTACAGGGCTCCCTAATCGTAAATACTGCTTTGAGTCTATCGAAGACATGACACAACCTGAAGGCCAATGACTGATTCAAATTATGAGATAACCTCAAAAACGTCGAAAGATTGATAATACGTTTCAAGGTAAGCTGGTTAATTTCTTTTCACAGCAAGCCGCACAGAAGGCTCCCGCTCTATCGTTGAGAACACGATTGCGCTAGCACATGGATTAGGGTATTCGGTCGTAGCAGAAGGCGTTCAAGACATGGACACACTGCATTTTTTGAGAAGTCGAGGCTGTGACATCATTCAGGGTTACTTGTTCTGTCCTGCCCTGCCCTTAGACGAAGTAATAAGTTGGGTAAACAAACACGATGAAAAGCAAAACCGTATTAGACGCGCATAAAAAAGCCGAGCGCTTTGCTCGGCTTTCAATTCTTTTTGTAGCAACTTAAACCGTCGCTTTAATCACTCGTGATTATGCGTCTGTACGACGGCCACGACCGTGACCACGTTCACCACGATGTGCACCACGGTGATCACCACCACGGTTGCGATCGAAACGACGTTCGCCACCTTCGCGATTGCCATCGCGGTTGCCGTCACGGTTACCACGGAAGCCACCTTCGCGACGGCCGCCTTCACGACGATCACCACCACGGTTGCCGCCTTCGCGGTTGCCACGGTAACCACCGCCATCACGACGACCACCATCGCGACGACCACCGTCACGGCGACCACCACGAGACTCGCGGAAATCATCGAAGTCACATACTACAGCACCAACATCTTGTTGACGGATACGTAGTTTGCTTAGCTTGTTCGCCGCGTCTGAAGTCATTGCTTTAGGTAGCTGTACGAATGTGTGACCTTGAGCTAGCTTGATCGCACCGATAGAACCTTTACCTAGACCTAGTTCGTTTGCTAGAGCGCCAACGATGTCTTTAACTTGAACGCCTTGCTCACGACCAACTTGAAGCTGGTAAGTATCCCAGTCTTGGTTGTTGAAGTTACGACCGCCGTCGCGACCACCTTCACGGCGCTCTTTACGACGTTGCTTGTCACGCTCAATTGCTTCAACCATTGGGTCTTCGCCAATGTAGAACAGAGGACGTTTGCCTTGCTGACGCTTAAGAAGCATAGCAGCAAGTGTTGCTGGGTCGATGTCTAGAGAAGTTTGTAGTTTCTCTACCAACTCAGCAAATTTGTCTAGTGCTTTGTGCTCTTTCTCTGCTTCAAGCTCAGCGCCTAGCTTAGCTAGACGAGCTTCAGCAACTTGGTCACGTAGAGGAAGTTGGATTTCTTCCATAGATGACTTAGTTACACGCTCGATAGTGCGAAGCATACGAATTTGGTTAGTGCGAACTAGAAGGATCGCTTTACCCTTACGTCCAGCACGGCCAGTACGACCGATACGGTGGATGTATGACTCAACATCAAATGGGATGTCGTAGTTGAATACGTGCGTAATACGTGGAACGTCAAGACCACGAGCTACAACATCAGTTGCAACTAGAATGTCAATAACACCTTGTTTGATGTGATCAACAGTACGCTCACGTAGAGACTGAGGAATGTCACCGTGCAGTGCAGCTGCTTTAAAGCCACGTGCAGATAGCCAGTCAGCCAGACGCTCAGTATCTTGACGAGTACGTACGAATACGATTGACGCGTCAGTTTCTTCAGTTTCAAGAAGACGAGACATCGCTTCATCTTTCTCTACACCTTTCACTACCCAGAACTGTTGTTGAACTTTGTCTACAGTGTGGTTTTTACCAGCAACGTCAACCGTTACAGGGTCACGAAGGAAACGTTCAACGATCTTCTTCAGCATTGGAGGCATAGTTGCAGAAAACAGAACGCGTTGTGCTGACTCTGGAGCGTGCTCCATGATCGCAGTTACATCATCTACGAAACCCATGTTTAGCATTTCGTCTGCTTCATCAAGAACGAAAGTACTAACTTCGTCTAGGTGTAGACGTTCGCGATTGATAAGATCTTGAACACGGCCTGGAGTACCAACAACTACATGAGCGCCACTTTTAAGAGCACGCATTTGGTCGACAATAGATGCGCCACCGTAAATCTCTAGAACTTTCAAACCTTTGATGTTTTTACCAAGGTTTTTCATTTCCGCTGCAACCTGAATTGCCAGCTCACGAGTCGGAGCAAGTACAATCGCTTGCGGTTTGCGTTGGTTTAGATCGAGTTTGTTGAGAAGAGGCAGAGAGAACGCTGCTGTTTTACCTGTACCTGTTTGAGCTTTACCCAGCGCGTCAGCACCTTCCAATAGGTGTGGGATTGCCGCAGCCTGAATTGGAGTTGGTGACACGAAACCCATTCCGTCTAGAGCAGAAAGGATAGAATCATTCAGAGATAAATCACTGAATTGAATAACAGAATCTTGCATTGGGATCCTACTTAATTAAACAAAAAAACAGCCCCATATGCTCTTCCAATTCGATACTGATCCATCCAGATACTGATTCCATTCAGACGGGAACACAGCACAGTACACAACCGCGATAAGCCATTAGGGACGACTAAGGGAGGCGGATTATTCCTTAAAAGCATAAAAAAATCCAGAAAAAATTGAATTACATCACAATTTATTCTCAACAATGGTATTTTTAGCATATTTTTCCACCAACCCTACCATTCCCCGTAGATTCGCGTAACTCACAGATGAGAATTTCATCAATATTTAAGCCAATTTCTCGTGGTTAAATTGGCAAAATTCACGGCGAAATTACGCTCCACAGGTAGTAATAATAGCTCGCAATGATTATAGTGTGCCCAACTCCATAGGTAATTTAAGAAAAGATGTTTCAAGATAACCCACTACTCGCTCAGCTTAAGCAGCAAATCCAAGAAAACCTGCCTAAAAAAGAAGGCTCAATAAAAGCCACAGATAAAGGCTTTGGCTTTTTGGAAGTGGACAGTAAGACGAGCTTCTTCATCCCGCCTGCGTACATGAAAAAGTGCATGCACGGTGACAAAGTCATCGCCATTATCCGCACCGAAAATGAACGCGAAGTTGCAGAGCCACAAGAGCTGCTGGAACAAGCCGTGACTCGCTTTATTGGTCGAGTAAAAATGTTCAAAGGCAAGCTCAACGTAGCACCTGATCACCCACAGCTTAAAAAGCTATCTCTTAAAGCGAAACTAAAGAAAGGTCTAAAACCTGACGAGTTCGCCGAAGGTGATTGGGTTGTCGCACATCTTATTCGCCACCCTCTAAAAGGCGATAATTCTTTCTTCGTAGAAATTTCTGAAAAAATCACTGACGCGAATGATAAAATTGCGCCTTGGTGGGTAACGCTTGCTCAAAACGATCTACCAAACTCTGAGCCAGCAGGCATCGATAACTGGGAACTGAAAGACGACGCGGAGCTAGAACGCGTAGACATGACTCATGTTCCATTCGTCACTATCGACGGTGAATCGACTAAAGATATGGACGATGCGCTGTACGCGAAGAAAACCGTATCTGGCGATTTCGAACTCACCATCGCTATTGCGGACCCAACCGCCTACATCACACCTGAAGATGAAATGGATAAAGTAGCGCGTGAGCGTGGCTATACTATTTATCTTCCAGGCCGCAACATCCCGATGTTACCTCGTGATTTAGCGGACAACCTATGTTCTCTGATTGAAGGTGAAACCCGCCCTGCTATTTGCTGTACCGTAACGGTAAGTAAAGATGGTGTGATTGGCGACGATATTAAATTCTTCGCGGCAAACATCAAATCACATGCACGCCTAGCATACGATCACGTGTCTGATTGGTTAGAAAACGGCAGCTCTGAAGCATGGCAGCCATCTGAAGAGATCGCGACCATCGTTCGTGATCTTTATGAGTTCTCTCTTGCTCGCGCTGAATGGCGTGAGAAAAACGCAGTGGTCTTCCCTGATCGTCCTGACTACCGTTTTGAGCTCAGTGAAGATAACGATGTAATCGCTATCCACGCTGACATGCGCCGCAGTGCAAACCGCCTTGTTGAAGAATCCATGATTACCGCAAACATCTGTGCAGGTCGTACATTACGCGATAAATTTGAAACAGGTGTTTTCAATACGCATGCTGGTATCAAGAACGAGAAGATTGAAGAAGTGGTTCAACTTGTCAATCCAGAAGGCCAGTTGGAGTTCACAGCGGAGTCTATTGCTACACTAGAAGGCTTTGCTGCATTGCGCCGCTGGTTGGCTGCTCAAGAAACGTCTTACCTAGATAACCGTATTCGTAAGTTCCAAGCATACAGTGAAGTGGGTAATCAGCCTCTGCCTCATTACGCAATGGGTTTAGACATCTATGCAACTTGGACATCACCAATTCGTAAATACGGTGATATGATCAACCACCGTATGTTGAAGGCCGTCATCCTTGGTAAAGAACCCGTACAAAAACCAGATGACCAAGTAGGCGAAGAGCTAGCTCTACATCGTAAACATCATAAAATCGCTGAACGAAATGTCTCAGATTGGCTATATGCACGCACGCTTGCTGATGAGCCGAGCAAGAAAACTTGTTTCACAGGTGAGATTTTCGATATTAATCGTGCAGGCGCACGTGTCCGACTTCTCGAAAATGGCGCAGCAGCCTTTATTCCTGGTGCACTAATTCTTGATAATAAAGAAAGAATTGAGTGCAATGGCGACAACGGTACCATCTCTATCGATAAAGAGGTCGTATACAAACTTGGGGATACATTGGAAATTGTCCTTACGGACGTAAACCAAGAAAACCGCAGTTTAGTTGCAAAGCCAACCCAGGTATTCGCTGAACAACCAGCAGCACAAACAGAACAGACTGTAAGTGAATAATACCGAATGAAGTTAAAAGGCGCTCTATTGAGCGCCTTTTTTATTTGTTATGTAAAACGATAAGAACGAGTATGCCGAACATTGAGATCATTCGCTTTAATCACTTCACTGCGCGCAAAAGTGAGCGTTACACTGCAACACATAATGGGTTATATATTGTTGAAGAAGGTGCCCTATTAGTTCATCAACCTAATGGTGAGCAATTTGAACTTAAAGCCGGAGATTTCACACTCTATAACTCCGCAGATCTGAGCAGTGCAGAAGCCGTCTCTAGTGACGGAGGCTTTAAAGCATTGGCTTTAGTCTTCAACCCAAATATATTCTGTGACTTTAAGAAAGCGCACCCGATGCTACGTTCCAAAACGGAAGAAAGGCGCTTCTATCCTTTTTCAACGCAATCCAGTAGCGAAGTAGCACAATTGAAGGACATGTTGGTTAAGTTAGCGAGTCGCAACGCTCCAGACTACACACAAAGCCATATCGCAATGGCATTGCTGTCGTTGATGGTTGAGGTAGAGCCAAACATCCTATCTATCATAGATGATGCAAGTAGCCTGAGCGACTCTCAAAAAGCCATTAAGTACATTGAGGGTAATATTGAAAAAGACATCACGCTAGAAGGCTTAGCGGCTCATATGAGCATGTCCATCGCGACCTTAAAACGTCGCCTCGCCGCAGATGATCTTTCGTTTTCTCAGATATTAAAGGTGAAACGGATAAACTTCGCAGCAACCCAACTGCGCAAGTCAGAAAAATCAATAACAGAAATAGCGTTTGAGTCTGGTTTTAAAAGTGCAGCGCATTTCAGTACAGCATTTAAATCCGTTTACAACATGACCCCCAAAGACTTTAGAAACCAAGTCGTTAAGCCTAAAGTATAAATCATGTCGGCATTCGCATCCGTTGGGCTCACCCTATTCCCAAAAACACGCTTGAGGATCACGCTCCAATTCGTTGAGTAAGTCCTCAAGCATTCGGCTAAATGGAAGTGGCTTATAAGGCACCCACCTTAACAGCTCGTTGTGATATGTGGGAACATAGAAATACCAAAGTTGGTTGTCCTCATCAAACATGATCTTCGCGACGGGAGAAGTATACTCGCTATGCTGGGAGTCGAGGAGAAAATGCGCCCGATGAAGCTCAACGCCATTTTCTACTAGCTCATAGAGGCACTTGCCCTGTTCGACAGGCAAGTTAGCATTACGCGCAGAGCAGAGCGATTGAACTGATTTGTATAAACGACTTGTCGCCATTTGGGACACTGACATCAACGTTCTCCCGATGGATGATAGTTAGAGCTGTCGATCCTAGTATATAACCTTTACATCATCACCGATGGTAGTTATCTACCTAACTCAAGTATAAGATAGCTATATTATCATTTGCCCAGATTATCATCTCAGTCCACTTGGAAACGCTAGCTCCATCACCTCTTGACTAGAAATAATTCCCCTGTTTAGCGCTAACAGTTCACAAAAGTGTAACCTGAACGCAATATCATAAACTCTGCTTTATCCCGTATATGGAGTTTAATATGCTACGTTTTACTGTGGCGACGTTGTTGGCCATAGCAGTCTCCCTCCCTACCATTGCAAAAGAAATCAACATCTCGGGTTCAACTTCGGTTGCTCGTGTGATGGATGTACTTGCTGAGGAATACAACAAAACACACCCAGACGATTACGTTGCTGTTCAGGGCATTGGTTCGAGTGCTGGTATCACCATGGTCAATAAAGGAGTAGCCGAAATAGGCATGAGCTCTCGCTATCTGACTGAAAGCGAAAAAGGTGAAGATCTCAATGTATACCCTATCGCTTATGATGGCCTCGCTGTTGTTGTAAACCGTACCAACTCTGTAGAAAACCTTTCTCAGCAACAGCTGTTTGATATTTACAAAGGTAAGATTAAGAATTGGAAAGAGGTCGGGGGCGCAGATCAGCCTATCGCGGTGGTTACTAGAGAAGCGTCTTCAGGTTCACGTTACAGCTTCGAAAGCTTGCTGGGACTGACCAAAATCGTTAATGATCGCCTTGTCTCGGATATCAGCCTAAACAACTTGGTTGTAAACAGCAACAGCATGGTAAAAACCATTGTTAACCATAACACTCGCGCCATTGGTTTTATCTCTGTAGGGTCAGTAGATCGCTCGATCAAGGCGATTCAGTTAGATGGTATTGACCCAACCTCGACAAACATTAGCAATCATAAGTACAAGTTGGCGCGACCATTCCTAGTGCTATACAAAGTAGATAAGATTAGCGATGCAGGTAAAGGTTTTATCGCTTTCCTTCGTTCAGAGCAGGGACAAAAAGCGATTGCAGATTACGGTTATACGCCAGTAAAAAACTTTAATCAGTAAAAATGAAAAAGAGAGCACCCTGATGCTCTCTTTTACTATGTCGTGTTCTATCCGGTTTCGGAATTAGAAATGCAGTTGAATTACAGAGACCACAACCGCACCAGGTCGACGAATACCTTCAATTTCCACTTTAATTTCGCGCTCAATCTCCAAACCTTTTTTGATTGGCGTTACTTTTGTTAACGTGCTGACTGCACGAACATTATTGCCTGCTTTGACAGGGTAAGGGAAACGGACTTGGTTTAAACCCAAGTTAACTACCATTTTAGCTGTTGGGAACATTGGCTTGTCTGGATCGACTGAATCCGTCAGTTTAGGCAGCAATGCTAATGTTAAAAAGCCATGAGCGATAGTTGTCTTAAATGGAGATTCAGTTGAAGCACGCTCTGGATCAGTATGAATCCATTGCATGTCTTCCGTTACCGCACCAAATTGGTTAATACGTTCTTGAGACACATGAACCCAATCACCAGTGTGAATAACTTCGCCAATTTTTTCACTTAACTCGTCATAAAGCTTTTGAGCCTCAGGTGCCATTACGATCGGTGCAGGTTGAGGTGCAACTTCTTCGTTGACGGCTGGCTGCTGGTGATCACGAACTTTTGAGAAAAGAAAGCTATTTTGAGCTTTCCCCAAAAAGTCACTCCAATAATCGCGTAACGTTGGAGACATCCAATTCATAAACTCGGATTGATGAGCAGAAATCGCATCAACTTTGTCTTTAAATAGATTTGTGACCTTCATAAACACCCTTAAGAATTCTAAGCACAACTGGCTATACCAGTTAATTTTGAATTAGTTCACAAAGTCTTGCAAATACTTTCGGGCGAACACATGTACCCTAAAAGCATGTTATGTCTTATATATCAGCAAGATAACAATAAAACACCATTTTATTGACGTGCGCCAATATAAAGTAAAAACTCTATAAATTGGTACTTTTTGTCCCTTTTTCACTCCGTTTTCAAACTGTCCAACATCACATCAGTGATCATAAAACAAGCAAACAGTACTTCTATTATAATTCAGCACTTTACAAGTCGGACTATGCTCCTTATTATACCGCCCACAACGGAGAGATGGCTGAGTGGTTGAAAGCACCGGTCTTGAAAACCGGCATACGTTAATAGCGTATCTAGGGTTCAAATCCCTATCTCTCCGCCACTTATTTAGAGAGCTCGCATTTATTGCGAGCTCTCGTCGTTTTAGCTCTTACAAAAACGAGATTTAGAAATCCTCGCTCGTAAGCGAATCCAGCACTTCACTATATTCCAGTTAAAAGCCCGCTAATGTTTAGCGGGCTTTTAACTTCGATTTTCTAAAGTTTAAGCAAACTTCTTAATCATTTCAGACAGGTCATTGGTGCAATTTTGCACTTTGGTGTTCATATGATTCGTTTCAGTCATCAGTTCATACGATTCACTGTACTTTAAATTAAGCGACTGGATGTTTTCATTTATTTCATCCGTTACATAAACCTGCTCTTCTATCGCGACCGCAATTTGTTGGTTTCGTTCGACGACGTCCTGAACAAGGGACTCCAGTTGTTGAATGCTATCCAAAGCAGTACCTAGCAATGTTACCGTTCCGGTCGACATTTCATTACCTTTCTCTAACGCAGAAACCGCTGATTTGCTCCCATTTTGAATCCCTTCAATGGCCGATTTAATCTCTGTTGTCGATTCCTGAGTTCTTTTAGCTAAGGTTCTCACTTCATCTGCTACAACGGCAAACCCTCTGCCTTGTTCGCCTGCCCTCGCGGCTTCAATTGCAGCGTTCAACGCTAATAAATTAGTTTGTTCGGCAATACCATTGATGACTTCAACAACGGTTCCAATTTGCTCGGTTTGTTGGTTCAAACGTATGACCACTTTAGATATTTCGCCGAGCTCACCCACCAGCTCTAGTACCGATTGGTTAACATTATCGATAACGCTACGGCTGTCTATCATCGTATTTTGCGCTTCTAACGTAGCCTCGGCGGTCGCTTGAGCATTATTTGATATCTCAGATGAAGAGGCTTGCATCTCGTTGACCGCTGTTGCGACCGAGTCAATCTCCACTTTCTGTGCGCTTAAGTTCTCCGTCACTTGCTGGCTATTTGTCGCAGCACTGTTAGCACTTGCGCGCGTTTTTTCGCAAGAGTCTTTTACAGACACGCCAACGCGCCCCAATAGCGCATTGGCAAATTGCTTACGCATCTTCATACCCAGCTCAATCTCAGCCAGATCGTTGATTCTTCCGCAATAAATATATTCCATGAGTGGATTATTGAAGTCTTGCCTAGCCTGTTTAGCGAGCTTCTCAACTGGTCTGGTTAATACATAAATAGAGAAAACGGAAAGTAACGCAACAACGCCAAACGCTATCACTGGTGATTGATTCATTTGTAGAATGAGTAAGCCAAGAAGGTTTGAAATTAAAAGGAAGAAGGCCGATCTCATCCACAAACGTGTACGAGGAAGATACATTTTCCACGGCTTACGATTATTTCGAAGCTTCGAATACGCTTTTTCCGCTCGCTGGATGTGTATACGCTCAGGTTTAAATCTCACTGATTGGTATTCCACAACTTCACCATTAGATTTTATAGGAGAAGCAAACGCGTCAACCCAATAATAGCCGCCGTTTTTACGTCGATTTTTGACCATTCCCATCCAGTGTTTGCCAGTTTTCAGGTGAGTCCATAAATCTTTAAAAGCCTGTTTTGGCATATCAGGATGACGCACAACATTGTGGGGTTTACCAATAAGCTCCCCTTCATCAAACCCCGCTACTTCATTAAAGTTTTCACTGGCATATTTGATGTAACTGGAGGTATCGGTAATGGAAACTAGGCTGTAACTCGAGGGGTAATCGTATTCCGTTTCACTCATAAACATGTGTCCTTACATTGAATTAATTAACAAACGGCAAATATGAACTTATCGGCATAACATTCACATGCATAATGATAGATTGATTCAAAAATAAAACAAAATTATTGACAAGCTTACTTGTTACTTAATGACTCTAGTCGCATTTTTATCCTCTAATACAAGGCTTCGTTAATATGTACAAGACTGAGCACTGTTCAAAATTAATACACAAAAGCGCTTCCGTACTGAGTTCGTAAATTGTTATAAGTAATCCACTAAAGCGAAAACAAGGAAGACAAACACAATGACTATTCACTTTCGTCAGCTTGCAGCTAAGAGAAACACGACACACTTGTTTATTGACGATTGGAAAATTAACACTCAGCAGTCTTGGGGGATATTCAGCGCGGATGGAGATATTGGCTCTCTGCTTGGAGACCTTATTTGTGATGAAATATCACCAAATAGTGGGGAAATTGAGCTAAATGGGCTGTCCGTTGCGCAAGTGTCGTTATCAGAGCAACAGCGATTACTGGAAAGAGAATTAGAAAAAGATGATACGGATTTTCTTGATCGTATCGACCAAGGAAGCACTGTTTATTCATTAATCCTAGAACAGAGCCAAGACACTAACTTAACTGAACAGCTAGTTAATGATCTCGACCTAAGTCATCTTAGAGATAGTGGCTTCCGTGTTCTCTCTACCGGAGAAACCAGAAGAGTAATGCTCGCCCGAGCTTTAGCCACACAACCTGACTTAGTATTACTCGATAATCCATTTACTGGCTTAGATATTGCGCACCGAGCTGCTCTCGCTCGCTATTTACACTCGCTTTCTCAAAATGTGCAACTACTCATAACCTTCTCTCGCGAATCTGACATGCCTGAGTGGATCAATAGCATCGCGCTTTTCAGTGCAGGAAAGCTTGATAGTACAATGGATAAGTCCAGTTGGGATAATCATCCAATCATTGGACAAATAAAATCTCAGTCAGAGCAACAGAGTGAAGAAATGATAAGCTTGATACGTCAGCATCAGCACTCGACGCCATTCAATAACCCAATATTTGAACTAAAGAATGGGGCTGTCGAATACACCGATAAGAAGATTTTTACTGACTTGAACTGGCGCATAGACAAGGGCCAACATTGGCAGGTCAAAGGCCCAAATGGTTGTGGAAAGAGTACCTTACTTGGATTGATCTTTGGCGATCATCCGCAATGCTACAGCAATGACATTGATATTTTTGGTAAAAAGCGTGGTACTGGCGAGACAATCTGGGAAATTAAGCAGCATATCGGCATGGTGTCTTCAGCGCTACACCTCCAATATCGAGTCAATTGCAGCGCATTAGAAGTCATTTTGTCAGGATTTTACGATTCGATTGGGTTGTATAACCAGCCAACTCGCAAAGAGATGAATATTGCAAACGAGTGGCTCGATATCTTACATATGAGCCAGTACAAAAAAACCTCATTCAAGCAATTAGAGTACGGTCAGCAGCGACTATTACTGATTGCAAGAGCCATCGTGAAACAACCCACATTATTGATTTTGGACGAGCCGTATCAAGGGTTAGATTTTTTGGGTAGACGGTTAGTTAAGAACACACTTGAACTCATCGCTAGAGAGAATTTAAGCCAACTATTGTATGTGTCTCACTACCAAGAAGACCGCTTAGATAGCATCAAAAATGAGTTAGAGTTTGTGTTTGATGAAAATGCTCAGTGTTATAGAGCTAACGTCTACCAATCATAATGACTTCGCTGCGCAAGCTGCTCATAAGGTAATGGTTTGGAGTACAGGTATCCCTGATGATATCTCACTCCCATCTGCTTTAAGTGTTCAGCTTGCGCTATGGTTTCCACTCCTTCAGCGATCAATTGTACTTGTAATTCTTCCGCGAAGTGAACCATCGCTTTTAAGACAGAAGCACTAAGGCTAGGAATACCAATGGTTTCGACAAAGCACTTATCGATTTTTAAGTAATCTATGCGCATGTGCTGTAGAAATGCTAACGAGGTTTGGCCAGTTCCAAAATCATCGATCAGCACATCAATACCATGCACTCGCAGCGCTGCAATGCATTTTCTCGCCTCTGAATCAATGAGCTGACGCTCTGTTATCTCAACCCCTAATGAGACTTTGTTTCGGCTCAACTGTCTGTCGAGCAATTGAATTTTTCTGATCGCGTTTGGTCCGACTAAATAACCAGGCGGCACGTTAATACCAAGGTGGACAGGCTGATCAAAGCCTAATTTACTGAAGTCCTCTGCCGCTTTATCCAGAACGAAATCAGTAAGTAAAAAAACCAATCCACTTTGCTCTGCCGCAGGGACAAACTCATCCGGAGAAATGAACCCCTTACTTTGATGCTCCCATCGCACTAGCGCTTCAAACCCGAATAACTGGCCGGTATCAACGTTAACTTGCGGTTGGTAATACAGGGTCAACTCTCCTCTTTTTATCGCTCTTTTAAGATCCAGTATCAAATTGCGATGAGGATCAATAAACTTATTCAACGCATACAAGCAAAGGTAGATCACGAAAATAATTGGAATTGAGTACAAAAAATAGGAAAGTGTTCTCTGTTTGACGAAAAGATCGCTGGCTTCGCTCAAAGCTTCATACTCAAACATTTGCGACGATTTGATACCGATAGGATTACTTCCCGCTCTTAATGCTCCTTCAGGTGAAACTTGCTCATGGATAAACAGCGCAGAACGTTTTAGGCGTAAATCGTTGTTAAACCCTATTGTCGCATTAAAGTAGTCATGATCGATAATCGTTACGGCTTGATAACCCCGCTCTCCCTCCGTTACCACAAGCAAGAACTGATCGTACAAGCTATCAACACTACCAAACGCTAACGTTTGTCCCTTAGGAAAGGTGATGTGCTCAGCTAACGGTTTAGAGATACTTCCTAATTTCGAAGAACAAGTAATGACTCCCTCTTTCACAATGAGCATTTCTTCAATATCTCGTTCAAACATTAAGCTTTGCTGGAGCTCTTCACATCGTTCAGGGTGTAGCAACGCCGTGCGGTTTTCTGTCTCTATTTGGAATAAAATTTCATCTGCAATTTGCACATTTTTTTCTAATAAATGATTGAGATTGTTTTGCACGCTTTCACGAGCTAAATACAAAACCTCTCCAATAACCAAGGGAATAGGCAGAAGAAAAATGATGGCTTTTTTAAAAATCGCCTTATTCAGCATATAAAAGTAACCTTTTATAAAACCGATTTACTGAGATGGTACCTCGATTCCGATACCCGCTAGCAACTCACGTTTTTTAACATTATTTGTTTGGATTAACTCAGTATGCGAAACGCTGAGTAATACCGCAAACTAAACAATGTCTTATTCACTCCTGTTCCAATTTAGTATCAAGCGCCTCAAACCTGAGACTTTAATTCGACACCATGTTATGTCTATCGGTACTTGCGAAAGTCTTTACCTGTCTGTTTCTCATCATGTAAGAATTACCCATTAAAATTATTTTTCTTTTCTCAGTGATTAAGAATTATATTTGTCGTAACTCCTACAACACGTTACAACACTCTCATGACGACAAACAAAGCTAATGCTAACCAGGTAAACGAAAAATCACTGCAGTTGTTAATGCAAGTTGCAGTTAGTCCGTTCCCAGTTTCTGCGAAAACGCTAAGCGAGCAATTGAACGTTCCTTTAAGCAGCCTTTACCGACACTTAAAACTGCTTAAAGAGTGGAACTTGATCGAAGAAAGCGTTCACGACAAGACATTTGTCGTTGGTCCGGCGGCATTATTACTCATGCACAGCTATGAGACCGCGCAACATGGGCTCGACATGGTCGAAACCATACTGGCTAGGTTGGTACAACAAACCGGGGAAATGGCCGCTTATATGGTACCAGCGGGTTATCGTGCGCTTTGTGTCAGACAGAAAGAAAGTATGCAGGCGCTGCGTTGCAGCTTCGTCCAGGGTCAAAGTCAACCTCTGCTGCGCGGTGCCTCATCTAAAGTGATGCTCGCTTTTATGCCTCAAAGTCGATGCGAGAAAATCTTGAGATACTTTAATCAAGATCACCGACGCGACGAGTGGGAAAAAGAGCTCACAACCATCCGTAAACACGGATATGCCGTCAGTACTTCTGAGATTGACCCTGGTGTTTCAGGTATTAGCGCACCGGTAATGAAAGGAAGCAAACTGATTGGCGCAGTCTCGGTGATGGCTCCGGCCCACCGAGTCGAAAAGGATAAGCAGCGCATTATTTTACATGTACTGCAAGCGGCAAGGGCACTACCACCAGAAAGGTAATTCATCATGTTAAGCTTTTTCAAACGCTATAAACTCCATCACACAGTGAAACAGCCGCAACATTACCCTTTTTCTTTTATGACAGTGTGTGAGTATTTGCCACCCATGTCTAAGGGCGCGTTTGAATTAGCTGATCAAAGTTTGGAAAATGCTAGTGATTGGCTTTACCAACAACATGATCATGAAACCGCTGAAAACTTTGGTCACTTGAACCACGTTTAGGCTCGGCATTTCATTTTGCTCTTTCTCGCTATCAAAACGTGCGATTATTTTTTGCTGGTGTTAGCGAACAAGATACAAAGCAAGAAACGTGGGAATACGCGGAGGATCAAGGTTGTGACTGGGTAACCGATAAAGAGTTTTCTTTTCGTCATCGCAATAATGTTAAGCAACAGATCGGCAATTACCTAGACCACTGCGACCAAATAATCATTAGTATCGACCTTGGATCTCTAAAAACCAAAAACAGCCTTGATGGCGCGTCAGAAATTGATATCCAAATGGTTCTACGCACGATTAGGCAATGTTTGGTTGCAGGTAAAGTGAGAGCAATTCAGCTCGTTGGCGATCGAGATTGTCTGGTGTATTCGAGACAAACGAAAGCCATACTAGAAGAGTTATATCAGATGGCTCCACTCATCGTTCACGCTGCCTAGCGTTATAAACGTTCAGAATCAGGATCGCGTCCTTCCTGATTCTGAACCAACATGCTTACTTATTATCCTTAACTAACAAATAGTTACACATATAAATCGACACACATCACACTTGCCTCTTGAACTAACCTGACACTTACGTTGTAATAAGGCCGCTAAACTTTGGTATGACATACGAAATAAAAAATAACCAAAGTTCAATAACTAAGCGGCTTCAGAACAAAAAAGTACCGCAGCTATTCCAATTTCAGTGAGCATTTGCTCACGCTCGCTTGATGCCATCTTGTTCCACTCATTAGGACATTTGATGATGCGTCTTTGCAGTATTTTCACTGCGGTTCTTTTTTTACCGCTAACCTCACACGCCACCACTTATGACGTAAAAGATCTATCTGAGTTAGGTCAACTTTGCTCACACAAGAGTTTTAGTATCGAAAGCGATGGCACGACTTATCGCTGTACAGGGAAACTAGTCCTACCCGCTGGTGATAAAATTGTCTCCTCATTACCGGAAAAAGAGATAATATTAAAAGCAGATTATGGAATTGTGTTAGAGGGGAATAATACAATTGGTGAACCCAATAAACGTATCTCTCTACACGCCCTCGCTACCGGATTAACGGTTAACAATGAGAAAGCATCAAACCTCGACGATTACCAAAACAAGCACACTGTTATCTATGGTGATCTTCTATCGGCTTATCCAACAAAGCTGCATAACGTACTCATCGATGGGGATATAGAGCTAACAGGTGAGGCCCTTCATATTAATGGTGAGTACAACACCATTATTGGTGACATTTTGACTCACAGCACGACCAATATATTTAATACAAACATCTGTGGTAAGGTCGAATCACAAGGCGAAACACTACACCTAAAAACAAACCATCCTTTACAAGACCATTTTGTCGTCGGTGATGTTTCTGCGCACAAATCTCTGATTATAAAAGATATGTCGATCTATGGTACGGCTGAATCTGTAGGATCGTCAGCTACATTAAGTGGCTCATTCTATAGTTCCACCGCAGCAATTAAATACTTCCAAACATTGAACTTCAACAACGCTCCAAATCAGCCTAGTCAAGTTTGTGGTGAAATCCAACAAACGCCAGGAAGTGCACAAACGAAAGCACAAGACAACAAATACACGCAATACTGTGGATTGGGCGAGGCTGATTGTCACTACTCTTCCCAAGTCTGTCCAATCACCCCTCAAGATGTTCCGAATTGCAGCATGCAGCCTCCATCGGAGAACGACTTAAACCTCAGCGTCACACCATCGGACGACATGGCACTGATGTGCGGCGACGATCTTCCGCAATTTACAGCAACAACAACCAATAATGGAGAAGTTGTAAGCGCAGAAGTCAGTGCTGTCCTATCACACCCTGACTTGTTCACTTTAGAGGTGGTTAAAGGTCAGCAGACATTAGGAGCCAACCAATTTATATCTGACGAGAATGGTGAACTTGTTGTTCGAGTGGTTCCGAATAATATTGATACGATCTCGTTAGATACCAACTACACACTAACTTTCACTATGGCGAAAGACACGAGCAAGCATCAAACTGTTCGCTTTATGTTTACGCCATTTATGTTTGAGGCCTACTCAAAGACGAAAAGCGCAACTTTAAATGAAATACGCGTTATTGCAGGTAAACCAGAAAACGTGCATACGCGATTGCTTGCTTGTGCCTCCACCGGCGAACCTGTAGTGGCAAGCAACTATAATGGTACGCCTAAGATTTTTCATCCATTGGTTCAACCATTAGGAGGAAGTGAAGGAAACTTTAGCTATTCAGCGGAATTTAAAGACGGCTTGTCTGAACATGGTCTTATCACGAACGAGTCCGGCATATTTGAAGTGACATTGTCCGATCATTTTGAATGTGAGGGATTTGAAGAATGTCCAGAAGAAGGCAAAGTGGAAGTGAAAGGGACATTTAATGTGCACTCGCGACCATGGACACTCGCTATTTGTGACAACCAACGTGCTTTGCCTTCTGGCACCTCTGAACAAGGAGAAGGGTTTCTTGCTGCCGGAGAACTTTTCTCTCTAACGGTGAAACCAATCATTTGGCAACCTGACGGCTCTGTAAGTGGGTCTGTTGAATCAGCACGCTATTGTGATGCTTCTATCACCCGTAATTTTACGCTTGATGACGCTCCAGCAGCATCGGTTGTCTTGTCGAGTGAGCAACATACGCCATCAGAGACAGCGAACCAAACCTCAAAATTGCTAAAAAGTAGTGACTCACTGGCTCAGGCGCATAATTCAGCCAAGAATGATCAATTCGTCTTTAATGGATTATATTGGGAAGAAGTCGGGAGCTTGAGAGTAAAAGCAAACCTAGAAAGTAAATATCTAGGTATGACTGTGAACGAAGGCTATCGTTACGTTGGTCGTTTTTACCCAAAATATTTTCAAGTGCAAGACCAAGAATGGCACTACCCACATGGCCAAACTTTTGCTTACATGAATCAACCTTTTGAGAAAGTCACTTACGATGTTGTCGCACTCAATGCGAATAAGGAAAACGTGAAGAATTACGTCCACTTTTCGTCTAACCTTCAACAACATTTCGATTTAGGCGAGCTAAGCTCATACTCCGATCGGTTTTTGCCGCCTAAGCCTAAGAAGGTAGACTGGAAACTACTGGGTAGCGCGAGTGTTGGAACGTTTGTTATAGAGAAGCCCTCGACCAATGCGACTTGTAACAATAGCCCATGCTGGAAAAAGAACACGACAGATAAGCAATATCCTGATGGCCCATTTAATAAAGGGACTAACAGTGACAGCAGCAAAATAGGTATAGTCACGACTAAAGCCGTTGATGAGGTAAACTTCTTCGACGATAGCGAAGTACTCACAAAACAACCAGACATTCGATTCGGTCGTTTGAACTTTCAAGATGTAGGTGGCAACCAAGGCATGGTGATCAAAGTGCCACTTGCTGTAGAAACTTGGCAAAACGGTCGATTTATGACTAACTTCGATGACAGCTCAACAACGGCGAATGGTGAATATTACTTCAGCACGCCAATTTGGTCGAATGCGCCTGCAAACAACGCCATGCTTTCTGGAGTTGGGACAATGCATGTTGGCAGGATGACCGATATCGTTGCAAGCCAAATTGACTCAGCACGCGAGCAAATACAATTCCACCTGGATTTAGACGGCTCAGGTAATCGCATCCCTTGGCTGAAATACGATTGGGATAACACGACAAGTGAAGAGGAAAATCCACCTGTTACAGTTACGTTTGGTATTCACCGAGGAAACGATCGCATTATTTATCGTGGTGAGCCAAATATGCTTGGCCTAAATTAACGCGAAACGACAAAACAAAAAAAGCCCCTCAATTGAGGGGCTCTTTTCACACAGACTGTGTAATTTACTTTGCGCCACGACGCGCTTTCAGGCGCTTCACCATAGCAAGACGACGCTCTGCCGACCCTTGGTCTGTTGCCGACTGGTTCGGATTATTACGACGACCTTGACGATTCTTGAATGCTGGTTTTGAGTGCAGCTTTTCAATGTAAGATTCACGCTGTTTTGGTTCATAGCCAGCAAGCTCAATACGGCGAATTCGCTGCTGGATTAGATTTTCAACCTGAACAACCGTGAGTTCTTCATCTCGATTTACAAATGAAACGGCATGACCTTGTTTACCTGCACGGCCTGTACGACCAATTCGGTGAACGTAATCTTCCGCTAGGAAAGGCATGTCATAGTTCACAACGTGAGGTAAATCTTCAATATCTAGACCTCGAGCAGCGACATCGGTAGCCACCATGACACGTGCTTTACCGGATTTAAACTCTTCTAGCGCACGACGACGAGCGCTTTGAGCACGGTCACCATGACAAACCACCGCTTTGATACCATCAAGTTTCAGCTCTTTTACAACGTCGTTTGCGGTCTCTTTGTAGTTCACAAATACCAACACTTGTTTCCAGTTCTTACGACCAATCAGCTCCGAAAGCAGTTCCGTTTTTCGCTCTTGATCAACTGGATATAACACGTGAGCAACTGTCTGTGCTGTCGTATTCGCTCGCTCAACTTCAATACGCTTAGGCTTACGCAGGATATCTTTTGCTAACAGATTTAGTTGGCTCGAAGTCGTTGCCGAAAACATCATGATTTGTGGGTCTGTATCCACATCCAGCATGATCTTACGAACTGCATGAATAAAGCCCATATCCAAGATACGGTCTGCTTCATCAAACACTAAAAACTCTAAGTGTGCGACCGAGACATTACCTTGTTCAATGTGCTCTTCCAATCGACCAGGTGTAGCCACTAGGATATCTACACCGTTTTCTAATGCCGTTACTTGAGAAGACATTTTACGGCCACCGAAAATCGCAGCCACCGACAGGTTCGTGTACTTCGTGTAAGCTTTGATGTTGTCAGCAATTTGTTCAGCAAGCTCACGAGTTGGAGCCAAGATAAGTGCGCGAGCAGTCTTACGAGAAGCGCTACGGTTACTGTCTAGCAGCTGCTGAATCATAGGCAGAGAAAACGCAGCCGTTTTACCAGTACCTGTTTGTGCTGTAGCGAAAATATCATGGCCTTTGCGAGCCATTGGAATCGCCTTCTGTTGAATTGGCGTTAACTTTTCATAACCGCATTCTGCCAGTGCTTTAACCACTTCTGGCGCAAAACCTTGAGATGAAAATGACATTGAGCGTATTCCTTAAACAAACCACTAAAAATAGCTTTAAAAATTTAGCCGTGCACTATACCCGAATTTGAGTGATTTATCTCACTTTTCTCATTGAAATCCTACAAAAGAAAAAACGGTGAGCACAGATATATTAGTGGTTCACCGTTTTCGTTTAACCTTTGCGCGATTTAATGTTTGATGCCAGATAACTGAAGGAGAATTCGCTCAAGCTCATCCCATGGCAACAGCTGAGAATCTATCACTTCTAATCGTGATTCAAAGCCTTCTAAGCTGATTTCATTCACCGACACGACTCTGTTGGCAACATTAAACGCGTAACAACCTTGATCCGTATTGACCACTGCTTTAACACGTTCAGCCGTTAAGTCCGAAAGCATTGAGAAGAGTTTATCAAAATCAAACGTGTACTCTGCCCCAAACAACCACCCGCAACTAAAATACCCTTGCCCTTTGTTCTCTTTACGCACAAAGGCTTCACCTGGCGGCAACTGGAATTGAGGCTCTTGGTGAGCATGGTCATGATGATGTGACTCGATATGGGAAGAAGCGCTGCCGTAAACCCGTTCGATATCCAAGACTTCTATCGGTAACTCACCATCATGAATAAGCTTACTGAATACTTTTGAGGGAGATTGGTCCGTCACCCAGTCATTAAACACATCAATGTCGTGACTGGTACAAAGGTCAACCTTACTGCCTATAACCACATCTGCGCTGTCTAACTGGTCCACGAAATTTTGGTTAGAAAGATATTTTTCATCACTTAAGTTACGCGGATCAACCAGAGCGATCGTCGCTTTTAGATCAACGTAAGGTTCATACTGTTCTGAGGTAAGCGTCGCGATAACCTGTTTTGGATGACCAAGGCCTGTCGGCTCAATCAATAAACGGTCCGGTTTTTGGCGCAGTAACGCGGTAATACCGACCGACATTGGCACGCCCGCCGTACAACACATACAGCCACCCGGCACTTCTTTAATCAGCGCACCTTGGTCGGTCATCAATGCACCATCGATGCCAATCTCACCAAATTCATTGACCAAAACCGCCCAGTTTTCGTTTTCCGGTTTGTTCTTCAGTAGATTTAAAATCGTGGTCGTTTTACCGACACCCAAAAATCCGGTCAGTATGTTGGTTGGTACTCGATTTGACATGCTTATCTCCGACACGTTAGTGCATTAATGCTCCAGCAAAGTATACGGAGAATGTGACTCGCTTCAACGCTTTTTATCGCGCTCATCAAGCTCATTGCGTGATGCGTGGGTATACATTTTTTGAGAATGATCAGAGTGACTTATCAACTCTGAACGCTTCATATCAGAAAGATACATACTGGTGTAAATGACGCAGGCAAAAAACGCGATAATAGCGACTACAATGGGAAGAACTCCGAGTGTATTTTCGAATTTAAGCGCAGCGATAGCCAATGCGAAAACAACGACAGAGATAAGTGCGATAGACTTACTTTTGTTGCTTTTCATGATAACTCGCCTTTCGTAAGGGTAGCCCCTAATACCTCCTGTATTAGGGGAGTGCCAGTTTGAACAACATCCAACCTGACTATTCAATGCTACTCCTTTCGCTACTTGTGAAATTTGACAAAGCTAACATTTATTACAACATCAAACGATGAACTTATTACTAGCTTTCAGACACTTAGTGGACTGTAAAGCACTTACTAGCAAATCGACCCGCCGCTGACCAATATGTCGTTTTCATTGGCAATACAAACTTGCGCCACCAGCCTTAGCCCTTCGACTATCATCTCCAGAGACATGGAAGGCTGACTGCCATCTACTGCTTGTTCTGGCAATAATGGGATATGAACAAACCCATGACGAATAGGTTTGTCTTTTAGATAATGTTGGATCCCATAAAAAAGGTGGTTACATACAAATGTTCCGGCACTGTTGGAAATCTGGCTAGGTATCCCCTGCTTTTGCAGCGTTTGAACAATACGCTTTATCGGCAGTGTCGAGAAGTAAGCATCAGGACCATCAGCCACCACGGGTTCATCAATCGGCTGATGCCCAGCGTTATCTGGAATACGAAAATCATCGACATTAATTGCGACACGTTCTGGGGTTATCGCGCTACGCCCGGCCGCTTGCCCTACAGTAATTACACAGTCTGGCTGGTGCGCTTCTATTGCTTCAATAACGACTTTCACCGAGTCATATCGAACTACGGGGACTGGGCAAGTAACTATCACACCGCCTTTTATGGCCGCAGCCTCTAATTGCTTGACCGCTTCTAAGGCGGGGTTAATGGCGTCACCACCAAAAGGTTCAAAACCGGTAATCAGGACTTTCTTCATAACAGCCTTTAGGAAAAGAGTTTTACAAATTATTGCACTCCCCTTCACCCCATCCAATAGCAAAAGTATTGATGAGATAAACCAGACAACATTATGTGACTCATGTCTAACCAGAGAGTGTTTTCTGCCCCATTGAATCTAGGCAAGTTCCGGACTATCGAGACTAACTTATTGATGATTAGTGGCAGGGCAAAGTTCTCTCATTACATGACGCACGTAGAAGCTTGGTTTCCACGCTTAACTTAGGTAGAGTACGCGACCGCAATGCAATTCGAAGAGATTGAATACAATGAATATTGATAACCATGTAATCGAAACGATTGAAGAGTTGGAGGCATTTCTGCATTTAGTAGAAAGCGGCGCTCTAGGCCTTGAAGGTGTCACTGGCGTTGCGCTAGCCACCTCTAATACCGATGGCCGTCCATTTGTTGCCGTATTAGGAGAAAAGCACCAATTGCTCCTTGGCCGCTGGGTTTCGCAGCACGTATATGACAATGGTAAAGACATCGTTCGTAACGGCCCAACCAGAAAACACTAAGCGCTCGACGCCACCTATAACATCACGCCGTCTTATACACCAAGCGTATGCTTTGAAAGCAATGCGCTTGGTGTACTCAAAAAATAAAAAAGAAAAGGCTAGCCTTTATTAATTTTGTCGGTATACTGCACATCAGCTCTTACGGAAAGAGCTATTAATGTAATTAAAGATCAAAGTTTCTCTCAGTTCCACATCGAATTCCTCGTTTACGTTCCTGCGACAAAATAGTTATCTCTAAAATCATATAGTAGCACTTGATATTAGCTAAAAATTCAATATTTAAAACAATCAAATATAGAGGTATCTATGTCTAATAAATTAACTGGTTCAGTAAAATGGTTCAACGAAACTAAAGGTTTTGGTTTTATTTCTCAAGACAATGGCGGTGATGACGTATTCGTTCACTTCCGTTCTATTGTTTCTGAAGGCTTCAAAACTCTTACTGAAGGCCAAAAAGTATCGTTCGTTGTTGAACAAGGTAACAAAGGTTTACAAGCAGCTGAAGTAACTGCACTGTAATTCTTTGTGTGGCATCAATGTTGTTGGTGCCACAACCCCCTTCCACTTGTTACTGCCCTTACTATTCTCTATCTAAGTTTATATAGCCAAATCACTTACCTCTCCCACACCATCATTAATCACTTTCAATAAAGTCACTTTGGTATACATCTTTAGGTAATCACACAACCTACCTTGCAATTCCAGTTTGGAATTAAATTAATCTCATTCATATCTGAATCACTTCGCCTCATGCTTTGCTCATAAAAATAAAGTTTATAAAATAAAAGCGATTGGCGAATATAAGAGAAAAAATGAAATTAAATATATCTGCTCAATCAATAAATTCTAATAACTACGAGCACATAATCCCTAGCTGAGAGATTGAGTTTGCACTGAAATGTCATTACATGAAGCCATTTATCGGACAACACTTCATAGGGACAGCGTGTGGAGTCACACACTTCGGGGTATTTGTTGAGTTAGAGGAACCGAAGGTCTCATTCCTTTATCAACTTTCCAAAATGGTGAGTTCGAATTTGATGCAGTCAAACAAAAAATTTCTAGCCAGAGCACCACGTTTACTCTAGGAGCTAAAGTGCACGTGTTGGTTAAAGACGTCGATTCGAAATAAAGAAAGATCATGTTCAACTTAAAAGATGCGGAACACGCGGTAGGTTAGCCTGTTTTAGGTTACTTTCTAATCCATTAATCAAAAATAAAAAATAAGCTTTTAATACCGCAATTAACTTGTGACATTTCGCTGACATCGACTCATTCTAAAACCCTAATATCTGACAAAGGAAACGAATCTAATTTTTGTTTCCAGACACCATCGCAGAGTGTATTTCCAGCACTCTGTTTGCCTCGAGAGGTTCTTATGACAGCCTAGGATCTCTCGGGGCTTTTTTGCACCTATTCAAACCACCTGATTCTACATCCCAACTATTATCCCCTACCCAAGCTGTACTTTTTAACTAGTTCACTAGATCGACAATTGTTATTTAAGCAACTGATCACACAACCTCTTCCAAATTTTGGGTATAAAGTATCAATACTTTCGTTAACTAGGATGTAAATAATGAAAAACTCGTTTGATCTCACTATGCCCAACGAAGAAGGATACTTTGGTGAATACGGTGGTAGCTTTGTTCCACCTGAGCTTGAACAAATCATGCATGACATCAACGCAGCTTATGAGGAATGCAGCAAAGATCCTGAATTTAAAGCGGAACTCGCTCGCCTGTATAAGCACTTTGTTGGACGACCTAGCCCAATCTTCCATGCGGAAAACTTGTCTAAAAAATACGGAGCAGACATCTACCTAAAGCGCGAAGACTTAAACCATACAGGCGCACATAAAATTAACCACTGCTTAGGAGAAGCCATTCTCGCTAAAAAGATGGGTAAGAAGAAACTGATTGCTGAAACTGGCGCAGGACAACACGGTGTTGCGCTTGCTACAGCCGCGGCATTGGTTGGCTTGAAATGCGATATTTACATGGGTGAAGTTGATATCGCCAAAGAACATCCGAATGTCGTCCGCATGAGAATCCTTGGTGCTAATGTCATTCCTGCCACTCATGGGCGCAAAACCCTCAAAGAAGCGGTAGATTCTGCATTCGAAGCTTATCTGAAAGATCCTGATACACAACTTTATGCGATAGGCTCTGTCGTTGGTCCTCACCCATTCCCTAAAATGGTGAGAGATTTCCAATCAATTATCGGTAACGAAGCACGAGTTCAATTCAAAGAAATGACCGGCAAGTTACCCAATAATCTCGTCGCATGCGTTGGAGGTGGTTCTAACGCGATGGGGCTATTTACTGCTTTCTTAGAGGATGAACAAGTCGCCATTCACGGCGTTGAACCAGCGGGCCGCTCTTTGCAAAAGGTTGGCGAGCATGCTGCAACACTCACACTCGGTGAGCCAGGTATCATGCACGGATTTAAGTCTTACATGCTTAAAGATGCACAAGGTGAACCTCAGGAAGTGTACTCTGTAGCAAGTGGCTTGGATTACCCATCGGTTGGACCTCAGCATAGTTACTTAAAAGACATTGGCCGTGTCAATTACGGCTCAATCAGTGATGACGAAGCGATTGATGCCTTCTTTGAGCTGTCTCGTGAAGAGGGAATAATTCCTGCTATTGAATCCTCACACGCTGTCGCTTACGCAATTAAACTCGCGCAGCAAGGAGAAACCGGCTCGATTTTGATCAACTTATCAGGCCGTGGTGACAAAGACATTGATTTTGTCGTTGAACACTACGGCGCAAAATACGGCATTGAATCACTCATATAGCCTAACTCCGTAGCCTAACCCTACATGCAAAAAGCTACCTGGTACTAGGTAGCTTTTTGTTTTTGTCTACTATTTTAAGAAGCAAGTCCCTTTACTCACTGTTCTCACTATACCTTTAGAGCATAATTCGATTAACCGATAAGAGCTGGAATGCCTGGAAGCTGACCAACAATAGCAAGGGAGCCTGCACAAACGATAAACGCAGTGCCAGGAATCAGATATTTATCTTTGCGCGATAGTTCGTTAGCACGCTCATGGTCGCCGATAAGCCCGAGGTTATCCAACAGCATCGTGATTGCCCAACCGAAGACTGGATTAACGAATGCACAGGCAAAAATACAGATACCTGCACTGAGTGAATCTTTATGCTTATGGATCATCTGCATACCCGCTTCAAGAAGTGGTAAGAATACACCGACAATCAAAGCAACGCGCAGAACAGGTTCCCACATTGCTAGATCCATTGGGTAGCCAATTACCGCCGCCGCAATACACATGAAACCCGTTAACAGTGCGCCACCTGGAATAGGACGTTTGGCAATTGCGGCAGGAATCATGTACGTTCCCCAAGAAGAAGCTAGGTTTCCGCCCCCTAAGAGTGAGCCAACCCCCTGACGAACAGATGCTCCGACCATCGTGTCATCGACATCCATGAGTACACCTTTCGCTTCTTTTGGGTAGTTAAGTTCTTGAAACACACGATGGCCGAGATAATCAGGGGACCACATAGCGACTGCCAGTAGAGCAAATGGAGTCACGGCAATAAAGTGCTCTAGGGTTGGCCAGCCTAGCTGCCAGCCTGTATCTTCCCCCCACCAGTAGAATGGACTGAAATTAGGCAGGCCCGGCTCTGTGGTAAAAGCAAACTCAGCGCCCATCAAATAAGCAACAATACCCGCGAGTGCAGAGCACAATGGGATAGCGAGCCAACGTTTATTGATCTTGGCTAAGTAAGCGTAAACCATAACGGTTAGGCCTATGACCACAAACGAAATGTAACCTTGGTCCGTACTTGCAGCCCACGCTTCCGTCTTATTAATTTGCCCGAGCAACCCAACAGCACCAAGGTAGATCAACAACCCTCCTCGAACCCCGATACCAGTCAGAGTCATGAGTTTAGAGCCACCTTTGGTTAAGGCGAGAATTAACCCAAAAACACATACCATCAAACCTAGCGCGAGAGGGTGCCCTCCTGCAGCTGCAATCATAGGAATCAGCGGTATCATTGGGCCATGGGTTCCCGCTAAGTTTGCATTCGGGTTTAGGATGGCAGAAAACAGAATGACGAACAGGGCTCCAGCGATAAGTAATTCGTAACGCACGTTTTCTGCAATGAATTCCGGAGATAAACCAAACTGAGCAGCAAAAGCGGAAACCATGGCAGTGACCATAACCACTTTACCAATGGTTGCTGCTAATGCCGGTACCCAGTCTTCGATTTCAATACTGTAATCACGTGAGGGCAAATGAATTCCCCAGCGACGGAAGCTCATAACGGTTAAATCATGATTTAGAAAGTCTTCTCGGTTTTCAAATTCATGCGGTTTTTTGCGCACATCCCTGTAAAAAGTCTTACTTTTGTCAGACATTGAGTCATCCTTTTATGTTTCAACGTTGAACTACGTCAACTAGAGTTTCGCTTGGTAGACAGGCCTTCGACCAATACGAGACAACACCCACATCAAACTTCTAGGCCATACTAAGAAAGCGGCATGAACGAATTTTGATTTTGAGCTTATTAAGCATGTGTTGCTATGGGTAGGAATATTAGACATTAGTAAAAGAACAACAAAAATCTCACTTATTATACAATAATTTAACATCGAACTAGGACGCTTGAACTTTTATGAGTCATTTTTGAGCAGAGAGCCAAGTAGAACGGCCAATTCCGATTTATACTTTCAAGGTAGAGATCACTGTGCTCGCATCCATCGCAAAGTAACTATAGATATCTCTGCATTGTATACTTTGTTAAACTCCGCCCTTTAATGAGTAAGGCCCTTAAAAATGATGACTGACGAAGAGAGAATCGAGCTGCAACAGAACAATCCACTGCACGGGTTAAAGCTAGAGACTATGTTGCAAGAGTTAGTGGATTTTTACGGCTGGGACATTCTAGATACAGCAATGCGTTTTAATTGCTTTAACACTAAGCCTTCGATTGCAAGTAGCGTGAAGTATTTAAAGAAAACCGAATGGGCGAGAGAAAAATTAGAAAACTTTTACCTTTATCGCTTTAAGCGCATGCCACGCGCGAGCGAAGAAGAATACAACTTACCGCCAAGAGCTCGTACGTTCCCTCATGGCCTTGAACCTAAAGAGCCAATGCCGCTAACCGTTGACTCTATTCTTAAGTCACAAGCCAAAGCAGCGTCTGCATTTAAAAAGCGTTCACCTCGCGGACGCCCTGCTCGTCGCCAATAACACTATCTTGAAAAGCAATAGAGCCCTACTGGTAGCTCCAGCAGGGCTCTATTGTTCTTTAAAGGAATGGCTAGAAGCGAAGACTCAAGCTAGTGAGCATTCCTTTTCTCTAACAACTCCCGTAAGTAAACTCACATGTAGTTTACGTTTTCTATTGATTACGCTTTTTCTTCTTTTTACCCGTACCTGCCGGCTTCGCTCGCGGCTTCATTGGTAAAAAGTAGGCTTCACTCTGATCGTCTTCCACTTCAAAACCGACTACCTGCTCACGTTCAAGTTGGAACTTATTTTTCTTTTCTATCACTTTGAAATGGTGGTAGTCGTCGTAATCGATAAGAGATAATCCTAAACCTACTTCACCAGCACGACCACTACGACCGATTCGATGCATGTAATCAGCAGGGCTACGCGGAAGATCGAAGTTAATCACCACTGGAAGTTTTTCAATATCAAGGCCGCGTGCTGCGATATCAGTGGCAATAAGAACTTGAATCTCGCCAGACTTAAAACCGTCAAGGACACGAGTACGAGCGCCCTGCCCTTTATCACCATGGAAAACTTCAGCGGTAATACCGCGTTTTGACAGCTTTTGAGCTAAATGGTTACAGACATTCTTAGCATTCACAAAAATCAGAGTCTGTCGCCACTGATGCTGTTTGATTAAGTGCGCGAGTACCGCCGTCTTCTCACCTTTATTTACACTAAACACGCGCTGCACCAAAGTGCTGGCTTCTGCGCTCTGCAACTGAACTTCAACAGGGTCGCGGAGCAACTGCTGAGCCAACGTCGTCACTTTATCAGGGAAAGTTGCAGAAAATAACAGCGTCTGTTTCTTCTCTGGCAGTAACGCAAGAATCTTATTGAGTTCTTCGGTAAATCCGAGGCTCAACATTCGGTCGGCTTCGTCAAGGACGAGCGTTTCTACTTGGCTCAACTTAATCGCGTTACTGGATACCAGATCAAGTAATCGACCCGGCGTAGCTACGATAATGTCACAGCCACCGCGAAGCGCTAGCATTTGTGGGTTCACCGATACACCACCAAATACGGCAACCGTTTTGATCTTATCTCTAAGATGGTACGAGTAAGATTTGACGTTGTATGCCACCTGTGATGCCAACTCACGAGTTGGAACTAAAATCAGGTGAGAAACGAAGTTACCACGGCGATTGTTTGATCCGTCTTGCTGAACAATTTTTTGCAGGATTGGCAGCGAAAAAGCAGCGGTTTTACCAGAACCCGTATTGGCACCACCAATAATATCTTTCCCTTCAAGGATATCAGGAATAGAACGGGATTGAATGGGCGTCGGTTGGCTGTATTCCAACGCTTCTAGTCGCTCGACTAATGTTGGAATCAGGCCAAGATCGGCAAATGTCGCTTGCTGTGTTTTATCTGTCATTACGATGAGTGGCTCAGTGCTAGTAAAGGCCGTGTATCTTATGCTATTTCGCGTCTGGATGTTAGAGATAATGGCCCAAACAGAAGATTGGTGAAAGAAGCACTATAGGGTTCAGGAACTTCCTTTCACTAACATGAGTTAATGGTTTCGATAACCAATACTCTACGACCAAGATGGTAGCGTTCGCGACGAATCTATTATCCACTTCGAAATTGATTTCAGCTCATTTGGGGTAGAAAAATGTTATAACATAACAGTTAATCTTTTCAATATTTACCTTTTTTGATTAAAGATAATTAGGGGAACATCATGAGCATGCGAGCACGGAAATTATATTCCGCGATTAGAAAAGTAACGCGTAGGTGAATCGCCATAGACCCGACGAAACATCGCGATA
>NZ_JAWOTX010000038.1:0-38391 GCF_033339115.1 Vibrio sp. 947 | reverse complement strand
TAAGTAATGTTTGAATTGACTGTGCTGAATCTTTCGATTCAATGGTCACTTCGTTTCATTGAAACCTAATTTGATACCGCTTTCCGTTAAGAAAGAAATATCTAATTGGATTATCATCAACGAGTGCCCACACAGATTGATAGGTCTATATTGTTAAAGAGCTTGCTTTGCGAGAAGTTTTTCTCTCAAAGCGGAGGTGCATTCTAGCGATTTAATTGACAGTGTCAAACACTTTTTCAATTTTATTTTTCGTAGAAGCTTTCACCTCTCCGACCCTGCTGAAGCCTTATCGCGTCTGCCGTGTCGGTGGATGCGCATTATAGGGAACTCAGATCCGTTCGCAACCCTTTTTTGAAAAAAAATGGAAAAAACTGACTGTTCGATGACTATTTCATCAAAAAAGCAAAAAAGAGGGTAAAAAAACCTCTTTTTCTGCCTTAAAAGCCGTATTTAAATGAATGCGTACGCGTCTGCGAACATACGTTCGCTCTTCGCTTTCTTGTTCTGAGTGAACTGTTCACGTGCTGCGCCAGCCATTTCAAAACGACCTGCAATATAGATATCGTAGTTTTCTAAGCTTTCGAAATCTTCAGCTACAGCTTGTAGCACGTTACCAACTTTACCTTGCCAGTCTGCAGGAGCTTCTTCTACTACTGGCACAAAGTGAACATTGGCAAACTTGTCGGCAATCTCGACCAGTTCGTCTTTAGCATAAAGCTGGCAGTTATCGCGCGCCCCCCAATATAAATAGATAGGATTGGTTTTATTCTGCGCTACGCAGTGATCCAGAATCGAGCGAACGTAACTGAAGCCTGTACCACCAGCAATTAATAATAATGGGCGTTCGCTTTCTTCTTGAACCCAAGCATCGCCATGTGGCGCATCAATTTCAATCTGACCATCAGTTTCAAGCGCCGCTTGCATTGCTTCGACAACTTCTTGTGCATAAGCGTTGTGTTCCGCCGCACCGATGTGCAGTTCAAGTTCACCTTCATGACGACAAGGGCTGCTTGCGATAGAGAAAGGACGTTTGTCTTTTTCACCCATCACCACCATTAGGTACTGACCCGCTTTAAAAGGCACTGGTGATTCTGGATGAAGAAGGATTTGGTAAGTATTACAAGCTAACGGCTGAATAGACTTTACTTTACATTGGATGGTCATGGTGTTCCTCTCGCTTACTCATCAAAAGTAAGCACTAAATTACTTTCTGTATAGGCTTGGCAAGGGAATATCCAACCTTGCTGTTGCTCTTTTTCGGTTAGCATCGGTTCGAGGTGGTAACTCACCTCGCCCGTTAGCTTTTTACACATACACATGGCGCAAGCGCCAACTTGGCAACGGTGTGGGAAGCGAATATTGTTGTTGAGCGCAGCTTCCAACACCGTCTCCCCTTCTTTTACTTGGAACGTAACGTCCATTGGTAGAAGGTGGACTTGATGACTCATAGAATACCTAACTGGTCCCAAATCTCATCGACTTTAGCCACAAGTTTAGGATCTTTTTTGATAGGCGTGCCCCACTCGCGCGTGACTTCAGATTCGAACTTGTTGGTCGCATCCAGTCCTAATTTGGATGAACTCTCAGTCTTACCAAGCACTTGAATCGTGTCTCTATCTGGGTCCATTCGAGTTGTCACCGCCCAAATGATGTCATTCCAATCTCGTGCATTAACGTCATCGTCGCACAAAATGATGAATTTGTTATCCGTGTACTGAGCAAAGAAGCCCCATAGATGTTCCATCAATTCTTGGGATTGACCAGCTTGGTCTTTCTTCATAGTCACGACAGCAAATTGGTTGTTTGCTGTAACTGGAAGATAGACGTCAACAATCTCAGGGCGTTGCTGTTTCAACTCATTTAGTTCTGCTTCGGTAATCGCTTTGCTGTCTCGCTCAGTGACCTCGGTTCGCGTCGCCAGCTCGGCATCCCATTTAATGGTCGCATCCAAACCCATTTTGGAGCCAAGCCCAACCACTGGTGAAGCAAAGTCGAGCGAGTCAATTGGCGTGTTATCTATCATCAAGGTATCACGTACAGGGTCCATATGCTCTGACATGGCTTTCACGACATCATTCCAATCTCGTGCGTTTACCGATTCATCGCACACAATAACAAACTTGGTATACATGAATTGACGTAAGAAAGACCACACGCCCATCATTACGCGCTTAGCATGTCCTGGGTACTGCTTCTTCATGGTGACGACGGCCATTCGGTACGAACAACCTTCTGGCGGAAGATAGAAGTCTTCAATCTCTGGGAATTGCTTTTGCAGAATAGGCACAAACACTTCGTTTAATGCCACACCCAATACAGCTGGTTCATCTGGCGGACGACCTGTGTAGGTGCTGTGATAAATAGGGTCTTTACGCATAGTAATGTGCGTAATAGTAAATACGTGGTGCTTTTCTTTTTCGTTATAGTAGCCAGTGTGGTCACCATAAGGACCTTCATCAGCAAACTCGTTCGGGTCGATATAGCCTTCCATCACGATTTCCGCGCTCGCTGGCACTTCCAAATCGTTGCTGACTGACTTCACGACTTCCGTTTTGCTTCCACGTAGCAAACCTGCAAATGCGTATTCCGATAGCGTATCTGGCACTGGTGTTACTGCACCAAGAATGGTTGCTGGGTCTGCACCAAACGCGACCGAAACTGGGAAAGGTTTACCTGGGTTGGTTTCCATCCAATCGCGCAGATCAAGCGCACCACCACGATGGGCTAACCAACGCATGATGATTTTGTTCTTGGCAATTTTCTGCTGACGGTAAATGCCTAGGTTTTGACGTTTCTTACTTGGACCTTTGGTTACGGTTAAGCCCCAAGTAAGCAGCGGCGCTACATCTTCTGCCCAGCAGCTCATTACCGGAATTTTATCCAAGTCGACTTCATCACCTTGCCAAACAATGTCTTGGCATGGTGCTTTACGTAAACGCTTAGCCGGCATGTTCAATACTTGTTTGAACACAGGCAGTTTTTCTAAAGCGTCTTTGAAGCCTTTTGGTGGCTCAGGTTCTTTTAAATAAGCCAGCAGCTTACCGACTTCTCTTAATTCCTTAACATCTTCACGTCCCATACCGATTGCGACACGCTCTGGTGTACCAAACAGGTTAGTCAAAACAGGTACGTCGTAGCCGATTGGGTTCTCAAACAACAGCGCAGGTCCACCAGCACGCAAGGTGCGGTCGCTGATTTCTGTCATTTCATAAGCGGGATCGACAGGGTGAGTGATGCGTTTAAGTCGACCTTTCTGTTCTAGGTGGTCGATAAATTCGCGTAAATCCTTAAAACTCATAGGCCTTCATGCTGGCTGATTAAACTGTCCGCAGTATAACAAATAGGAGGACTCTAAGATCCTCCTATTTTGTGTGGGTATGTGAGCAAGATTACTTTAATACTTGTTCAATCTGCCGAGTCTTTATCTGATGGTTCGAAGATACTAACTCTTCCAACCAGGTTTGATGCCCTTGTTGAGCAAGCTCTCGAGCAACCATGGTTGCTTCTTCTGATAACGCCATTTTTCTAACTAGAAACTGCTTTACTTGCGGAGATAGAGGGTTAGATTTTGTAAGTAGACTAATAGCTTCTGGCTTGAGTGATGGGTTAACTGTGGCATTCATCAATTGCTGAATGGAAAAAACGTCTCCAACCGCAGCTAAACGCTCAAGTTCGGACTGGCTGTTGTAATCGGCTTTCATCCGCCAGAGTAAGTTGTACACTTCCTCATCCTGACTAACTTGTGCCAACCTGACTATCACGGCCGTCGAGGGTAACCAACTGGTCACATTTGCTTTGGTTAACTGGGCCGTTAATGCAGCAAGCGCATTGGGTGATAAGCTGTCTAACTCTCGAATCAAAAGCGCTTCACGTGCTTGAGCTTGTTGAGATGGCCCTGTAAGCCATTGCTTTAAGTTAAGCTCTCTTCGTTCAGCTTGTAAGACAAAGTCCAAGGTACTTTGGTCTTGTTTCCAACGCTTAATCAAGCGACTCGCAATAACGGGAAAGTTAAAAGCGGGTACACTAAATTCATACCCATCACCTCGCTCTAACACTTGATAAGTCGGGGTCATACGGATCTGGGACTCAACAAACAGAGCCATTCGAGGCGTGAGAATCACATCTTGCTTTTCAAGCTTTTCCAACAATTGAAAGCGCACCACCTCTTGTTGAGGCAAAGCAAGTCGATCAAGGGCAAATTTAAGCGAGTCGACTTCATCTCTGACAGCGTAATCAAGCAGTTCAGAGACTTTAGCCTGTATTTGAGTATCCTGAAGCCACTGCTCTACTACAGACTCATGCATTTCCTTGGCAGATAATGTCGCAGGTAGAGTGATAAGTGACAAGCTCAGGAGTAATGACGACAACATTCCTTGTTGCATGTTAACCTCCCGATAACATTTCCTTCATTCTGATACTTCTATCGGGAGAAAGCAATAAAAAAGCCACCGATATACAGTGGCTTTTCGCAGAATCACTTATTTGAGACTATTGACGACGCATCGCATCGAAGAACTCATCGTTGGTCTTCGTCATCGCTAGCTTATCGATTAGGAATTCCATTGCGTCGATTTCACCCATTGGGTGAACGATCTTACGCAGAATCCACATCTTCTGTAGTTCGTCAGTCTTCGTCAGTAGCTCTTCACGACGTGTACCTGAGCGGTTGAAGTCAATCGCAGGGAATACACGCTTCTCAGCAATCTTACGGTTCAAGTGCAGTTCCATGTTACCTGTACCCTTGAACTCTTCGTAGATAACTTCATCCATTTTAGAACCAGTATCTACTAGTGCCGTTGCGATGATAGTTAGGCTGCCGCCTTCTTCTACGTTACGTGCAGCACCGAAGAAACGCTTAGGACGATGTAATGCGTTTGCATCCACACCACCAGTTAGTACTTTACCTGATGAAGGCACTACGGTGTTGTAAGCACGAGCTAGACGAGTGATAGAGTCAAGCAAGATAACCACGTCTTTCTTATGTTCAACAAGACGTTTTGCTTTCTCGATCACCATTTCCGCTACTTGTACGTGACGAGATGCTGGCTCATCGAAAGTCGACGCAACCACTTCACCTTTAACTAGGCGCTGCATCTCAGTTACTTCTTCTGGACGTTCGTCGATAAGAAGAACCATCAACTCACACTCTGGGTGGTTGTACGCGATGCTTTGCGCGATGTTTTGCAGAAGCATTGTTTTACCCGCTTTAGGCGGAGCAACAATCAGACCACGTTGACCTTTACCGATTGGCGATGCCAAGTCTAAAACACGTGCTGTAATGTCTTCTGTTGAACCGTTACCACGCTCCATAACCATGCGCTCATTCGCATGTAGAGGGGTAAGGTTTTCAAATAGGATCTTGTTACGGGCGTTGTCTGGTTTATCGTCGTTAACGGTATTGACTTTTAGAAGGGCAAAGTAACGTTCACCGTCTTTTGGTGGACGAATTTTACCAGCGATAGAGTCACCAGTACGTAGGTTAAAGCGACGAATCTGACTTGGTGATACGTAGATATCGTCCGGACCCGCAAGGTATGAACTATCTGCACTGCGTAGGAAACCAAAGCCGTCTTGCAGAATTTCCAGAACCCCATCGCCAAAGATGTCTTCGCCGCCTTTAGCGTGCGCTTTTAAAATCGCGAAGATGATGTCTTGTTTTCTTAAGCGAGCTAGGTTCTCTAATCCTAAGCTTTCGCCCAGTTTTACAAGGTCAGACACAGGTCTGTTCTTCAGTTCGGTAAGGTTCATGGTGGTGGATTCTTGTTTAGTCAAAATAAGATCTGTTTTCTAGTTAAGATGGATTTGGTCTCAGGATCGACCAAGAAGAGAAATTTGTTCAATTAACGCGCGATAAGTTAGCACTAATTAGTATTCTAGTCCAGAGTTAGAAAAACAAAACCGTGCATTGTAACTTTGCACGGTTTTATCTGTAATCACTTGGTGATTATAAGTTTGCGTCTAGGAACTCTTTTAGTTGAGTTTTAGACAGAGCACCTACTTTCGTTGCCGCTACGTTACCATCTTTAAATAGTAATAGCGTTGGAATGCCGCGAATACCAAACTTAGGTGGTGTACCTGCGTTATGGTCGATGTTTAGTTTACCGATAGTGAGTTTGCCTTCGTACTCGTCTGCGATTTCGTCCAAAATAGGAGCGATCATTTTACAAGGACCACACCATTCTGCCCAAAAATCCACTAGAACCGGGCCTGCAGCGTTGATTACATCGTTTTCAAAACCGTCATCAGTTAGCTGCAAAATCTTATCACTCATCTTCCACTCCAATGTGTTTTTCGAAACTGGTTGGATGATAACCAGTAATTAGATGCCCTATTGGAATGTATTTACTTTCGTATTGCAAGCTTTAGCTGATATTCTATAGCCATGAAAAAGACGCATATCACAGAGCAAAAGTTCGCCGATTTGGGCTTAAAGCCCCAAGTTATTGAAGGATTGGACAAAAAAGGGTTCGAATTTTGTACCCCTATCCAAGCCTTGGCGTTGCCGGTCCTGCTCACCGGCCAAGACATCGCAGGCCAGGCCCAAACGGGTACTGGTAAAACGCTCGCGTTTCTTACTGCTACGTTCAACCACCTTCTGACGACTCCGGAACATGAAGGTCGTAAGCCTACACAGCCACGCGCAATTATTATGGCGCCAACACGTGAGCTCGCTATTCAGATTTACAATGATGCAGAATCATTAACTGAAAGCACAGGTCTAAAAACCGCTCTAGCTTACGGTGGTGAAAGCTACGACAAGCAACTTGCGAAACTGCAAGACGGCGTAGATATTCTGATCGGAACAACAGGCCGTATCATCGATTTCTACAAACAGCGCGTATTTAACCTCAACAACATTCAAGCTGTTGTTCTGGACGAAGCCGACCGCATGTTCGATCTTGGCTTTATTAAAGACATTCGCTTCTTGTTCCGTCGTATGCCTGAGCCAAAAGAGCGTTTGAACATGCTGTTCTCAGCAACGCTGTCTTACCGCGTTCAAGAACTGGCATTCGAACACATGAATACTCCTGAGCATGTCGTTGTCGAACCAGAACAAAAAACTGGCCACCGTATCCAGGAAGAGCTTTTCTATCCTTCGAATGAAGACAAAATGGCGCTGCTTCAAACACTAATTGAAGAAGAGTGGCCAGATCGCGCTATCATTTTTGCCAATACCAAGCATAAGTGTGAATCGGTTTGGGGTCATTTGGCTGCCGATGGACACCGTGTAGGCCTTCTTACTGGCGATGTACCGCAGAAGAAGCGTGAGAAGATTCTTGAGCAATTCACCAAAGGTGATGTCGACATCCTAGTTGCAACTGACGTTGCAGCGCGTGGCCTGCATATTCCTCAGGTAACGCACGTTTTCAACTACGACCTTCCTGACGACTGTGAAGATTATGTTCACCGTATTGGCCGTACTGGTCGCGCTGGTGCGAGCGGTCATTCGATCAGTTTTGCTTGTGAAGAGTACGCGGTTAACCTACCAGCAATCGAAGAATACATTGAGCATACAATCCCAGTTTCAGAGTACGATTCGTCGGCACTGATTCAAGATCTACCGGCTCCGATTCGTATGCGTGCACCACGCAACCAACAGCGCCGCACGAATACTGGCGGTACCCGTTCTGGTAACCGTAAGCCGCAGGGACGTCGTCCACGCCAACCGCGTCAATCGGCACCAAAACAATCGTAATAGGAAACTGAGTTCGTTTATGAGTCAAGCAGGATCATCACCGCTATATGCCGCCATCGACCTCGGGTCGAACAGTTTTCACATGCTCGTTGTGCGTCACATCGATGGCAGCGTTCAAACAATGGCTAAAATTAAGCGCAAAGTTCGTCTAGCAGCGGGCTTAGATGAACATAATTCTCTTAGTATGGAAGCTATGCAGCGAGGATGGGACTGCTTAAGTCTATTTGCGGAACGCTTGCAGGACATTCCTAAGCAAAACATTCGCATCGTCGGTACTGCAACATTACGTACCGCGACCAATGTAGATGTGTTTTTAGAAAAGGCTAACCAAATTCTAGGCCAGCCTATCGAAGTGATTACTGGTGAAGAAGAAGCTGCCACTATCTATAAAGGTGTCGCTCACACCTCTGGCGGTAGTGGTCGTCGCCTTGTAGTCGATATCGGTGGAGCAAGTACCGAACTGATTATCGGTGAAGGTTTCGAAGCCAAAGCACTGACCAGCTTAAAAATGGGCTGCGTGACTTGGCTTGAAAACTTCTTTAAAGATCGCCAATTGAATGCTCGTAACTTTGACGCGGCAATTGAAGGAGCGAAACAGACCATCCAGCCGATTTTAGAACGTTATACAGAAATTGGTTGGGATGTGTGTGTTGGGGCATCAGGCACTGTTCAGGCATTGCAAGAGATAATGCTGGCGCAAGGCATGGACGAAGTAATCACTCACTCCAAGCTCAAACGTCTACAGAAGCAAGCCATGTTGGCCGACCATTTAGAAGAACTCGATATTGAAGGCTTAACACTTGAGCGGGCATTAGTGTTCCCTAGTGGCCTCTCTATTTTGATTGCCGTTTTTGAATTGCTTGAAATCGATGCTATGACACTCGCTGGCGGCGCACTACGCGAAGGCTTAGTGTATGAGATGGTTGAAGAGCTTCGCCAAGAAGACATTCGTGCCCGCACTATCGCTAGCGTACAAAATCGCTATCAGCTCGATCACCAATACGGCGAACAAGTCGCTACTCTGGCACACACGCTTTTACAGCAAGCTGGGGGCGATGAGTGGATTACAGAGCCTCAGGGCAAGATATTACTCGAGACCGCCGCAAAACTGCATGAAATTGGTTTAACTATCGATTTCAAAAAAGGCGGAGAGCATAGTGCTTACTTGCTGCAGAATTTGGATCTGCCTGGTTACACGCGCGCGCAGAAGTTCTTTATTGGTGAAGTGGCTCGTCGCTATCGCGAACAGCTCACTTCTTTACCTGAGCAGCATGCATTATCAGGCTCAAGTGCCAAACGAGTATTGAGACTGTTGCGTCTTGCGGTTCTACTCAGCCATCGTCGCAATCCTGATCTAGAGCCAAATGTGACTCTAACGGTTGAAGGCGACAATCTAACGTTACACATTGATGCGCAATGGCTAGAGAAAAACCCACTGACTGCGGCTGAGTTGGAAATTGAATCCAACCGTCAGACAGACATCGGCTGGCCATTAAATATCGTAGCAAAATAAGCGAATATCACTGCCTTACAATACTAAAGCCCAGGCGTTCGCTTGGGTTTTTTTGCTTCTACTTCCCCTACAAAACGTGCTGCCCAGCAAAAATCTCAGCTTCTCCGCTCTACATCGAAAAACAGCCATGCTTTATTGATAAGCACGATTTAGCCAACCAAGATGCACCATAATGAAAACCGTTTTAATGACTGGCTTAACTGGCACCCTCGCCCCTAAAGTTGCTCATCAGTTCCACCTCCGTGGCTGGAACGTATTGGAATGGAATCACCACCAAATCCCACCAGATGATCCACAGCAAAGTGAGCAATTTTGGCAACAGCACCACATTGATGCGGTGTGCCACATGGCGATGGGGAGTGAAGCGTGGGCAGCGTGGCTTGGTGAGCACTGCAAACAGCGCAACATTCCTTATCTTTTTGTCAGTACAGCAATGGTATTTGATGCCACAAAAAATGGGCCTTATGGCATCTTTGAAGAAAGAAACACCCAAGATGAATACGGCAAATACAAAGTTCGTTGTGAAGATGCAATCTGGCAAGCAAATCCAGATGCGATGATTGCTCGAATTGGTTGGCAGCTCCATCACCAAGCAGAAGGCAATAACATGTTGGCGCATCTCGACCGCCAATATGAAGAGAACGGCGTTATTACCGCTAGTACAGTTTGGTATCCCGCGACTTCTCATATGGACGATACTGCACTCGCCTTTTTGCAGCTTATTGAGCGGAACGAAGCAGGTTTATACCATTTTGATAGCAACTTAAAGGATAAGTGGAATTTCTACGAACTCGTTTGTGCACTCAAGCAGCATTACAACAAGCCATGGCAAGTGCTGCCAAGCAATGATTATCACCATGACCAACGTCTAACAGATGAACGAATTGCCTTGCCGCCATTGAGTGAACGTTTCAACAAGCCAGAGCAAATCAAACAAGCTGGCATCATAGGAATCAACTGGGGACGCACGCACATTCCCCACTATCGAAACAATGGTGTATCGGTCACAACGTTATGCGCCAACCAAATAGAACCGCTTCAGCAAGCGTGCAGTGAGGAAGCAATCCTAAAGGCAGAAACGAACATCAGCGCACTCAAACAACTCGATGTCGTGACCATCGCGACACCTGCGCATACTCATGCAGAGATCATAAAGACGTTAGGTTCAACCAAGCTGATTTGTGAAAAGCCATTGGTGGGATTGAATTCCGACATCACTCACTGGCAGCAACCGAACTCCAACCTATTGGTTAATTACGCCTTTGCTCAGCTAGAGACCGCCAAGACGATAGAGAAATGGCTCACCTCGCAAACCCAACCTTGTGTGGTCAATCTAATCACCCAAGTTAACCTACCGGGCACCTTCACACTCAAAGAGTGGTTTCTTGAAACAGCCAGTCACCCTATTTCTTGGTTGCTGCACTGCTTCGGAGACTACTCTCAGTCAACACTGATTGAGGAAAACGGCCAACTGATCGTTGAGCTGCAATGTGGCGACCACCAGCTAAGATTTGTATTTGAATTAACCGGTGAGCCGGGCATCGAGCACATTTTAACGATTCAATCCAACCAGACCTTAACCAGTAAAGGCTACTACCGTGTCGGCGAAAAATGGCGTTTCGAGCCCATTCTCGTTAATGGCAACGCGATAAATGATGGAGAGTACAGCGAATCTGATTGCTGGCAGGACGCCAATCAACGCAGTGTCGGTTTGATGCTGGCGATGTTCAATCAAAGCATCAGTTGGGAGAACGGCCTGCAACTTGGCGCCTTCGATGCGCAAAAAGCCATTTTGATTGAGAAGATGCTCCGTTAGCCATTTCACCAACTAGCTTCCTCTACGTTCCGTAACTTCGATAAAAAGGTCTCACTCGGGACCTTTTTTATTACTCCATTTTTACCTTTGTACAGCTTAGGGAGCTTTTGGACACCCATGATCTAATTACTCCCCATGATGCTGTACAAAACCCTCTAACCCCAAGTAAACAGGCACAAAAAAGCCGCTTGATTTGAGCAAGCGGCTTTCGGGGTTCCCACTGATATTAAGACTGAACGCTTGTGGTCACCTTAAAGTCAGGGTTCACCGCAGTCAGCTTCTTAATTAGGTAATTCAGTAGTACGCCATACATAGGAACGAACAAACCAAGACTAATAATCAGTTTGAAGCCGTAATCCACCAGCGCGATTTCCGTCCAATGCTCAGCCATAAATGGATCTGGGCTTTGGTAGAACGCAATGGCGAAGAAAGCGATGGTATCAAGTGCATTACCGAAAAGCGTTGAACACGTTGGTGCCACCCACCATTGCTTCATTTGACGTAGGCGGTTGAACACATGCACATCCATGATCTGACCAAGTAGGTACGCCATGAAGCTAGCAATCGCGATACGAGCAACGAATAAGTTAAATTCCCCTAGGTGGCCAAAACCTTGGAATTGACCTTCGAAGAACACCACCGATAAGAAGTAAGACACTGCCAAAGCAGGCAACATCACTAAGAAGATGATCTTACGTGCCAACTGAGCACCGAAAATACGCACAGTTAAGTCAGTCGCTAAGAAGATAAATGGGAAAGTGAATGCACCCCAAGTGGTATGGAAACCGAAGATAGTAAACGGTAGCTGAACTAGGTAATTGCTAGATGCAATAATGACTAGGTGGAATAGAACCAGATAGATAAGGGCGTTGCGCTGCTGCGCAGGGGTAAAGTTACTCATGCGATACCTTTTTAGTTTGGTTTGGGGGTGAGGGAACCCAAATCGAGTCACTGAATAAAGTGGCTCTTACCAACAATGTAAAATGAAAAATAAACTGGCTTGGCTCTTTCTGAGCGAAGCGGTGGGCGATTATACATTAACCACTTTTCGCCGCAAGTCGTCTGTTTGACGCAAACGTTTAAGCATAAAAAAGGGTGTTTCATGTGAAACACCCTCTCTAGAAAAATTCTATTTTTAGAAGCCGCGCTGGAACAACCCTGCAAGATAATCCAACTCTTCCCTGCTCTCTTCAATCGCTAACGCTTCAAACCAAATCGCTTCGCTGTAATGCTCTGCTTTCATAAACAGTCGGCAACCTTCAAAGTCGATCAGCCAAGAGTGAATGTCCGCATCCCACTGCTTTTCCACCACAGTAGCAGAAAGCAAACTAACTAAACGCTCACCTAAAGCAGGAAAGCTATCAAGGTCAAAGCTCGGCGCGGTAATGATTAAGCGCCCTTCTTGTGCCATGTAGTCCGCTAAGCCAAATTCCTTTTGCATCTTGGTTCCTTATCCGTGGTGAGTAATGTGTTCTTGAATCAAATCGAGGAATGGGTCGGCGTACTTCTCTAGTTTGCGCTGACCAACACCGCTGACTGCCAGCATTTCGCCGTAAGACGTTGGCAGAATTTCCGCCATATCAATCAAAGTTGCGTCACTGAAGACCACGTATGGTGGCAAACCATCTTCATCAGCAATCGACTTACGCAGCTTACGTAACTTAGCAAACAGCTTTTTGTCGTAGTTCTTGCTGGTCAGTTTATCTGATTTAGCCGCACGTGCTGCGGTGTCTAAACGTGGAACCGCTAACTCTAGGGTCACATCGCCACGCAAAAGCGGACGTGCCTCTTCGGTTAATTGCAGCGTTGAGTTACGCGTGATGTTTTGAAACAACAGCCCTTTGTGGATTAACTGACGGAAGATACTCACCCAGTAATCGTGGCTGTGATCGCGCCCTATCGCGTAGGTAGAAATCTTATCGTGCCCATTTTCACGTACACGAATGTTTTGCATGCCACGTAGCACTTCCACCACGTAGCCCATACCAAAGCTCTGATTCACTCGGTACACACAAGACAACGCCTTACGTGCTTCTTCTGTTGCATCAAAGTGCTTCGGTGGATCTAAGCAAATATCACAGTTGCCACATGGCTTCTCACGATACTCACCAAAGTAATTTAATAGCACCTGACGACGACAAGTTTGCGCCTCAGCAAAGGCACTCATCGCATTCAGTTTGTGGGTTTCCACCTGCTTCTGTGGACCATCGTCTTTCTCATCCAACATACGACGCAGCCAACTGATGTCCGCTGGGTCATACAACATCATCGCTTCGGCAGGTAGACCATCACGCCCTGCACGACCCGTTTCCTGATAGTAAGACTCGATGTTGCGCGGGATATCAAAGTGAACCACAAAACGCACGTTTGGTTTGTTGATGCCCATACCGAATGCCACGGTCGCCACTACAATTTGGATGTCATCACGTTGGAAAGCTTCTTGAACGTAAGCGCGCTCATCAGCGTCCATACCGGCGTGATAACCAGCAGCACGAATGTGGTTGTTGCACAGCTTCTCGGTCACCATCTCAACTTTCTTACGGCTACCACAATAGATGATGCCGCAGTTACCCTTTTGGGTTTCAAGATAACGAACGATTTGCGAAACCGGCTTGTGCTTCTCAACTAAGTTGTAGCGAATGTTAGGACGGTCGAAGCTGCCTAGGTAAACCTCTGGATTATTCAGTTGCAGACGTTCAAGAATATCTCGGCGCGTTGCGTCATCTGCGGTCGCCGTCAGCGCCATAAATGGCACATGGGAAAACTGCTGCTTAAGTTGACCAAGCGCGGCATATTCTGGACGGAAGTCGTGTCCCCACTGGGAAATACAGTGCGCTTCATCGACAGCAATCATCGATAGCGGCAAGTTTTCCAAGCGCTCAATGAAATCACGCATCAATACGCGTTCTGGTGAGACGTACACCAACTTAAGATGACCAGTGTGCATGCGGTTATACACGCTGAGCAGTTCTTCACGAGTCATGGTCGAGTTAATGCATTCAGCCGCTACACCGTTGGCTTTAAGCTGGTCCACTTGGTCTTTCATCAGCGAGATAAGCGGAGAAATCACCAAAGTAATACCAGAGCGAACCAAAGCAGGAATTTGATAACACAGCGACTTACCGCCACCAGTAGGCAGGATAACTAAGCTGTCGCGACCTTCTATCGCGGCGTCAATCACTAATTGCTGACCATCACGGAACTCTTGGTAACCAAACACATCCTCCAACACACGTTGAGGCGTTACAGGCGAATCAGATTGTTCGGCTAACAAGGTCGAGGTCATGAAAAGTCTCAGATTGGGTCTTAAAAAAGAGGTGCTTATGCATACCACTGGCACACAAAGTGAGGGCACATTGTAATGGGGTTTCATGGTGAATAAAACCGCAAATTGTTAGGTGTTTCGCATCACGACTCGTATACTGATTTTCTGCTCTATAAAACACACAATTAGGTGACACTTCATGACACCAGAAGACGAACAACAACGCGCGCGGCAAGGCATCTTGCTAGCGATTGGCGCGTATACCATGTGGGGCATTGCGCCGATGTACTTTAAGTCCATCGCACAAGTATCTCCTTTGGAAATTCTCAGCCACCGAGTGATATGGTCTTTCTTTTTGCTTGCTGCACTCCTCCATTTTGGCCGTCACTGGCGCTCGGCTTACCACATCGCGAAAGACAAAACGAAAATCGCTTACCTGATCGCAAGTTCCATGTTAATTGGCGGCAATTGGTTGATTTTCATTTGGGCGGTAAACTCGAATCATATGCTCGACGCCAGCTTAGGTTATTACATTAATCCACTGATCAACGTCTTACTCGGGATGGTCTTCCTTGGTGAGCGACTGCGTAAATTACAGTGGTTCGCGGTTGTATTGGCAGGTTGTGGCGTACTCGTTCAACTGATTGTATTTGGCTCCGTACCCGTTGTTGCGATGGCGTTAGCAATGAGCTTCGGCTTTTATGGCTTATTAAGAAAGAAAGTCAGTGTCGATGCAAAAACTGGCTTGTTTATTGAGACATTACTTCTACTGCCAGTGGCCGCTGTTTATTTGCTTTTTGTTGCCGATACACCAACCTCAAATATGCTTACGAATCCACTTACGTTAAATAGTTTGTTGATCGCAGCTGGGGTTATAACAACCCTGCCACTGCTGTGCTTTACGGGTGCAGCAACAAGACTCAAATTATCGACTTTGGGCTTTTTCCAATATATAGGCCCAAGCTTAATGTTTTTACTTGCAGTATTGATGTATGGCGAACCCTTTACCATGGATAAAGCGATCACTTTCGTCTTTATTTGGGGAGCACTAGTCGTGTTTAGCTTTGATGGATTACGTAATAACCGTCGCTCACGCCGAATCGTTCAGCCACAGTGATCGTTTTTTACAAGACAAGTTAGAAATTGCCAGATAAGCTTGGTCATAATGTGACCAAGCTTTTTTATTTAATGGAACATATTCAGTACTACGCAACCGACCATGACAACTTGAGTCTAATAGAGGCGAAATACCAGAAATTTGCTTTTCAAAGGCATTACCATCTGGATTTTCATCTCGGCCTGATCACGCATGGTGCGCAGAAGTTCCAATACCAAGGTAACAGCCACCAAGTTGGTCACGGGCAAATTGTGATTATGTCGCCGGATGAGCTGCACGACGGGCAATCTAAGCTCGAGAGTGGCTACGAAGTAAATGTGTTTGCGATCGAACCTCACCTATTGAGCGATCTAGCCGATCTTAAGAAAAACGGTCAAATAATACACTTCAACGAACTGATCATCTCGGATCCCCAGATATTTTCACAACTTAGTAACTTACACGGGCTACTTCGTCGTGAAAACCTCAGCCAACTCACTAAAGATTGCCTTCCTTTTGAAGGATTTAACCAACTTTTTGATCGCTACGGATCGCTTGAGCGACAAAAAGTGGTGCCGCTAGGAAACCAATCGCTTGGGACGTTAAAAGATTATCTAATGGCTAACCTTGACCAAGCGGTGCGTTTGGATTCACTTTCAGAGCTGTGCCATCTGAGCCCAACTCAGTTCCAGCGCCACTTTAAAGCGCAAACCGGCATGACGCCTTATGCGTGGTTCGCACGCCTGCGCCTTGAACAAGGCATGAAGTTAGTGCAAGCTGGTCAATGTGGTACCGACGTCGCCCACCAGATCGGTTTCTACGATCAAGCGCATTTCAGCAAAGCGTTTAAACAGACCTACGGCGTTTCCCCTTCTCAAGTGGCTCGTTAATTTCATTTACCGAGAAAGCTGTCAGTTTTTTACAAGCGCCACAGGTGACTTACCACGACAATAGCCGCATTGGTTAAATTTGAGATGTGTTATGAATGAATCCACCATATTGCTGACACTCGCCAGCATTCACTTTATTGCCCTAATGAGTCCAGGTCCGGACTTTGCGCTGGTCGTACAAAATGCGACGCGTCATGGTCGTCAAACTGGCTTGTACATTGCGTTGGGATTGTCCGTCGGTATTTTGCTGCACTCTTTGTTCAGCCTGACAGGTGTGAGTTTTGTCGTCCACCAGCACCCAGTGCTGTATTCCGTGGTACAACTGCTCGGTGGTAGTTACCTGCTCTACTTAGGAATTGGCGCATTGCGTGCCGTGATCTCGATGATCCAAAACCCACAGACGGATCAACCTAAGAAGCAAAATAACCTAGTGATCAGCAATAAGCGTCAAGCGTTTGCTAAAGGGTTTGCGACCAACATTCTTAACCCAAAAGCCCTGGTGTTCTTTGTCAGTTTGATGTCGAGTTTAGTCCCAGCAGGTATGTCGATTACTGGCAAAGGTATTGCACTGGTCATCCTGTTTGGCTTGTCGCTATTCTGGTTCTCTAGCCTTGCATGGATGCTGTCGACACAGCGCTTACAGCGTAAATTGCAACAAGCGGGTATCTACATCGACGGTCTATGCGGCGTGGTATTTACTCTAGTGGGCGGCAGTATTCTATACCAAACTATCAATACTTTTATCGGATAAAGTACTGATTTAAAAGCGTAGCACAATCGACATTTCTAAGATTGCTGACTCGACGTGACTCTCCATAACTGCCAAGCTCAAAGCACAAAACTGGCAACATGGAGAGTCATCATGCATTGGACGTTCAACCGACTCGTGACCACGGGTCTTTTTCTTACTTCCCCACTCGTCTTATCTACCCCAACCTTTGCTAACCAAGCAGCAGATGCGGTTGCGCCGGAGCACAGCACTGGCTTCGAGCAAAAACAACTGGTCAAAGCGAAAGATTATATGGTTACCGCTGCTAACCCAATTGCAACCCAAACTGGTGCGGATGTTATTGCCCAAGGTGGTAATGCTATTGATGCTATGGTTGCCGTGCAGCTGATGCTGGGCTTGGTAGAACCGCAATCATCAGGTATTGGTGGTGGCGCCTTCTTAGTTTATTGGGACAGTGAGAAACAAAAACTGACTACGTATGATGGACGCGAAACCGCACCGCTCGCCGCGACGCCGAAACTCTTTTTAGACGAAAAAGGACAACCCCTACAATTTTACGATGCGGTTGTCGGCGGGCGCTCCGTTGCCACTCCTGGTACAGTGAAACTGCTGTGGGACACGCACCAGAAATACGGCAAGTTGGAATGGAAGAAGATCATCCAACCCGTGATTACCTTGGCTGAGCAAGGTTTCGAAGTCAGTCCTCGCCTCGCGAGTCTGATTGAGAAAGATACTAAGCGCCTATCACGCTTCCCTGCGACTAAGGCTTACTTCTTCAATCCAGACGGCTCACCAAAAACCGAAGGCACGTTGTTGAAGAACCCTGAATACGCGCAAACTCTGACGGCAATTGCAGAGCAAGGGGCAAAAGCTTTCTATCAAGGCGATATCGCCACAGACATCATCAAGACCGTACAAAATGCACCGGGCAATCCTGGCGTATTGGCACAACCTGACTTTGATGCGTTCCAAATCAAGCAACGTGAACCGGTTTGTGCGGCTTACCAAAGCTATGACATCTGCGGCATGGGACCACCTAGCTCTGGCGCATTGACGGTTGGACAGATTCTCGCGATCACCGAGCAATACGATCTTAAAGGTTGGGGAGCCGAAAGCGCAAAATCATGGCAAGTGATCGCCGATGCATCGCGCCTTGCGTTTGCGGATCGCGGTAAGTACATGGCTGACCAAGATTATGTGCCAATGCCAACCGAAGGCTTGCTTGATAAAGATTATCTCAAACAACGTGCTGAGCTCATTCAAGTCGGTAAAGCCTTGAGTAAGGTTGAAGCCGGCAACCCTCCTTGGTCGCACGCGATGAACTTAAGCATGGACCAATCGATCGAGTTGCCTTCCACCAGCCATTTCAATATCGTCGATAAGCAAGGCAATGTGGTTTCAATGACAACAACCATCGAGAACGCCTTTGGCTCACGCTTGATGGTGCGTGGCTTCTTGCTCAACAACGAACTGACCGATTTCTCTTTCCGCACGCATCAAGATGGTGTGCCAATCGCGAACCGCTTAGAACCGGGAAAACGCCCACGCTCCTCCATGGCACCGACCATTTTGATGAAGGATGACAAACCTTACATGGCTATTGGCTCACCGGGTGGTAGCCGCATTATTGGTTACGTCGCACAAGCCATTATCGCCCACACGCAATGGGATATGGACATCCAAAGCGCGATTAATCAGCCACGATTGCTGAACCGTTTTGGCACCTTAGATATTGAGCAAGGTACCGCCGCAGAGGGCTTACAGCCAGCTCTGGAGAAGATGGGTTTTAAAACCGATGTTCGAGATTTGAACTCTGGTCTGCATGCGATACGCATAACAAAAGACGGTCTTGAAGGCGCTGCGGATCCAAGACGTGAAGGTGCCGCTATCGGGCAGTAAGAGTCTTTCGCTCGACCCCTTGTGCGAGATCTCTCACAAAGGGTTGAGCAAACCTCTCTTTTTTAATGGTAAAACCGTACAGCAACGCGCATAAGCCATTGAATTTAATACTCATGTATCTTTTTTGAACGCTAAGAGAGTTAAAAAATGTGAGATTAGCCCGTTGTTGGAAATCGTTAAACACGTAATATTAAACCTGTCGGAAGGATGCTGACACGGAACAGGAAACACCACGGACTTGGTGAACTTCAGGAAGAAGAAACGGTTATTCAGGATGAATAGTCGGGCATGGATTGCAAAATTGGACATTGAACGGAATCAATAGTGACTAGGATGGTTGCTACTAAGGACGGGAAATGGACACCTCTGGACGAGGCAAGGATTTGAACATCAGGATGATGTCAGGGACACCGCTCAGGGAACAAGTGATGAGAGCTAACGAGGATAGTTAGCAGACCAGGATAAGGTCACTAAGGACACCGCTAGGAAGGCGACGTAAGGATTAAGCTGACGGATTCAGCACACTATCATGGATTAGATGCATGGAGCACTCTTAGTAGCTGGATTGCTGCGAGTAAGACTATAACCCCGATGGGCGCAAGCCCTCGGGGTTTTTCTTTGCCTAAAGTTTTTCTCAGTAGATCTGCTGAAAACAGGCATTCACCCACAACGCCCACCTTTCACTTCAAACGGCATCGTTAAGTCGCGCTTTTGTACTCCATTTATCATTCCATTTTTTACTGCGTTAGCGACACCAAAACTGCACAAACAAAAAGAGCCGCCGAAGCAGCCCTTAAGTTGATGAGTTTTGGTCAAGCCTTACAGTTTCTCTAGTCGTGCGTAAGCAGTTACCAACCATTTGATGCCTTCACCGTTAAAGGCAATCTGTACACGGCTCTGTGGACCACTGCCTTCGAAGTTGATGATGGTGCCTTCACCAAACTTTGGATGCATCACACGAGAACCTAGCGTAAAGCCGGTTTCATTAAAGCTCTCTTTCACAACAGTTTGGCTAAATCGACCACTGCTTGAAGGACGGCTAACTTGCGCCTTCATTCGTACTTCATCTAAACAAGTTTCTGGCAGTTCACGGATAAAGCGAGACGGTTTATGGTATTTATCCTGACCGTACAAACGACGCATTTCAGCATAAGTGATGTACAGTTTCTGCATCGCACGGGTCATGCCTACGTAACACAGACGGCGTTCTTCTTCTAAGCGCCCTGCTTCTTCTGCCGACATTTGGCTTGGGAACATGCCTTCTTCCACACCGACCATAAACACCAATGGAAACTCTAGACCTTTCGCACTGTGTAATGTCATGAGCTGAACCGCATCTTCAAATTCGTCCGCTTGTCCTTCGCCCGCTTCTAGTGCTGCGTGGGTTAGGAATGCCGTCAGCAGTGACATGTCTTCGGCTTCTTCTGGTTTCTCGAATTGGCGAGTTGCGGTCACCAATTCCTCCAAGTTCTCAATACGTGCCTTAGACTTTTCGCCCTTCTCTTGCTCGTACATCGCGAACAAGCCCGAGTATTTAATCACATGGTCAGTTTGGTGATGCAGCGGCATCTCTAAGGTGTCGTCTTCTAGCGCGGTGACAAGCTCGATAAAACGGCTCAGAGCACCAGCAGCGCGACCAGCAAGCACCTTCTCGTCCAACATAGCTACACTCGCTTCCCACATGGTGCAACCACGGTCACGAGCCGCAAAACGGATGGTTTCAAGCGTCTTATCGCCCAAACCACGCGTTGGCGTATTCACTACACGTTCAAACGCTGCATCATCGTTACGGTTGGCAATCAGACGCATGTAGCTCAAGGCATCTTTGATTTCCTGACGTTCGAAGAATCGCATGCCGCCATAGATACGATAAGGCAGACCGGCTTGAATTAACGCTTCTTCCAGAACACGCGACTGGGCGTTGTTACGGTAAAGCATCGCAGCGTCATTCAGAGCACCGCCCTTGTCTTGCCACTCTTTGATTTTGTTCACCGCAAAACGGGCTTCATCTAATTCGTTGTAAGCGCTGTAAACCGAGATAGGCTCACCGACCACGCCATCCGTCCACAACTCTTTACCCATACGCTCGGTGTTATTCGCAATCAGGGTGTTAGATGCTTCCAGAATGGTCTTAGTGGAACGGTAGTTTTGCTCAAGACGAATGGTATTCACGCTTGGGAATTCGAGCGTAAACTTCTCAATGTTCTCGACTTTTGCACCACGCCAACCATAAATCGACTGGTCGTCATCACCTACGATCATCACGTGACACTCAGGACCCGCCATCATACGTAGCCAAGCATATTGAATGTTGTTGGTATCTTGGAACTCATCCACCAAGATGTGCTTAAAGCGTGCTTGGTAGTGTTCACGAACGAACTTGTTATCACGCAGTAGCTCATGTGCGCGCAGCAAGATCTCCGCAAAATCGACTAAACCAGCACGGTCACACGCCTCTTGGTAAGCGGTGTACAACTGTAGATATGTCTTGGTCACTGGATCATGGTACGCATCAATGTGCGACGGACGCAGACCTTCGTCTTTCTTACCGTTAATCCACCATGCCACTTGGCGTGCAGGCCATTGCTTCTCATCGAGGTTTTGCGCTTTGATCAAACGCTTTAGCAGACGCTGCTGGTCGTCACTGTCAATGATTTGGAAATCTTCCGGTAGCTTCGCATCAAGATAGTGTGCACGCAGAATACGGTGACAAATGCCGTGGAAAGTACCATTCCACATACCGCCTGCACTGCCCATCATTAGCTCTTCGATACGTCCACGCATCTCTGCCGCCGCCTTATTGGTAAAGGTTACCGACATAATTGAAAACGGAGAAGCTTGCTCGACCGACATCAGCCAAGCGATACGGTGAACAAGAACGCGTGTCTTACCACTTCCTGCGCCAGCAAGAACGAGCAAGTTTTCTAGAGGTGCTGCAACGGCTTCACGTTGTTTATCGTTCAAACCGTCGAGTAATAGAGATGGATCCATCATGATGAGAGCTACTGGTTATTTATACATAAAAACCGATTATAACCTAAACAACCGGGTGCTGTTTAGACAAAACTTGATAAAAAAATCGATGTTTTTTTGCCCAACACATCAATTAGTTATACCTATTTGACCCTGCAAACCCATTTACTTCAGAAATTTTTCTGAAAGTTTTTTAGCCAGTTTCCTATCTTTTAAGTTAAGCAAGTTGATAACAAAAACGCCAAAACAGGTGATTCATCTTGCCAACTTAAAGTAAAGGAAATCATTCAGAGGAATTTATTATGAAAAAGTCGAATCTAGCTGTTACTGCTGCTGTTACTGGTCTTCTAGCTCTTGGTGGCACAATGCTAACTGCAGCTCCAGCTGTCGCTGCTGAAAAAGAAAAGTGCTATGGCGTTTCTAAAGCAGGTAAAAACGACTGTGCAACAAAAAGCAGCTCATGCGCTGGTACTTCTAAAGAAGATAACCCAAAAGACGCATTCGTAGTCGTACCAAAAGGTCTTTGTGACAAACTCGCTGGCGGTAGCACTTCTTCTTCATAATCTTTTATCGCTAGCTATTGTGAGGATGCGTTGACGCTCAACCAACGCAAAGCCAAGACGCATCCTTCTCTTCCCGCACGATTTGAAAAGGAGTTTCAGGTGAAACACCACACCTTCCACGACCTTGTTGGAGTTGGATTAAGAACCCCTCACCTCGATTACTTTAGCCAATCCCAGCCTGAGTTGTCTTGGTTAGAAATCCACAGTGAAAACTATTTCCAACCCAATGCAACAGAGCGCCATCAGCTACAAACGCTTCGCGAGCAATATCAAATTAGCTGCCACGGTATTGGTTTGTCGCTAGGTTCGGTGGAACGTGTTAGTCAAAAGCATCTTGCGCAACTTAAATCACTGATTGACTCAATCGACCCAATTCTTGTTTCTGACCATTTAAGTTGGAGTGAAAACGGCGGTCACTACTTTAATGACCTGCTTCCACTTCCGTATACGGAAGAAGCGCTCAACGTGTTCACTCGTAACGTGAATGAAGTGCAGAATTATTTGCAACGCGAGATCTTGATAGAGAACCCATCTAGTTATGTGAAGTTTCAACATTCGACCATCAGCGAATGGGAGTTTCTTACCGAAGTGCAAAAGCGCACTGACTGTCGTTTATTGCTCGACTTAAACAATGTTTATGTTTCGGCGTTCAACCACGGTTTTGATTGCGACACATACCTAGATGCGATTCCAGCCGACAAAGTGGATGAGATTCACTTGGCAGGTTTTACCATTAAACAACTCGACAAAGGTGAGATATGGATTGATACCCATAGCCGCCCGGTTAGCGATGAAGTTTGGCAGTTGTTTTCACAGTGGACAAAAAAACACGGTCCACGTCATACGTTGATTGAATGGGATTTGGATATCCCCGCGCCAGAAGTCTTATTAGGAGAAGCACAGAAAGCATCGCTACTGCTGTTGCAAGGCACACTTCCAAGTGAACAAAGCGAACCAAGGAAGGCATCATGAATCTAGCCACCTTACAAAGCCAGTTTGCTAAAGCCCTACACTATCAAGCACTCGGTGAAGATTGCGATATTGCCAGTGATACGTTTACCGCTGATGAACGCATGCAGATTTACCGCAATAACTTTATCGTCAGCTTAAGCGAGGTGTTATCCGCGACCTACCCGATGGTTGAAGCGCTGCTTGGTGAAGAATGCTTTGAACAGATAGCTCGCCAGCATGTTCTTTCTTACCCATTAAAAGAAGGAAATGTGGTGCATTATGGCGAAGGCTTTCAAGACACCATCATGCAGTTTAGTCAGGTGATCGCACAAGCACCTTACAGCCCTGAAGTCGCACGCTTCGAGTGGCATATCGACCTAGCTCGTCAAGTACAGTATGAACAATCCAATGCAGCGGAATTAAAACCGCTTGCGTTACTTGGCGAAGTGAGTGAAGAGCAACAACCCGCTTTAGTCTTACACCTTAAAAAGGGCTGCCGCAACTTTGACTCCAACTACGCAGTATTCGATCTATTTAGCGCGATTCAAACTGGGCAATTCGAACAACTTAATATCAACCAATTACAGCAAGGTGTCATCTCGATTCAAGCCAATGGAGAAGCCTTGTGTCACGCACTCGATGCCGATGTGTTCCAACTGCTGCAATGTTTAGAGCAGAAACAGAGTTTGAGCGAAATACCTGAAGTTTTACTCGCTCATCTCAATCGCATCATGGCACTCGATATCGTTGACGGCTTTACATTGCAATCAATCTAAGGAGCACTCTATGACGGATACGGTTAAAAACTTAGTGAATCGGTACGACGATTTAATCAGTACCTTACAAGCAGCCTTTGTCCCTTTACTACTTCTCTTTTGTCGCTTTTGGGTTGCTTGGGTGTTCTTCAATTCAGGACTAATCAAAATCTCATCTTGGGATAGCACGCTGTACTTATTTGAGCTGGAATACCAAGTGCCAATCTTGCCATGGGAATTGGCGGCTTATTTAGGTACGGCTGCGGAGTTGGTTCTACCGGTGTTCTTGGCACTGGGATTGATTACCCGCCCGATGGCAGCAATGCTGTTTGTGTTCAACATCATCGCAGTGATCTCTTACCCACTGTTGTGGGAGAAAGGTTTTTATGACCACCAACTTTGGGGATTGATGATTCTTATCGTAATCGTATGGGGGCCAGGACCGCTGTCTTTGGACCACATCCTGAAAAAGAAAATGACGAGCTAAAAAAATCCCCGCATCATGCGGGGATTTTTTATTATTTATTCAAGTAAGCCAGTAGCTCTTCTGCTGAGATACCTTGCTGAGCGAGGTCTTTTGCCATCTGCTCGACTTGTTCATCTTTGCGTGACTCAATCACTTGCTGAAATTGGTACACGATATCACGCAAAATTGGCAGAGGTACTTGTTTAGCCGCACTACGAATACGCTCGGAGCTTTGATTACCCAGCTCATTAAGCAACTTGCCAAACATCACCTTTTCTGGTGAATCTTCCATTTGCTCTAGAATACGAGCCATTTCATACGTGGTTAACGACATTACTTTTTGAGTTCCGTTATGGTGTCAGGAAAAGTCTGAGTGACAAATATACACGCCTTACTTACATTGGAAAATACTAAATTACACTGATTTACGCTTTCGCAAAGCTCGAGTGCCAGTTCTTCCCTGCTTTTGTAAACAGAACGCCCAACGCAGGTAATAGGACCCACATATGAATTGCGATCAAGGTTTGTGGATCCAGAGATAAGCGTTGCAGTGTACCCACCAACAAACCAGAGCCACTCATTTGGAACAATCCAAGCAGTGCAGCTGCCGTGCCCGCCTTATCACCAAACGGTTCTAACGCTTTCCCTGCCGCTGCACCCAGAATGAATGCAAAACCTACAGAAGACATGAAGATAGGTAGCATGAAAGAAAGCGCGGTATTCTGACCATTCATCACTAGCATGATCACACCTGCGAGACCCAGAGTTGAGATCCCGGTGACCAAGGTGTTGTGAGTTCCAACGCGCTCCATAAACTTAGGCGCCAGCATACATGCCGCAATGTTTATCACCGCATTTACACCAAACCAGAAAGTGAATTCATTCATCGACAGCCCCATCCCCGTCATCAATACCGACGGTGCTGAGGTAACGTAAGCAAGAATAACCGCCATCGCCATCAAGCATAATGACGCATGGAAAACAAAAGATGGTGTGCTAAGCACTGCCCAATACCGACTAAGCTTAAACACCGCTTGCTTTTCTGTTGACGGGTTAGTCTCTTTCATCATGAAAAACATCAATGATCCAGACACCACAGCAAAACCCGCCATAAAGCTAAAGTTAGCACGCCAGTCAAATTGCTGAGTTAACCAGCTACCTAGAATTGGAGCTAAAGCCGGAATGAAACAAATCGCACCGTTAAGGTAGCTGATCATTTTGCCGCTTTTTTCCGGGCCAAAAATATCGCGAACTGTTGCAAAGGCTGCTACCGATGTCGCACACGCACCTAAGCCTTGTAGCAGTCGGGAAACCAACATCCACTCAATATTTTGAGCACTCCACGCCAATAAAGCGCTCATCGCGTAAATGGTGATACCGCCCAATGCAACAGTTCGACGTCCGAGTTTATCTGCTAAGGGACCTGCGAATAGCTGACCAACACCCATAGCAAATAAGAACCAAGTGATCGTGTCTTGTGCTAGCGCATTATCGACCTGAAAAGTGGAAGCAATAAGAGGTAAAGCAGGTAGATAAATATCAATCGCTAAAGGACTGAAAAGAACCAAAAGGGTCAATAACGCCATCTGTTTTTTACTATTAGAAAACTGGCTAGACACACAACACTCCGAATTGGATAAAGAACTTTGGGTAAAGCTTAATCATCTGATGATATGAATGGAAATGATGTATAATCATGAGCATTATTCCTCAGAGGAAATTCACTGTGAACGTCGAAAAACTGGCTCGTATCGATTTAAATCTATTGGTCTGCTTTAAAGTGCTGATTGAAGAGTTAAATGTTACTCGTGCGGCCCACCGATTGTGCTTAAGCCAATCTGCCGTCAGTAAATCACTGGCTAAACTGCGCATTCAATTTGATGACCCTCTTTTCACTCGAAACTCACATGGATTAACACCTACGCCGCGCGCATTGTTTCTTAAACCGAAACTGGATCTGTTGATAAATCAGTTAGAAGTGCTGACTCAACCCGAAGAGTTTTCTCCGCAAAGCAGCGAATACCGTTTTCAAATAGCAGCGGTAGAGAGTGTCTACCCTCTCATTCTACCCCATTTCTTACCGGCGATTTTTCAACAAGCACCTGGCGTGACAATTAGCACACACCCGTGGTCGGATAATACATTTAAAATGCTTCAACGCGGCGAACTGGATTTAGGCTTAACTGGAAAAGATATCGATATAAACGATGCCAAGCTGACTCTTCAACCACCCGATGACATTTGCGAGTTGGAAATTTATCGTGATTACCAAATGTGCATCATTCGCAAAAACCACCCTGCGCTAAAACAACCTTGGAATCTGGAAGCCTATCTCGCCCTACGCCATGTACAAGTACGTTGTGATGGCAACGACCGTTGGTTGCTGGATTATCGCCTTGCAGATATTGGCGCCGACCGCGATATTGCCGTCACCGTGCCCGACTTTAACAGTGCCGCAAGTTTATGTTCATACACCGACTTTATCTTTACTGCGCCAAGTCATTTTGTGCAACTTGCGGCCAAACAGCTTGATTTGGTCGTGCTGCCACTACCGTTAGAATTCCCACCTATGGCTTACACTTTATTCTGGCACCGAGATAGAGAAAACGACCCTGCATTAGGCTGGCTACGTACGATGATCACACAAAAAACCGATCACCTTAGATAAAAACACCGCACTCAATTTGCGCTTAGCGGCTAAAATGAGTAGCTTAACTGTCGTAGTCCTTTTTGGCTCATCTATGGCCTAGTTGTACTCCGACTCTATTGAAGTGATTGCGAACCTCAATGGAATCGTAAACTGCATGAAGCAGATGGAAACAGCTCCCACACCTGAGCATGAAGGAGCGGTAATTTGAAGGAATAACACAGATGCACAACGATACCCAAAGCCGCGTGAATGCAATTCGCGAATGGCTAGCACAACATAATATTGATGCCCTACTTGTCCCTCATGAAGACGAGTACTTGGGTGAATACGTACCAGCGCACAACGAGCGTTTACATTGGCTAACTGGTTTTACTGGTTCTGCTGGTGCTGCGGTAATCACCAAAGACAAAGCCGCTATCTTTGTTGATGGTCGCTACACAGTACAAGTAACAAAGCAGGTTCCTGCTGATCTATTCGAATACCGTCACTTGATTGAAGAGCCTGCACTAGATTGGATTAAAGACCATCTTGCAAATGGCGCGTCTGTGGCAATCGACCCTCGCATGCACAACGCTGCTTGGCTAGACATGGCACAAGCAAAACTTGCTGGCGCACTTGAGCTTAAGATTCTCGATAGCAACCCAATTGATGAACTGTGGCACGACCGCCCTGCTCCTGTGGTTTCTGATGTTCGCCTAATGGCAACAGAAGCAGTTGGTCAGTCAAGTGAAAGCAAACGCCAAGAAATCGCAGAGCTCGTGAAAAAAGCCGGTGCAGACAGCGCAGTGATCACAGCACTTGATTCTATCTGTTGGTTGCTCAACGTTCGTGGTCTAGATGTCTCACGTCTACCAGTTCTGCTTTCTCACGCGATTCTGCACTCAGACTCAAGCGTAGAATACTTCCTAGATCCTGCTCGCTTACCTGCTGAGTTTGACGCTCATGTTGGTGCCGGCGTGACGGTTCATCACCCAGAAGCATTGCAAGCACGGCTAGAAACTCTAACTGGCAAGAATGTACTGGTTGACCCTGCGACAAGTAACGCGTGGTTTAAATTGGTTCTACAAAACGCTGGCGCATCTGTGATGAGTAAAGCTGATCCATGCCTAATGCCAAAAGCAGCAAAGAACGCAGTTGAAATCGCAGGCATGAAAGCATGTCATATCCGTGATGGTGTGGCGATGAGTAAGTTCCTATCTTGGTTAGATGCAGAAGTCGCTGCTGGTAACCTGCATGATGAAGCGACACTGGCAGACAAACTGGAAGCATTTCGTAGCGAAGACCCGACACTAATGGATCTTAGCTTTGATACCATTTCAGCGGCAGGCGGCAACGCGGCGATGTGTCACTACAACCACGAAAACCAACCTGAACCTGGCAAGCTAGAACTGAACACACTTTACCTAGTGGATTCAGGCGGTCAGTACCTAGATGGTACGACAGACATTACGCGTACCATTGCGATCGGTCAGCCTTCACAAGAGATGATTAAACAGTTCACTCTTGCGCTAAAAGGTCACATCGGTGTTGCTCGTGCACGTTTCCCGAAAGGCACACGTGGTTACCAAATCGATACGCTAGCTCGTCAGCACTTATGGGCGGAAGGCTACGATTACGATCACGGTACCGGTCACGGTGTTGGTCACTTCCTAAGTGTTCATGAAGGTCCGGCGAGCATTTCTAAGAAGCAAATCGACGTGCCTCTAACAGAAGGTATGGTGCTATCCAACGAGCCAGGTTACTACCGTGCGGATGCGTTTGGTACCCGTATCGAGAACCTAGAGCTTGTTGTTGAAACCCCAACTAACGGTGACTTCCCTGTTCTATCATTTGAGTCGCTAACACGCTGTCCAATCGACAAGCGTAATATCAACGTTGATATGCTAACTCGTCCAGAGCTTGCTTGGTTGAATGATTACCATCAGAAGGTATGGGATGAGATCAGCCCACTTGTTGAGGGTGATGTGAAAGAGTGGCTTCGTCAAGCAACGCTACCAGTAGCACACAGCTAGAAGCTAGAAGCTAGAAGCTAGAAGCTAGAAAAAGTAGAGGGTTGATGTTTTGCATCAACCCTCTTTTTTTGCCTATGTTTCACGTGAAACATAACGATGACCAGTGGCTTTCTTTGCTACTTAACCAGAATACGCCGAGTGCCAATCTCGCCATACAGGGTCAAACCCTTTGGCTCGAATCATATCTTCCACAGAACCTGCGCTTCGCTCATCACTGGTCTCAAACTGCTCGAGTTCAACATCATCCATCGCATAACCACCCGGCTGAGTTTTCGATGCAGCAGACATACTGGTAATGCCTAAAGGCAATGCGTTATCTCTAAACTTCGGTGACTCACGAGTCGATAATGACAACTCCACTTCTGGATTCAACAAACGATAAGCGCAAATCAGCTGAACAAGTTGCTTATCCGTCATGACTGATTTGGGTTGGAGCGCACCCTCACAAGGACGCAAACGCGGGAAAGAAATCGAGTAACGAGTCTGCCAATACGTGCGCTCAAGATAGTCCAAGTGCGCTGCCACATAAAAACAGTCGGTACGCCACTCTTCCAACCCTATTAAAGCACCAATACCGATCTTATCGATGCCCGCCTTTGCAAGACGATCGGGTGTATCCAATCGGTATTCGAAATCCATCTTGTTGCCACGCAAATGGTGCTCGGCGTAAGTCGAAGGATGATACGTTTCTTGATAGACCATCACCGCATCCAAACCCAATGTCTTGAGCTCAGCGTATTCGTCTTGATCAAGTGGCTGTACTTCCATCGCCAAATAGTTAAAGCGCTTCTTAATCATAGGCACCATTTCGCGGAAGTATTTCATACCCACTTTAGTTTCGTGCTCGCCAGTCACCAGCAATACGCTATCAAACTTCATGCGTTTAATGGCTTCAACTTCTGCAGCCACTTCGTCCCTATTCAAAGTACGACGCTTGATTCTGTTCTCCATAGAGAAGCCACAATAAGTACAAGCATTGGCGCACAAGTTAGAAAGGTACAGTGGAATGTAAAGCGACATGGTATTACCAAAACGCTTGCGAGTTGCCGAGTATGACAGCTGCGCCATTTGCTCTAAGTACGCTTCAGCCGCTGGTGAAATTAGCGCTTTAAAGTCTTCCAAATCACGCTTGGGTTTATTCAATGCTCGCTCGACATCTTGTGCCGTTTTCGCGTAGATCGACATCGAGATGTCATCCCAATTAAGCTGCTTAAATTGTTCAACGAAGCTCATGTTTTCCTCGCTTAATAGCTAAACCAATCTAGGACTAAAGCTCATCTAGGAATGACGTCAGTGGACTCGACGCAACCGCATGAGAAACCTTACCGGCAAGTCCAGCTTCATAAGCCATACGCCCGGACTCTACCGCCAACTTAAATGCCTTCGCCATCGCAACGGGATCGCTCGAAGCTGCAATCGCTGTATTGACGAGCACGGCATCCGCGCCCATTTCCATCGCACGCGCGGCATGTGAAGGAGCACCAATACCCGCATCAACAACGACAGGAACATTAGCTTGGTCGATGATGATCTCTAGGAAATCGTGAGAAACTATCCCTTTGTTAGAACCGATCGGCGCACCTAATGGCATGACTGCAGCACAGCCTACTTCTTCCAATCGTTTACACAGAACCGGGTCAGCATGACAATAAGGAAGGACAATGAAACCCTCACGAACCAGTTGCTCAGCGGCTGCTAGTGTCTCAATTGGATCGGGCATCAAGTACTTCGGGTCTGGATGAATTTCTAGTTTTAACCAGTTAGTACCCAACGCTTCTCTCGCCAATTGTGCTGCAAACACAGCATCTTTAGCATTCTTTGCACCTGAGGTGTTCGGCAATAAGTTCACACCCGCTTGTACTAACGGTAGCAAAATATCGTCTTGTTGGTCGTTCACATCCACACGCTTCAACGCCATGGTCGCAAGTTGAGAACCCGATACTTGAATCGCTTCTGCCATTAATCGGCTGTTGGCAAACTTCCCTGTTCCCGTGAACAGTCTTGATTCGAATTGTTTATCACCAATTTTAAGCATCGACTTTAACCCCCTGCGATCGCTTGAAACAAAGAGATGCTATCTCCCTGTGAAAGAACTGTGCTAGCCCACTCACTGCACGGCACAACATTGTTATTAATTGCAAAAACACAGCCCATTTCAGGCAGCGCAAATTGACTAATGATTTGCTGTAGATTTGACTCACTGGCAACTTGATGTGACTGGCCATTGATGACAATAGTGATCACATCTAAGTCAGCAGCTGTCATTTGTGTTGTTTGTTGTTCTGATAACGTCATTGCTTCCAACTCTCTTAATTCTGCCCATTACCCGTAAGCTAAATCTGAGCACACACTTGGCACTGTTTGTCTTTGCTTATCGCCATGGTTTGCCATTGCAGCTTCAATCCATCGAACAGGTGTAACTTGGCAGTCTCGACATGAAACTTTCCCGTCGCCAGTTTTTGAATTGCCGCTATCGCTTGGTAGTTGCCAAGTGTGCCCACCACCGGACCGACGACACCACTCTCACTGCACTTTTGCGTTTGCGGTAATTCGTCGAACGGATACAAACAGCGGTAACACGCTTTACTCTGCGCTTCTTGTTCACTTGGTGTTTGGTAATCAAAGACAGCGAATTGCCCTTGCCAACCAATTGCCGCCGCCGAGATGAGCGGCGTATTTTGCTCGAAACAAACTTGGTTAATGAGCTGACGCGTTGGCATGTTATCGGTGCAGTCGAGCACCACATCCGCTAGCATCACCTCAAGCTGAAGCTGTGCTTTGTCTAATCGCTTATTGAGAGCACGAACTTGGACCATAGAATTAAGTTCAGTGAGTTGCTTTACAGTCGCTTCTGTTTTCGCAACTTGAAGGTCTTGTTCACGATAAATGATCTGGCGTTGCAGGTTACTGCTATCAACTTCATCGTTATCGACCACAACCAATTTACCAACGCCCGCTGATGCCAAGTACAAACTCGCAGCACTTCCTAACCCACCACAACCGATGATCAGAACATGCGATTTACTCAAACGCTCTTGCCCAACTTCGGCAATTTCTGGCAGAGCGACTTGACGTTGATAGCGAAGGAACTGCTTATCCGTGAGCATGCTCACCTCTCTTGCTATGCGCCAACTCAATATTCTGATCAGTAAACGTTAGCTGTCTTTCCTTCATCAGTTGTGCGAAGAACTCGATGACCGATTGAGGTGATTCTGCCAACGTAATAGCACGCACTACTGCTAAGCTAGAAACACCTGTTTGCCAAACTTGGTCAGCATTAGATTGGTCAATGCCACCAATAGCGACCGTCGGAAAGCCTCGTACATAACCACTAACTTCTTTGTCTTTTGAAGGACGGAAAACCGACTCTGTGTTTGTATAAGGAATGCTATCAATCAGCTTTTGATACAGTGCCAAGCGCACCAAACCTTGTGGTTTCGATGGCATCTGTTTTGTGGTGGTTGGGAAAATATGCCCTAGCGCGATGTAGCTAGGATGAATTTGTACGATGCGCAGTAGTTCATAATAACCATGAGTAGAAAGACCAAGACGAATACCGGCTTTAGTTAGCTGAGCCAAATTCGATTCTTCTATGTCTTCTTGTCCTAGGTGAACGCCATAAGCGCCATGCTTGATTGCCAACTGCCAATAGTCATTGATGAACACTTGTGCTTGATACTGACGACCTAGCTCAATTGCTCGAATGATCTGTCGTTCTAAATCGGCTTGTTGTGGGTTCTTGATTCGCAGTTGAATAGTGTTGATGCCTAGTGGCAATAGACGTTCAATCCAAGCAACATCATCAACGACTGGATAGAGCCCTAAACTTTGCTTAGTCAGAGTTGGAAAGCTAACGCTATCGCCTTGTGCAGACCAACCAACTTGAATACCTAGTCGGTTATCTTCCAGTACAGGTGTGGGGAAATCATTAAATTGGTCAGCCCACTGAGTAGATCTTCCCTCGTCAAGATTGTCATTCAACAGTGTTTCACGTGAAACATTCGCTTGTTGAGTTAACATTCCTCGAGCAAGTGTTAACGCATCTTCGATAGGAAAATCGAGTACTGTCAGCGTTACTATCCAAGCAAGGTGATATTTGGGAGCGAACATTGCGTTGAATTTGGACTTAACGGAAAGCGCTCTCACTTCGTTGTTAATTGGGTGACGCCAGATATCAAGCTGAAGCACTTTCTCCTTTTCATCGGATACCTGAGTATCAGCAATACCAATATAAATCGCTTTCGACGGTTGCTTAGCACACGCTTCTACCGACAAAGCAGAACGGTAATAGAGCACAAATGAACTCTCATGCTCAGAGTCATAATCATCAATGAGATCAGTCGTTATGTGTGTGGTCTGTTGGCCGCGAACAAGCTGAATAGATTGAGTTGGGCTCACACCCAACTCAATGTCTTCTATGCTAAAGCCCTGTTCTTTCGCCAACAACAAACATTGCTGAACTAAACCTGTCAGTTCAATCAACGATGACGGAATAAGGATTTTGCTCATTAGTCACTTACCTCGGCATGTGCTGCTGGGTGGTATAGCTCGGAACCTGACTCTCTAAATTCTTGCGATTTCTGACGCATCCCTTCAAGAGGATCATCTAGCATTTTAATCGAGATAGCTTGGTCCGCAGCAACTTGCTCAGTGTCTTTCGCGTACTCTCGTACCTCTTGCGAAATCTTCATCGAGCAGAACTTTGGTCCGCACATCGAACAGAAGTGAGCAACTTTGCCGGACTCTTGAGGTAAGGTTTCATCATGGAAAGCGCGCGCGGTATCTGGGTCGAGTGACAAGTTGAATTGATCTTCCCAGCGGAACTCGAAGCGAGCTTTAGAAAGCGCATTATCACGAACTTGAGCACCTGGGTGCCCTTTCGCTAAATCAGCGGCGTGCGCAGCAAGCTTATAAGTGATCATGCCTACTTTCACATCTTCTTTGTTTGGTAAGCCAAGATGCTCTTTAGGAGTGACGTAGCAAAGCATCGCACAGCCATACCAACCAATCATGGCAGCGCCGATGCCTGAAGTAATATGGTCGTAACCAGGAGCGACGTCTGTCGTCAGTGGGCCAAGGGTATAGAAAGGAGCTTCATGGCAGTGCTCCAGCTGCTCTTCCATGTTCTCTTTGATCATATGCATTGGAACATGGCCAGGACCTTCGATAATTACTTGTACGTCGTATTCCCAAGCAATCTTGGTTAACTCACCAAGGGTACGAAGCTCTGCAAATTGCGCTTCGTCGTTAGCATCGGCCACCGAGCCAGGACGCAGACCATCACCGAGAGAAAGTGCCACATCATACTTAGCACAGATTTCACAGATCTCTCGGAAGTGGGTATATAAGAAGCTTTCTTGGTGATGCGCTAAACACCATTTCGCGATGATAGAACCACCACGAGAGACGATACCAGTAACGCGTTTTGCAGTCATTGGCACATAACGAAGTAGTAAACCGGCATGGATAGTAAAGTAGTCAACGCCCTGCTCTGCTTGCTCAATCAGGGTATCGCGCATCACTTCCCAGTTAAGGTTTTCAGCAACACCATTCACTTTCTCAAGCGCTTGGTACATTGGCACGGTACCGATCGGAACCGGACTGTTACGTAGAATCCACTCGCGAGTTTCGTGGATGTTACGTCCAGTAGAGAGATCCATAACGGTATCGCCACCCCAGCGCGTTGCCCATACTAACTTTTCTACTTCTTCCTCAATCGAAGAAGTGACCGATGAGTTACCGATGTTGGCGTTCACTTTGACCAAAAAGTTACGTCCAATGATCATTGGTTCGGATTCTGGGTGGTTAATATTGGAAGGGATAATAGCGCGACCTTCGGCGACTTCTTTACGCACGAATTCGGCGGTAATATCTTTTGGTAGGTTCGCTCCGAAGCTTTGACCCGGATGCTGTTGATTCAGCACTTCATCGCGATACTTGGCACGCCCCATGTTTTCACGCAGCGCGATGTATTCCATTTCTGGGGTAATAATACCTTTGCGAGCATAGTGCAATTGGGTCACACAATGGCCATCTTTGGCACGTCGAATACGTGGTAGATTACCGTAACGAAGATCGTCTAGTGTTTCGTCTTCTAAGCGTTCTTTGGTGTACACCGAGCTTACTTCATCAAGTAGCTCAGTATCGGCACGCTCTTCAATCCACCCTTCTCTCAGCTTAGGTAAGCCGTTATAGAGGTCTATGGTGTGCTCTGGAGCTGTGTATACACCCGACGTATCGTAAACGCGTACTGGCTCATTAGGTTCGAATATAGGCGCTTCTTTTGTGCCTCCAATAAGGCTATCAGCGAGTGATATCTCACGCATTGGCACACGAATATCTGGACGTGAGCCTTCAACGTAGACTTTGCTTGAATTGGGGTACGGTTGTACCGAGAGTGTATCAATGAACTGTTTTGCTTCCAGTCTCGCTTGTTTGCGACTCGACATAGCATTTTTCCTTGCTTTGTTATACTAGATAAAAAGTAATTGGATAAAAATGCTTGGCGGATAGATGCGACAAGAGGAGTCAAATTAAGGCTAATTAAAGCTTACGATATTTGCCTGTAACAACATTCGACTTTTGATAGGTCAACCAGAAAGAACTCCGGTGTGAATATCTTCTCTTGTTCCCTTCGCAGATTCTAATCTGATCAGGTTCAACGGATCCCGAATTAACGGTCTCAGCCTTATGGCACTCCGACAAGTGATGTCAGTATATAAAAACGGCTTGGTGAAACCAAGCCGACCTGTTCAATTTTTAACTACTTTGCTAGCTGCGCATCAATAATAGAAAGCCTATCCACGCAGCTGAAATACTTAACACGACATTCAACAATACGTTCAACCCCATCTTAAAGAAAGCGCCCTGCTGCATAAGCAACACATTATCCATCGAGAAGGTGGAAAACGTCGTTAGTGCCCCTAAAAAACCCAAGCCAATCACTTGTCGCCAAGGTTCCGTTGCCAAAAGTTCATTATCGAAAGCTGCTATCAATAAGCCCATCATAAATGAGCCAACAACGTTAACGGTTAACGTACCATATGGAAAACCACGCCCCAATAAAATGACACAAAGTTCAGAAATTAAGTAACGAGAACATGCACCAAATGCACCACCCAATGCAATAAAACCCAAAACGGATAGTTGTCCCATAATTCCCCCAGAAAAGTTAATGGCGACATTGTAATCAAATTTACGGCAATAGTGATTATACAATCTTAGAATTCAGCCAAGTACAGCGCTTAAAACTTATCAAGATTTAAAAAGTTACAGGAGTCACTTTACTTCAATATAACCCATCAACCCCGTCTTCATGTGTTCGATCACATTGCAATGGTACATCCAACGTCCAGGGTTATCTGCAACAAATGCCGCTTTCGCACTGCCGTTTTTTCCAAGCAAGACCGTATCGGTATGAAACGGTTCGTCGAGTTTTTTTCCATCTAACTCAAGAACCGTAAATGTGTGCCCATGAAGGTGAGTAGGATGATGATATTGGGTGACGTTCTTTAGGTTGAAGATATAGGTTTTTCCCATCTCCAATGTTGAAAGGGGCGGCGAAATATTATCTTTGCTCATTCCCTCCCAAGCCCGTTTGTTCATCAGCCAGAATTTAGGTATCGCTTTGCCCGATTTATCAGCAGGAATGATCGCGCCCTCCCACTCAAACACATAATCGATTTGCTCTGCATTTTTCAAATCGAGAGCTGGCACAGGGTTGAGAGGTAATAAAGGCAGTTTCTGGTTGTTCGGCAGGTCAGACTCAACAACGTCAAACTCGCACAAAGGGAATGGGAAGCGTCCTTTCATTTGACGCACATAAACACGTTTTCCAACCTTCGGAGCAATCAACCCGATATCTAACCTCATTCCTGGACCAATTTTGTGCTGAGTGAGCTTATAAGGCGTTTTAACAGGATTACCATCTATAGCAATAACCCAAGCCTCTGCCCCTTCTATAGCGATCGGGTAAGTAATGGTGTTATCGACATTAGCAATTCTTAATCGCGTGGTAGCATTCTGCTTCAGCGTATAAACAGGTTCATGCACACCATTGACGCTACTCCACTCTCCGGGAGTCCCCATACGAGCGCTCAAGCGCGGTACCATAAGGTTCTTCCACTGACCTTGTTTGTCTAAATGCCAATGCTTTAGAACTATTTCCTGTTCTTCATCAAATAGAACAGGCTCAGCCTCTTCAACGATAATTAGCCCAACTAAGCCCATACCAAGCTGCTTCACACTATTCATATGTGGGTGATACCAAAATGTGCCCGCATCTGGTGGTGTAAATTCATAAACGAATGTTTCACCCGGCATGATAGGCAACTGGCTTAAGAAAGGTACACCATCCATTTCAATAGGGATTCGCAAGCCATGCCAGTGGATTGTAGTCGGCTCTGAAAGCTTGTTAGTAAACCGAATTATAACTCTCTCGCCTTGGCGACAACGAATCGTAGGCGCTGGAATCGAACCATTAAATGCGAGTACGTCTGTGTTAAACCCAGGGACCAATTCTGCAGTAGAAGGCTCTGCAGTGATATCGTATATATATTGCCCCTGCTTATTAGTGCTCCTAGATAGAGAACATGCAGGTAGAACGGTAAGCGCGGAGATTGCTAAGGATGATTGAAGAAAGCGTCGACGAGATATATCCATACATAGTTACTCATTAATCCAGATCGGTTGAGTGTAACTAAATATAAATAGTGATTCCCCTTTATTATTAAAATTTCGGGCCACTGATCATTACAGCTAACTGTAGTTTCGTTCGTTCAGTAGATTAAATGCTGCCAAAGTACAGCAGAAAGCCATACTTACGGGATAAGAGTAGAAATAAGCTGTAATAATGAGAAGATACCAGATACAAAAAAGGCTCTGACCTAAGTCAGAGCCTGATATGTGGCAGGGGTGGAGAGATTCGAACTCCCAACACGCGGATTTGGAATCCGCTGCTCTGCCAATTGGAGCTACACCCCTATAGAATTTTCATATTCTAGATTTGACAAAACCTCGCATAAGCGAGGTTGTCGATATTAAGTGGCGGAGTGGACGGGACTCGAACCCGCGACCCCCGGCGTGACAGGCCGGTATTCTAACCAACTGAACTACCA
>NZ_JAWOTX010000037.1:0-44270 GCF_033339115.1 Vibrio sp. 947 | reverse complement strand
ACCAAAGCTTGTGAAACAAATCAGCAGCGTATCGTACAAGCCAGGATCAGCAGACTGCAAGCGAAAGAGTCCGATTGCCGAAACAATCATAATCACCATATTTCAAAAGCATTAGTCGAAAGTGCCAATCAAATTATTGGTTTAGAAGATCTGAATTTAACAGGTATGACGAAACGTGCTGCACCTAAGAAGAATGAAGATGGCAGAGGTTATGCGAGAAATCGAGCTAGAGCGAAAAGCGGTCTGAATCGTGCCTTACTTAGTGTTGCGCTTGGACAACTGGCGACTTATATCGAATATAAAGCCCGTAAAATAGGTAAAATTGCAATTAGCGAGCTAAATCCAATGAATAGCTCAAAAGAGTGTGCTTGCTGTGGAAGCTTAAATACAGAGCGACTAGACCAAGCGACTTTTAAGTGCTTATCATGCGGAAATGAAGATAACGCTGATGCAAATGCATCAAAAGTGCTGAAAAAACGACTGATACATTACATTCAAGAGAATACGTTTGCCAAAAGCAAAACTCGTAAAAGTATCGTGAAAAGAAAGAAAAAACTGGCTGAAAGAACCGACACCAGTATAAAAACGAGAGACAAAGAAAGCGCGGTGCCAACGTCCTAGCGGCGTTAGTCATAAGACCATAGAACTATGGCACATTTCGCCCGATATTTTATATCGGAGATGTTTCTAATAGGACGAATATTTGGGCTTCGGCATCAATTATTCAGAAACCCAGTCCTTTAGGGCTGGGAGGTTCATACATTAAAGTTGTTTGAGGAATTATCGAAAATTCCATTCTCTAAGATTTTTGATGACTCCGTATCCTTCCTTGGAAAGCATCAGCACGACAACCTTATTCTTGCTAGCAAGCTTGATGATGGGTTATTTATCATGGGTATTAACAGTTACTTCAAATCGTATAGTGAAGTAACCATCTTTGCACTTAATGAATTCCTTGAAAACAGTGATGCATACGCTCGAATCGATAAACATAAAAAGCTCAATCGTGATATTAAATCATTAATGGAACATGGTTCCGTAGCTGCCCAGCTAGAAAATATTTCATCAGTTATTGCGAACTTTTCTGATCGAAACCTAACCTGTGAAGAGCAAGAGTCTATCAAGAACGATGTTTGGGAGTCTTTTGTCAGAGGCTACGATTTCATTCGCAATTTGAAGCGAAGAAAAATCGGGAATATTAATGAGAATAGTGTTTTCACATCTAAGTTTGATCGACGAATTTACTTTGTTGAGTCAGAAGCTCATGTTCTTGATTTGGCACATCATGCTAAGCCTGGATTATATACAATTGCAGTCATTGACAATGACAACCCATCAGCCTGTCACTTCAATTTAGTCATTAAAACTTGTGATGGCGCAGTAATTATTAATGATTCTGAGCGAAAGGCATACGAAGATCAGGAGCGCAGAACGGACAGAGAAAATGTACAAAGGATCAACAAGTCTCTTTTTCCTTATTCCGTATTCGAGCTTACAGCATCACCAAGTGGCAAACACCTTATGTTCAGTGAGACAAGCAAGTCCACGTCTCTAACTCATTATGACGGTATCGATGACTCTAGCAGTGTTATCGTTAATATTCGTGAGATCAAGGAACTTCCATTTTCTGAGTTATGCGAACTTTCAGTCTTATACGCCTCCATTGCTCTAGACTGGAAAAGCTTCATCGATGCAGAAGAGCTAATTTATGGACATGAAATCTCATTCTCTGTTGAAAGCAATACAATGCCTGTGGTGTTTAAAGGAAGTGAGAAACAATTCAATTTGCCTAAGACCCCAAGCCGTGAAGATTTTTATTCTTCTAGCCGTGATAGCAGCGACTATGCCTCTTCTGTTACCAGGTTATCTGGCACAGATTACAACTCATATTTTGAGAGTGTTTTCAGTGAAGAAGTGAGCAAGGTTCAGATTCTGCCTAGCAATTTAGCCTTAGAGCATAAAGGTAAGCCGATATCCAAAAACATCATCACCATTCCAGAAGATGTTGTCGGTTCTCCTGAAAAAATTATTGCAGATACTGTCTTCCAGGCTCGAAGTCAGCAAGCTAAAAATCTCAGTAAAAAAATCGACAACTATTTTGAAGAACATTTTGATGATATGGCAAAATGGATTGTTGAACGCATCGATACAGATAAACTTATTCAACGAGCCTGTGCTAAGTTAGCGCTCCCACAACCAGAAAGCTGTCCTGAGTGGATGAAAACTCAAGAGTTTGAGAGTAAAACGGCTAGATATGGCACGAACTCATACCATGTTAAAGGTAAATACACTCGCAGGGAGTCTGATACGTGCCGACCTCGATACCCTATTTATCTGAACAAAACTAAGCCCAACTTAAAAGAATCAGGAATGGTCGATTTATTGTGTGTTGAGTGCAACAATTTCGCTAATTTCTTTGTTGAATACATCATCACAGATGCATACGATATTTCGTTCTTAACAAATACACCTGTTGACGAACTACCATTTCATTTAAAAGAGTTTGGTGTTGTTCGATATACTGGTAATAGTCTACTGTATCGCGTAGACCCGATTGAAAGTATGGATCATAGATTCCAGAACCATCAACTAGATTTACGCCTAATGATTGGATTTAGCCTTAAAGGATTGAATGCTGTAAGAGAGCAGAACGGATATTCAAAACTTAGCAGGACAGAAGCTGAAGAAATGTTTGGCGAACGTTATAGTTATTAATTAAATACATGAGCCGTTGTTTACAACGGCTCTTTCATTTTGACGGATTCGATATGAAACAAGACATCACAGAATCAAGGGTTAAAGAACTGGGTCAAATTAGCCAATTCCTATGTTTTCTGTTGAGACATAAACCTCAAGCTGCAAACCTCAATATGGATACCAATGGTTGGGTTGCTGTTGATCAGCTAATCTCGAACATTTCTGAAGCTAAGAAAACAAAACTAAGCTTCGAAGATCTGCAATTTATAGTGGAATCTGATGAAGAGGGACGTTACACATTTAATAGTGAAAATAGCTCTATTCGATGCCAGCAAGGTCATTCTCTTGACTGGGTTAATATTCAGTACGAAAGCTATTCACCGAATAGCGACTTGTACCACGGAACGAAGAGCGAATCAGTTGCCTCAATTCTTTCAAATGGCTTGTTTGGTCGCAAACGAAACTATGTGCATCTATCAGTTAACATTCAAAAAGCAACAAGAGTAGGGAAACGCCACTCTAAAGAGAAAATGCCTGTCATTCTTGTGATCGATAAAAATGCTCCTGTAGACTTTAAGATTTCTGACAACGGAGTCATTCTGGTCGATTTTGTTCCCCCTCAATACATTTCAATTTTAAAAGAAGATAAGGATTAATATTCACTCATAAAAAAGTATCGTTAATCAACTTATTGTTATGATTTATCGATTTTTGATATAATAGTGACCAAAACCACATAAGAATAAGAACAATGTTATCTGAATACATAGCAACCATAATGATTGATGCAGCCACTTCAATACTTTTTAAAGAGTACCAAAGTGAAATTGAAGAAAAGAAAGGCTTTAAAATCACTACAAGAGTTGGTAGTGGTCATAGAACCAAGTGCTCTCTAAAAGGCTATAATGGCTACCTTAAGATCACCTATCAAATAGGTAAGAAGATAATTGAAAGCAAGCAAACAAGCTATTTGGAACTTGCTAAGTGGCGTTCATCCAGCGAAATCGTTTCTAAACACAAGTTTTTTGATGGCAATCTGACAGTGCAAACCTCACTTGCGCATACGGTACTTCACGAATTTGCTCACCTATTAGACATCATAAGAAACTTTACTTATGACCCAAATCGCAAGCGGAACAATGTTCATGGCGCTGTTTTTATCTCAATTCTAGAAGAACTGAGACAAAAAGGTCTTGATAAGAAAGTTTATGATCAGCTTATGCTAGATCCATTATTCAGATCGCTTGAGATTCAGGATACAAGCAATATTCCAGCTAAAACCTATTCACAGGAAAATATCTCTAAAGGTTCATTCTACAAGGTGATCATTGAAGACAGAATCGGAACATTTAAAGTTCTTAACACAAACCGAAAAACGGTTAGTGGAATACTTAGTTATGACGGTTCTGAATTCATACAAGGTAAAATTGGATACGCACTTATATTGTCTGATCTTGATATTAATGAAGTCTCTATCACTTTCCCGTCAGCTCTGATTCAAGAAGGCTCAATCAAGAAAGGAAGCTTGTTCCAGGTTAAGCATGATGGCAAGTTTTACATGGGTAAAGTTACCAGCAAGAGAAGTGGAACAATCAGCATGTTGGTTACAAATAATTGTGAAAACTTCTATAAAATGAAAGTTCACTCTGCTCTACTTCAACCACTAGGTGAAGAAACTAAACATATCAATCCACACTGCCTATCTCGATTCAATTAAAGGTAGTAAGCCACTATCAAACAAAGCCTTTTTTAATTGACCATTACTTTTTATTATGTATAATAAATGTAATTAAAAATAAATTAAAAGGGCTGTTCATGTCTTTAGAATCAAGTGCAAAAGAAGAAGAAAAATCACTTCTTGATAGAATTAATGCTAAATCAATTGAGAGTGAAAAGGACTCCGATTCTGAACCGAGAATTGCATTCTATGTTGGTTTAGACTCTCACGTAAGTGCTCATACGGTTAAAGCCATTTTAAGTAGTGAGAGATTTTCTAACTCTATCGTTTTAGCCCATTCAGAAGATGTCGTTAAGTTGAGTCATGAAGGCATTAAGGCACATGATGTTGAGTTTTATAAAGACACAGATGAGCTATCCATCTTCTCTTTGCGAAATATTGAATGCCGCGATCCACTAGAGCATGAGTTATTAAAGCTAAAAAGAGATCTATGTAGACCACCTAACTTTAATCTACAGCCTAAGAAAGTAGATTTAGATTACGGAAATACCTACCCTGGTATGTCTAAGAAAAAAGGCGGTCATCGCCATCAATTCATCAGAAAATTGAAATAATTAAAGTCAACACCATGAACATTAAAGAATTAAATGAAAAACTAATTAACTTGATGATTGTGTTTAGCCTTGAGTCCGAAGATGATAACAGGATTCGTCGTCTTAGCACTGCGTATTCCATGCTTGTAAACAAAGCAAATTACTCTGGCGAAACACATCACTCATTAGCTGACATTGACCGAATCTTATCTTCAGGCGAGAACAAATCTTTCTTTGAATATTGTGTAGAGCATGGGTTCAATATTGATATTAATGAAGGCGCACTAATGCCTCTTGATAAAGAATATTTTGAGACTTGTCCGCATAACATCTCGACACTGTTAACCACTGAGCAATTTGAGTCACTACTCCCTCATAAAGAACAAGCTATATGGGATACCGACAAGGTCTTTCTCCCTGTATCAGAATGGGATGAGGATTATGGTGATTGTTTATTTTTCAGACTAGAAGCTGGTGAACCACCAGCCGTTACAAGTCCAATTTCTTCTGATTGGGATGCAGATTATTTTACGCATTTCATGCGATTACCAAAAGAGCTTTCTTTTTCCACTAACCACCGAGAAGCCTGCATCAAAAGCGGTATCCCTACTACTATTTAAGGATAATTATTATGCTAAAAAGTATTTCTGTTAGAAACTTTATGGGGATTCAGGGTCTGCTTAAATTCGATACTACGAAAAGTGATGACCTTGAACTTTCTGTAATCAATGGATGTCCTGGTTCTGGTAAGACAAGCCTTTGTCTTGCAATGCTAGATCCTATCAACCATCTGTCTATGTATGAGAATAATAGACCAATGAATGGCAGAGAGATTCCATACATCAACATTTACTCAGATCAAGGTTTGGCTGAGTTTCGATTTGAGTATGATATTGATGGGTGTCAGGTCTACTATGGTTACGGTAAAACAAATAAAAATGGTGTTGTTTGGGAAGAGTTTCATATAAACGGCGAAGTCATGACTAGGATTGATCGTAGAGATAGTCATATTGCAGAGATTAACCTGCCTGGAGCTGAGACATTACGCAGAAATCTTGAGACTAACCAGACTATCAGCGTTGTTCGTTATGTAAAATCTAATTCCGTATTAGATCGCAATTCAAAGGTCACTGAAATTTTCCTAAGGTTTTGTGATTTTAACGAAAATGTATATTTCAGCAGCCCTGCTTACCAAACGCATTCTGCTCGTAGTGATAACTCTTACATACTTAGCAATAATGCGAAATACATCCATCAACATCAACTCACAGAACAGTTAAATAAGTACTTTCGCGATCTCGGCTTGAATCTTTGCCTCTTTACACAAGAAGAATGGGGCAATGCTACCATTAAGGTTAAAAGGGAAGGAAAAACGTTCAGCGCTAACTTTGCTCTAACGGAGAGTCAGATTATGCTTATTGATTTCTTCGTTGCGATACACAAATCAGAACAGTGCTCTTTGGTGATTATTGATGATGTATCTAAAGTTGCTGGAGTAGAGTTTGAAAGAAAAATCTCACAATACATTATTAATAATTGCAAATCACAAATTGTGTTAACTGATATCTCTAAAGAAATTAATAAACTGAATAAAATAGAACCATTTACATTTAAATAAATAGTAGTGCTAAGAATGAACAAATCTAAAATAATAGCGTTTTTAAATCGCATTGATAAACCTAAGCATCCTTCATCATCTAGGTTTTTTGCATATATACTTCTTATTATGGGAGTCTTTGCATTAAATTGGGTTAGTGCTCTAAATATGTTTGAAGATGAAATATTTGATAAAATAAATGCCCGTCCAAGCGATATTTTTTCACATTTATATTTCTTTCCTTCGGTAATGATATCTATTTCAATTTCAAAAATCATAAAATCTTATGATAAATATACAGATAAAATTTTCAATTTCGAGAAAAAGTTTGTAGAAACATTGAATTTAGTGAGAATAAAAGTTAAGAATGAGTATGTGTTGATTTTAATTGATATAGCTTCATTTTTATTTTGTATGTTCTCAGTTATTTTCTTTGCATTTAGTTTAAGCTACAGTTTTGTAACTCTTTCCGAGTTTTCAAAATTATTCGAATTTGGTAGCCACTATGGTTTCAAGGACGATTTATTTAACACCTCAATATCTCTTTTGCTCTCATATTTATTTTTGAACTTAATTTTTGTTAAGCCTGTAGAGAAAGAAGATGAAGATACTAAAAAAATACCATATTCAGTTATCTTTGGAATGATAATCCCGTCTCTAATCTTTATGCTTCCATTCACCCCTGACTTTTCTGAAAATATAATTAATCAGGATGAATTTACAAGTAGCCATTTTTCAGAAATGAAATTTTATATGACTATGATGTTAGGTTTGCTCACAATAGCTATATTTCTATCAATCATATTTAACGAAAAGCCAAAGATTGATTGGAAAAAGGCAATTTTCTCATCTGCAACATCATACACTTTGATTTTATTAGTTGTATTTTCAATCAATAACTCTGTAATAGATGAAATGTTCGATAAATCAAAGTACGAGAGGACAATATCAATTAATAATAAAGAACTTACATATAAACCTGGTAGCGCAGCACTAAAAGAAAGTGACTTCTTTTTCGCGCTTGAAGCCTATGATAAAAACGGACTACTTTTTATTAATGCGATAGATGGAATGATTTATTATTCAAAAAACCATGAGGATGAAACCATTAGAGCAATTGGTAAATTAGCACAAAGACGCTACCAATTGATTGAGGATAATAAAGAATTTATTGAAAAAACCAGTGCCAACAATCTCAAGTTGGGTGATTTTATTACCTTATATATCGCCAAAATCGAAGTTCAGAAACAAGTTTATGATGAGAACTTAGTATATAACCTTGCTTCTATCGGCAAATACCAAGAAGCAGCCGATATTTATCTAAACAAACTAATGAACTCTGAGATGAAGTTTTTACCTATAGAAGGAAAAGAAGTAAAGTACCTTACTGGACGATTTGAATTACCTTCTATGATGGCACTGATCATAGCATCAGGAAAAGCGAGCCTTGATACAAGCAAAATCCAAGATCAAGAGACGAAAGAAAAGTGGGAAAAAGAACTTAACCGAGTAAGTGAAATATATAACGGCAAAAAACCGTCACATATTAGGTTAACCCCTGAAGAAGCAGAAGAGATAAGAAGTTGGTTCTGAGGACATCGCATCAACCCCGCTGTTAAGCGGGGTTTTTATTTGTTGTATAAAAACGCTGTGATATAATAAGAAAAATATAAACTCAAGGGAATTCACATGAGAGCACCAATTTTATCTTATGCAAGATTAAAAGATTCAATTTTGGCGGTTGAGAAAAACGGAGATACTGTTTTTAGCAACTTCCTTGGTAAATACGATCAAGAACTAACCATTAAAATCTTCAAAGAAAATGAAAAAGTAAAGTTTGGTTTTAATAGACCTGCAACGGAATATTATGAGATTACAGACTTCAATGTTCCTCATTTACAACATCTTTTCGATAAAGATGAGTGTTTACCATCTGAATTCTTCGCACATGAACTTGCAGAAGCCATTATGACTATCACTGATAGACAAACTGGTGAAAATCTTACTGCTGTATTCGATATCGATTCAGAGAAAGTTATCATTCCAGAAAGACAAGAGATTTTGAGCCTTACAGAAACGGAAAGCCAATACAACATTCAAATTCCTGAGCATGACTTAAGCTTGTATGAGAAAGCTAATTCCTTCTCAGAATCCCAATTCTGGAATGTAATTAATTCTATTGAAGATAAAAGTAAGAGCAACCTTGGACATGAAGGGTATCTCATTGAAAAATCAATGTCAGATCCAGAGATGCATGGTTTTAATTTACGAGCAAGAAAGCTAGTACGCGAGCTTATGGATCATCTTAATGATGAGTACGATATCTTAGATATCGCTCATACAAACAGGTTAGCAAATCACCTTGTAATGCTAGGAAAAGATGAGTACTACAGTGTCATTAATGGTAAGGATATTCTAGAAGTTGTCGGAAGCGATCTTAACTCCACAATGTCAGTAGATCAGTTAAATATTCCTTACACTCTACAATCATCATACCCGTATCAACCTAAATTATCTGTTTCATCTCAAAAGCTCTATGCGCAAAAAGAAGCTGGTAGACTTTTAAGCTATCTAAGAGATATCGATTATAAATCTCTAGAAGCAGAGACAGGGATTAACACGGATAAAGTCAAGTCAACCACCTCTAATGCAATTGCAAGGCTTGAGTGCGTTCTGAAGGGTGATTTTGATACAGCTATTAAAGGCTGGTCACATCAACAATACGAAAACTTATTGTTCCCAAGTATCAACATCCCAATGAAAACACATGAAACCGATCCTATCATTGGAGCATCAGTTTCTAATCTTATGAAAGACTTTGTTCTATGCAATGCAAAAACCATCCACCGAGATAGAGATTCTACACTTAGCATGTAGCACCTACATAATAAAAGGAGTCATGATGACTCCTTTTTTATAACTCATAAGCTATACTTTAAGCAATTTGAAAGCCCATTTTTTGAGCTTCTATTTTGATTCTCTCAATAAACTCGATATCAATATTGATGTAGCAGATCACATGCTTTTCAACATCCTCGTAGGTCTCTAGGCTTCTTAAACAATCAACAGTAAATGAATATGACTCTGCAAGCATTACTTGATATTTAACACCATCTACTGGGAATACACTTACAAAAAATCTTGCTGTCTTATAACTTTTGCTAAACTCAGAAAAAAGAACTACTGGAAATTCAATCTCTTTCGCTTCAGGGAATTTCTCAAGTATCGCTTCATTAAGCTTTTCCTGGTAAAAACGTGTTAAGTTTGATTCCAAATCCGATAAATCTAATCTTCTCATTTCTATTCTATTCCCTATAACTTATTGACTAGCATTTTATTGAAAGAACAACAGAATCAATACCTTCACTAATCTCTGTGCAATTGAAGATTTCCATGTATTTTTTACGATCTTCTTCTAAATGAAGATTTAGTCTCAAGTGTTTATGCTTTTCTTTTTTGCGCTTTGAGTTCGTGCTGTAAATTTGCAAACCTTTCTTCTTGTACTCTTCTCTATCTCTAGAGACAGAGTATGGTTCAAATGACTCTTCTTCTTTATGGAAAGGATACCAAGTAAAACTGTTTGCAATTGCCCCAATGATATGACCATTCCGTCTAGCATAAGATTGACCACGGATGAACATGTCTCCATTAGCCATGATTTTTAGATCACCATCAGATGGCTTTCTCTCACTGTGTTTGTAGTAAATAATCATGTTTCGCTTCTACTTTATTACAATTTTTAATGATTTAACCAGTGCGTTTTTCAACCGTTTAGCTTCACTTTTCATTGATTCAATGGTTGATGTGTCAAATCGTCTACGATTGAATTGAACATGTAATGACTGGTCGCACCCTTCTATGAAACGTAACTTCAGTTCTTCATACCCTGTTTCTGATGATTGTACTAAGCAATATTCATCAATAACGCTCAAACTCTCAAAAACAGACTTATTGTATTCAAGTGCAGCATCTTCATTTCCCTTAACCATGTCGGCATGTGTGATTGCCATAATGCATACAGGTTTTTTCTTTTTAGGGTTCGCTTCGTAATACTTATGCACTCTACTGATCAATTCAATATCATTGTTTTTAGAAGGCTTATTTGCTTTAACAGCAAATATTACAATGTCGCTTTTTGAAATTTCTTTAAGCGTTAATTCAAATTGATTTTCACTTCCATCAATACCTTGACTATCAACCAAAGTAAAATCTACTTCATTGTTTTTGTATTGATAGGCTGTAAACTTATCAGTCGTAGGTAAGACCGACACTTCCGACATTACCTTTCCTAATAATCCATTAATAATACTGGACTTTCCAGAGCTAATCTCACCTACAACTGAAACTCTAATAGGTTCAATTTTGAACTTGCTAATTGACTCTTTATCTTTCTTACTTGTTTCGCTTACTGAAGTATACAATTTGGAATCGTATTTTTTACCATAGAGATCAATCGCTACTGTCGCGACTTCCTGATATAGAACTTTAAGTAAATGAACTCGCAAATCATCATTAAACTTATCGTAGATTTCAGAGGTAATCATTCCTCTCAGTTCTGAAATCAAACCTGTAGGAGTCGTTACTCGATATGCGCGATAAATATTCCATAGAATATTTGCCGTATCTTTATGATCATAACAAGTTTTCAGAGTCGAAACTTTCACGTTATCAACGAAAGGTATGTTTTCGAGAAGATGCTCTCGGTATTTTTTAGATACCTCTTCTAACATGATCAGAAATTCTGGCGCGGTAAAGGCAAGTTCACCATTGAATCTTGAGTTGGAACAACGGTTAGCTATCAAAGTAACAATTGAGAGTGTGTTTGCCTTAATACCCTCAATTGATGGCTCTTTCTCAAGATAGGTATCAATCAATTGATTGGCTTCTATCCAAGCATCTAGCTCTACTTGGTTCCAATTGCTGGATGGTTCAAGCCCATTAAGATCTGTTTCAACTGCTTCACCTAACCTGCTTTCGTTTGCTCTTATTCTCTTCTTTTCAAAAATTACTAATGCAATAGAAGTAATAATTGCAGTAGCAATTAGATAGATGACGAAATCCAGTAATAGCTTTTGCTGAAAGATTGCGTAAAAGCCGAATCCAAGTATCCCTAATGCAGGGAAGGCAAGGTAAGCCAAACCAAATCTAGTGAATATTTTTTTCATATTAACCTCTTGTAATTTTGTATAATATAACCACATAACTATTGACTTTTCAATTTTTATTTGTATTATTAAAGACAGTTCAAGTTACCCACAACGTAACTTGACTTAAAATCCTCATAGAGGCTAACGTCACGGCGGTAAGACAAGGGTTTGAATGAGTACTCGAAAACCGCCCCTAATTCAACACAACTCTTCCTCACAAAACTCATCCCTTCTTACTCAAAGGCAGGGAGCAAACAATCAATCTCAATTAACCAAATAAAACATCAGCATAGCTGATGAACATCGATCCCTTTTCTTTTTCTTAATTTTGAATTTTTACTTTACTTTTAAATTGAAGTGTATAAGATCCATAACAACTAAATCAAAATAGTACACACAATTAATTAAATTAAAGGATCATTTAATGACTCAACCAAAAAAGTCTTATAAAAGTAAACTTATCCTGTCTGCTATAGCTGCATCTGTCATAGCGGTTACTGGTTATGTACATGTGATAAGCAACACACCAGACATAAAACAAACAAAAGAAATTCTTAAAATTCAGCAAATTAAGAACTCAGATCAAGTGGTTGGTGACGCATTCACTGCTACTAACATTCAGTTGATCGAAACACTTCTCAATAAAACTGGCGGTTTTACATCGAACGATCTTCTTGTTAAGGCAAAGGTATTCGATAACATGCCGAACTGGGAAGAAGGCGTGATCGGAATGGTAAAGGACTCTGTTCTTACTCTTGAAAAAGAGTTCAGCCGTTCTCAATCGCAAGATCTGAAAGACAAAAAACTATCAGAAGCGTTTTCTTCGATCAGCTATTCTCCGACTAGCTGGTGGTTCCCATCATCAGAAGATCAATACAAGAAAGCTTCTAATGCTCTAGGTGATTACCTTTCTCGCATCTCTGAACCAAAAGATAAAAATGCTCAGTTCTATGCTCGTGCTGATAACCTTCGTGCATGGTTAGATTTGGTATCAAACTCACTTGGTAGTTACAGCCAACGACTATCGGCATCAGTAGAACAGGAACGTTTTAATACTGACCTTTCTAATGACAAAGCTGCTGTACAATCTACTTACAGTGATCAGAAGGTTGTAGCTAAAACCCCTTGGCTGGAAATTGATGATGTGTATTGGGAAACTCGCGGTGCTTCATGGGCGCTAATTCAACTTCTATACGCAGTAGAAGACGATTTCGGTACGGTTCTGAAAGATAAAAACGCTGTAGCCAGCATGAAGCAGATCATTCGAGATCTTGAAGATACACAGAAAACTCGCTACTGGCCTGTTGTCCTGAATGGTTCACCATTCGGCGTGACTGCAAACCACTCACTAGGTATGGCTAACTACATTAGCCGTGCGAACAACGGCATCATTGAGCTGATCCGCCTCCTAGAGCGTGGTTAATAGCTATGAAGTGGCTATTAAGAAGCGAAAGCCATGAGGTCGAGGTTTCAGGAGCTTCGCACCTTTCAATGGCAATGTTGGTTGGTCTGATTGAATCAGACCAGCTATATGCTCATGAGAGCCGAATTGGTCAAGATATCTTGTCCATCCCAAAGAAAAGTTCAATGAAATGCATTGATACCTGGTTTACGCTGCACTTCAATGCTCCTATGGCTGAATGTATTGAATCTGAGGGATATCTTTCAGTAATTGCGTTGTTAGAGCAAATCGTAGGTACTGATGAACCGACTCTGGGTGAAAATGACATAGTTGATGCTGCTTATAAGCTGCTTCATGAGCTACAAATGTAAAAAACGAAGAATTAATAAAACACATAAAAAATAGTTGCACATACTTTTTATTGTTGATATTATTTCTTCTACCCGCTGAGAGAACACTATTCTTTCATCACGGAGCTGGAATCCAACTTAAGCTTTTGTGTATGGGATAAAATCCGAGTTGGAGGCATAGCGGATAAGGTCAGCAATTTTTAATTGCGTCACTACCTGTTTAGTCAATGAAGGTCGCAAAGCCGCTGGAGATTGACAGGATGTGACTGGACATTAGGGGCTGAGATTGCAGGTGACTTTTCGGTAGAATAGTAACCGTAGAGTTTTTCTTAGACCTTGGCAGGATTTCCTGCCCTGGTTCTAAAATCAGTGCGGTTGAAGTTAGAGGCTTAACGCCATCATGATGGAGTTCGCAGGTTCGAATCCTGCCTTCCGCATCCAAATGCGTATATAGCTCAGTTGGTAGAGCACTGTCCTTCCAAGTCAGGTGTCGAGGGTTCGAACCCCTTTATACGCTCCAAATTTTGCTGCCGATATAAACTTTTGCTTGTTACAAGCGAGACAGTAGTAATACTTCTCTATCTGAAAGGCTTAAGCCTTGAGTTTAAAATTATCGGTGCAATAGAGCATCATAGCGGCTATCCCCATTTTGGAGGGGTTAACAAGTTCAAATCTTGATAGGCGCTCACTGAAGCTCACTCAGCACATAACCGATTATGCGGTCTGCATCGTCTATCACGATGTAGTGAGCTAAAGCTCTATGTGCGACCTACTGTTCACATACAGATCTAATCTGTATGCCTTTCTGGTCTGGTCAGCTAGGAAGAGTTAAAGACCTAAAAGCCTCCCTCGTGGAGGCTTCACTTCATGTTTTAAACAAGATAGAGTGTAATTGCCCTCCTTCATGTTATGGTAGTGTAGATAACTAGCACAATTTCAAGAGACTTTTAAAATATACTGTGATCTAACTTATTTTTTACAATAATATTTATTCAATTATGGATTAATCTAAACATCATATCATTTTGAAATGGAGCCACCTATGCCATTACGAGCTACTTTGAATGACAATGATATCCAATCATTTAACTATGATTATGAAGGCTGGGCTTCACTAAAAGAGACATATAAAAACCAGTCTCTAATAATGCCATGCTGTCAAATGAAAGCCGTACCTAAAACAAGTAAACTCGGGACACAATACTTTGCTCACGCTAGGCGTGGAGACTGTGATTCAAACCCTGAAACAAAAGAGCATATACATCTTAAGTTTCTGATTGCTAAAGTTGCAAAGCAATGTGGATGGGACGTTATAACTGAGCATGAAGGTTATACTCCCGATGGCGAAAAATGGATTGCTGATGTTTATTGTCAGAAAGGAAGCTCTAAATTAGCCTTTGAAGTTCAGTGGTCGCATCAGACAATTGATGAATACTTACGAAGAACTGAGAAATATACCAAATCAGGTGTTCGTTGTGCATGGTTATTTAGACTTAAAGGTAAAAGAGAATACTATCGTAGTGACTTTGTTGAATCTTATCTTCTACCTTACTTTAGTTTCAGGCACAAAGATGATGAATTTGTTGTTACAAGATACGATACTCCCATTCAAGACTTTGTAATTGGTATGCTATCTGGTCATTTAGCATGGCTGCCCAAGAAAAATGATTTTTTGAACACTCGCATATGTTACACAGAGCATGACTGTTGGCGATGTCGAAAGCCTATCAATATCATCACTTCATTAGATATATATACTTCGCAAGACAATTTCATCGAGACATTACCATTTACCAATGATCTCGTAGCTAAGTGGATTGCAAACCACATTTCCGAGCGCATTTTATGGAAATGTGGTATCGGCACAGTAAAAATGCGTTACAGCAAAACAGTGGGGGGCGAATATATGTCTAATGGTTGTGTACACTGTGACGCACTTCAAGGTAATTTCTTTGTCACTCATGAACTAGAGTATGACAATGATGAAAGTTTTATAAACTATCAATGGTCATATTCTCCAGATGAGCTACCGATAAACGCTGGCTGGTTCTTTAGGGGGAGCAGAGGAAGATCATTCTATTAGTTATACCTACCTTCCATACCAAATCAGAAGGTAAGGAAGGTAAGATTATCAAATTGTCAGATCTTTCTCATTGCTCTCTTTGAGTTCTTTGTATGATGCCTTGTGCGCATCAATAAGCTTATTGATTGATTCAACCTTTTCGAGTTCCATTTTAAGGAATCTAGCGTAGTTACAGTCAGAGTCAGCTTTAGCTTCATACTCCTTGATTCTTGATTGAGAGTAATCAGCTCTTTCCTCATGGAATTTAACGCGCTCTACGTGGTACTCCATCTTTTCTGCAACTGTACGATTATCGTCATCAAAAGTAATCTCACCGCTTCTCAACGCTGACTCCCTACCCAAGTAAAGAGGAGTAAAATGACGAGCAAAACCACCACCATTGTCACGCCATCTATCACTAATTGGACACGTCTCGGTGTAAGTTTTACCTGTTTTCTCATCTGTAAACACAAACTTAATGTCTGCTTTATACCCGAAATTATCTACAAAACGACTTTCCGCTGGATGGATAAAGATTTTTCCGCAATCGTAATCTCTTAACATCCCGTCACCCCAACAGTCACTTGAAGTGCTTAAACCACCAAAACGCATGATTTCTTCTTTAAAGGATTCTTCTAACTCAGCATCGATAAAGTCTGTCACCAAACCATTTTCATCAAAATGATGTGAGGCTAGGTATTTAACAGCACCTTTCAGGGTTTTATAGTCTTTCGTTTCATAACTAAGAGTACGACCACTAACCGTGTTCTTATTCATGCTATCGTAACTATGGAACGCTTGGTACTTCCCTTTTGAATTGATCACAATGCCACCAGGTGCTTCTAATTGCTTAAAGTAATCTGACAGCGTTTCACCCGCCTTAAGCTTAGGATAACCATCTTCTGAATATTCACGGTCAGCGTCTTTTTGAAACATCCCTGGATTCAAGATCTGTACTTTATTCACAACATAAGACTTGAGCTTTTCCATAGCCTGATTAAGCGCGTCATCAAGTTCTACAACATGTTTAACATGGATTTTGTCGTTAATGGTCTTACTACCATCACTTTTAGATACGTGGATAGTGTAGACACCCTCATGGTCATACAAAGGACGAGAAGAATTGTCATGAATAGCAAACCAAGCTTCCATATTTACATCTCGATGGTTTGCGAACTTACAGACACCAGCAGCAACGATACCCGATTTAGGGTCATACTGAGGTTCATAGAAATCATTGCGCAATGCTTCGTTTACGAAGCTCTTAATAAGCGATTCTGGCGATACCTTCATCTCTGGTTCCAATCCCTGAATGTAGTAACCAGTTTGCTCTTCGAAAGATGTAAGAGGGATAGACTCTACGAACCCATCTTCATGACCTCCGAAAGTGATTTTGATGTTACCATCTCTGGTTTCAGGAAATTCAATAACCTTCTCAGTAACATCATTAAGAATGAATTTACCACCTACAACTTTTTTCATTATTTTTATCTCTTAGCAGTATTTAATTCTTAAATTATAACACGCAATCCCACATTTAAAAACTTAATGGTTCTATTTTTTATGATATAATCAAGAAAAACAATAGGAATAAAATAATGAAAACTCCAACATTGAGAAAGAAAATTAGGGCAATATATAGTCATCTTTTAAACACGAAAGAGAAAACAAATACTACCGATGACGAAAAAGCTCTATTTGTTCTCAAGCAACAACAAACTGCACTTCAAAATGAAATCGAAAATAAATCTAAACTTTCTAAATTGTTAACCGATCATATTAGCAATAGCATTGTATCTAACCAAAAAGTTATTGACACAATAAGCGAACAGATAAAGGCAACAAAAATTCCGTATAGCAGCTTTGAAGACGAAGTTAAAAAGTCAATTGATGAGTATAACAAATCAGTTAAGCTGTTCGCAGATAAAGGCGGTAAAGGTTTTTATGATCTGGCTATTTCAATGTACCCAAATCATGAAATGACACATAATGATTTAATATCTGTAATTGAAGAGCTTAAAGAAAATGGTGTTGATATAGAGATTTTGGATAATGAGCCAAATGAAAAATACGATGAGTATAGAACAAGACCATTTGGAGGAACTTATTACTCATCTTTAACAGTTGTGTTGCCTTCATCTCATATGGTTACACTTCAAGAAGCAATTAATCAAAAAAATAGCTCAATCATTTCTACTTCTTTTACGGAGAAGTCTATTCTATGTGATTTCCATGCACACTTTATCATGCCCTATGCATATGACGAAGATAGAGAGATAACACTGGACTCGCTAAAGAAAAGGATTGCTAAAGAACGTAGTAAACCTGAACGAACAGACAGGATTGTTCAAAAGGCATTTACATCACTAGGCTTCTTTAGATCTGAGCTATCATATAGTGGTTTTAAATCAGAGAACTGGGATCACTTAAATGACGCGATGTTGTTAGCATTTGAAAATTTAGATTTATACCAAAACACAAATGACCATATTAATGGTTTGATGCCTGGACCATTTGGTTATACTGATGAACACTCCAAACTTCTTGGTTATGAAAAACCAACAAGAGTCAATATTGTTGATGACCTGAAACTAAGAGAGATAAAAGATAGGTCTGTGTCATTACAACCATAGAGAGAAAAGCCCGTTTTCGTAACGGGCTTATACATTCATTCAACACCATTTATTGCATATACGTTGTTAAACGTGTTGATGTCGTATCCAAGGTCGTTTGTTACACCCTTCGACACTTCAATAAAGTCATATGTGGCTGGTAGCCCCCCAAGATAAATCAGATCTCCTTCGTCACTTTCATAAATCGGGAAATACCTCTCTAGATAATTCGATTTAAAAATACTGAATCCAACTACGTTATTACCACGATTGCCAAATTTGTTATGGAATAAGTCAGCTTTCTGCTTAATCTCATCGCAGGATAGTCGAAATTGACGGTAAGTTGAGTATGTTTTGGAATTAGCAGCTTCACAATCTTCCTTCGATGCATAAGTGTAAACCCTGTACCTGTCTATACCTTTATACCCAGTTCTACTGTTTGGCTTTGCTACGACAAGATAGTTTTCATCGGGTTCTTTCCTGTTTTGATGACTTTCATCTATTTTGATTTCATAACAATTTATTAGCACACCAAGAAATATTATTAAGGATACAAGAATTATTTTTTGAGGCTTAGACACTGTTATTTTACCGTTCAATTTTTTTGTCATTGAACACCAACCATTTTGTATGATTCATTGAACATATCTATATTGTAACCAAGACTATTCTTGTCATTTGAAACTTCGATGAAGTCATACGTAGCTGGAATACCACCAAGGTATACTAATTCACCTTTTTCATTTTTATAGACTGGATAGTATCGTTCGACACCAGTTCCCTTAAAAACACTTAACCCAAAAATCCGAGCTTTATCTTTGTTGTATTTATAATGAAAGTCATAAATCCTATTCATTATAGTATCGCAACTAGCATGGAATTGAGTGTAAAAAACACTTCTTGTCTTACCTGTAGATCTGTACTTTTCTTTGTTTACATTAAAGCACTCTGTTTGATCTCTAAATGTGTAAACTCGATAATGATTTGTGTAATTAATATCTGTTTCTTGAGGCGCTATAGGATGCCCCTTATGCAGTAAATCAGTATAACTATTAGAAGTAATCTCGTTGTGGGCAGTTTTTAGATCTGAAGCCATAGAAAGAGCCATTAAAACCATTACTACTATAATAGTTAATACTAAAGTGATTTCTACTAAGCTTACTCTAACACTACTTCCAGAAGAGCTAGGGATATCGATAGCGATCCTGCGTAGTTGCGGCTCTTCCCCATCATGCTTTTTCTTATCTCCAGTTTTTATACCTGTTTTAATTTGCTTCATTATAATTTCCCAATTTATTATATGTTATTGATTTTATATTGATATTTATTTGATAATATTTACAATATATTTACATATAATATTTAACCACGTAGAAATAATAAGAGCAATAAAAACCCCTCGTAGAGGGGTCATAGTTTTACTTTTCCATCATTTTTTTCATATACATGCTATGCAAGAATGGGTGTTTTCCCCATTTGTACTCGTAGGTTGAGTAACCCTTTTCAATAAGATCAGCGCCCAGATCAATCCCGTTACTGCTCAGAGAGCAGATAGGACGACCGTAGTGTCCAAAGTCCCAACATACAAAACTTACTTCTTGTTTTTCCCAGTTCTTCTTCACATAATCAGAAGCGTACTTACCTTCAACGGTATTTTTTGCTTGGTTTCTATGTACTGACTCAGGTGTGTTAATGTTTCCTATTCGAACTTTAAAACTACCATATTTATCATTAAAGTGCTTTTTCTCTTTATTTTTTGTTGCAGCGCCTTTGAGCTGATCGTAAACACCTCGACTGTCGGCTGTTACTATCATTGTATCGCCATCAACTACTCGATAAACGACACCAGTTCCAAATACAGCAGAGTTAGGATCTAGATTTCCTGCAAATGCAGTAGAAGAAATTGATATCAACGCCAAAACAGTTAATTTTTTAATCATTTTATTTATTCCTATTATTTAATCATTAATAATTTTATAATTTTTCGTTGCAACGTTTCAACAATAATCTCCAGATTGTTTAATTATTAATTTCGCGATTAGCAAATAAGCTTTACTTTCTGATTTATCTATGTATAATTATGAAAAAACAAAGAAAAGGTTTAGGATTAAGATGCGTAACGAAATTCAAAAAGAACAAAGAACAATTGGATGGTTACTAACAGCCTGTGCAGTTATTTTCAGCTCAATCTTTTTTTCTCATTTGAGCGCGTCTGTACGTCAAGACCTTCCTTTTGAACAAAGAACACATGTTTATGAGAGCAATAGCTCAAGCTATTCTGCTAATGACTTGCTTCTCGGCAAGCACTTAAAGCCAAGATCTATTACTGAAGAAGAAATCTTACTTGCAGAGAACAAGGTTCTAGCAGAGGAATTTCGCACAGTATCTAAACAAGAGCTGCATAAGTTTCTAAAAGCATCAAGAACTAATCTATCTAAAGGTCAAACTTTGGCAGTAATTAGTAAAAGTTCTTTTTCTTGTGATAAATTCAATGTTGACTCAAACAATCGTTCAAATGGTTTTATCGATGATTATGTAAATCAGTTTCAACGCGAAGCTTGTCGAATTTACAAAAACCGATTCGATGATGAACAAATTCAGTACATCGCTTATAATGCTGCTGAATTGCTACTTTCCTCTAACCTATAAGATGGTCGATAATGATGAAGAACATGATTCCTACTAAGCAACAAATCAAAGGGCTAATCCAATCCGCTTGTATCGATCTTGAGGCTGCAAATACTCATATTCAAGTGGTTGACTCTTTGAACTTTGATGAGCTTAATGAAGATGCTAAGTCATTAAATACCTTGCTTCATATTTTTTTAAACTTACACATTGGTGCTAATAGCCCTTATTCTGAGCAAATTAACTTTGTGTCTGCTGCAATTTCATCAGCTATCTTAGAAAACGATCCTGAAATCGAATTCGAGAAATCTGAAACTATTGAGCAAAAACTAGGAATGCTAGAAGAAGGAACAGTGTTCTGTTGGTGTGATGATGTACTCGTATCTTTAAAACCGAATGATTCCTTCTGCACCGCACGATATGTTAATGGCGAATTGGCTTCTAACAGGTTTTATTGGGGATTTGAGAAAACCCCTGCATACACCATCGGTAAAATGTAGCACCGCACACACTCTAAGCATATGAAATTCTGGTCTTTATGTGTAACATAGAGTCCAGTTTCTTGTTGAGTGTGCAAAATGAAGATTACGGAAGATATAGCTAAGGAATTATGGGCTACCTGGCACAATGAAATTGCTGCCAATCTTACCTATATAAATAAAACCCTCATTACCTCTAAAAGCCCCGCGCATTTTTCTAACTGGTTAAAGAAAAACGGCTCTGACTATAATCATCACTACACTACCATTACAGATAAAACTAAGCATTATGGGAATGTCTTGTTTTCTGTATTAGTCCACGCTGAGAAAGGTAGGATGTATTTCGAAAAAGCATTTTATCCACTTTCAAAAGGCACATTTAAGAGAAGAATATCGATTGATATGGGGATAGAGCTAACAAAGCACTTCGTAGAAAGATTCATTCTTCGCTGGCAAACTCAGACTCTGCAAGAACTAGAAAGAATGATCTTGGCTGAGATAATCATGCCTCACCTTAGGCATGGCGTTAACACAAATCTTGGATTGTTTGACGTTACAACTCAAGCCATTTTTATCACTGAGAATTCACTGATGCATCTAGACATATTGATGGAAGAGAATGTTGTTCGGCATATTACTGTTCTTAGTAATTCTGATCTCTCTAAACGGAAGCAGGATATGGTTGAATACATTCTGAGCACATCTGGTCAAACTGAGATAGCTTTGGCTTGCACAGAGCTTCCTAGAACGACTACTGAGGCAGATAATGTACTTATGAGTACAAAGGCGCGACAAACAGAGCCTATGAACTATATTGATCAGGAGTTCTATGTAGGTAAGGAAAAGAACATGATGTTCAAGATGCTTAAGAATTATGATCCAACCTTCAATTTAACTACTTAAGCACCTTGATTGTTAATTATTCAATGACTGTAACGACAAAAGGGATTGCTTCATAATCCCTTTCGAACTTCAAACTAACTACCTAGTTCCAGCCACTTAATTTAATAGCCGTTTCAAGACACTTTTTGCAGACTGCAAGATCAATTTCCTTGTCATCTCTCAAATCCAGCCCCCAAAATTCTTTATTTGGACTACAAATAATTTGTCCAGATTCTCGTTTTAAGCGACCAATTTTTAGTGGTTTAGTCAAGGCTAAGTGATACTTACCACCAGAACCAACATTCTCATTTGGACTGTATGCGTAATACTTTTCAAAGTCTTCAGGATTTAGCTTGATTACTCGCTCAAGCAAATATTCAACGACCTCTTTGCTAGCAAGAATTAAGGCATATTTCAGATCGTAATCGATTCCTGATGCTCTGGAGTTGTTACATAATTTGGTTTTAACACGGAAGGTTTCAAGCTTGCTCTCTAAAATCTCAAGGATATCTTTAGTGCTTGGTGAGTTCGAAATAAACCCATCAATAATGAGCTTTTCTTCTGAAATGTACTTGCATGACTCTTTTTTAATTTTCGCTTTAGCTTCTTCGGCTTCACGGACTCTAAGTTCTTTTTGGGCTTCTTTCTCTGACTTGAGTTCTGCAACAATATCTTTTTCTAAAGAGACAATCAGAACATCTCCTTGTTTGAAAGTGCTATTTTCGGAAAGGCTAAACTCACTACCGCAAACAAGTACTGTACCGTCATTAAGGACAGTTGCTTCAATGTTGCTCGACATAAGTCGATTAACTAGACCTGGATTTAGATATCGAGACGCGCTATTAAGTTTTTCTTTCATTTCTAACCCTCCGAATTTATTTTTATTATACACCTCTCAGATTAAAAGTAAATAAAGCCAGAACATAATTCTGGCTTTAATGTTTAAAATGATGATTTAAATCGCTCATTAATAACCTTTTCATAATTGTGAAGTTTGGTCTCCCAATCATACCCGCTGGTGATGGATTTTATCTTTTCAAAATCCTCACTTCTCATGCTATGAGGGGCAAGAGTACCTGTTAGACGAGTCCAGAAATAGTGATGGATGTAACCTTGAGCTTTAATACTTAGCTTGTTTCTTTCAAGCTTTTCTAAAGAATCAACTTCTTCCCAAAATTTGACGGGCTGATCGTATATTGTAGTTATTTGCTCCAGAGTAAGTATTACCCCGAACTTATCTGCAATATAATCTCTAACCTTAGAAACACACTTATCTGATTTTTCAATTAGTTTTAATTCTTTCATATTATTATTCCGTTTTTTATTATTAAATTTCACGGAAATTATAACATCTAAGAAAATTTTGCCAAACAAAATTAAATTTCGTTAATGGTAATAAAAAATCGACACCAAAGATGTCGATTAATAAATGAGTTTCTGAGATTCCTATACTCTAATCTTGGCTTGCGATGTTAGAAACCCCAATGGCAAAGAAGGTAAATAACCATACTCATCGCTATTCAGGTTTAACTTAAGCAACAAGATATCTTCTCCTTCTTCCTCTAACCCATGCTTAGTTTCTGATTGGATATCAAAGAGGTCACATGGCATTAAATAAAAGCTTCCCTTCTCAGTTGAAGCACCAGGGCTTAATAGCATATCTCCAAGATACACTAGGTCACATACTTCACATTTGAGACCCGCCTCTTCTTCTAATTCAGCAACTGCAATTGACGAAGGCGTTAAGTCTTTATCAATTCGACCTGCGACAGGTTCAATCACTAATGTGCTTTCTTCATCAATCGCGCCAGCTCGATGCTGTAGAACCGCTAAGAAGTCACCTGATTTTGGATCATATGGTAAAACGAATACTGAGCTGGATTGTCGCACAACTTCGCGTGTTTGAACGATGTGACCGACATCATTAATTTTAGGTGTTTTTAGTGAAAGACTGAAGACACTAAGAAAGCCACCCGAGACTTTATGTTCACTAACTACTTCTGATTTCATAACAAAATTCCTAATATAACCTTAATGCAATTATTGCACTAAGGTGTAGGATATGCAAGCGATTCTGTATAAAATCTTTCTTCAACTATAATTCCTATATGCTATACTCCACCGCGTTTCCAAACTACTCAAAGCACATATGAGCACGTTAACAGAAATTCTAATAAATCACGGATATGCAAAAACAGAATCCGAAGCAAACACCTTGGCACATACACTAAGTAACGAACATCTTAATATGAGCTGCACAAAGCCAATTAAGGCAGCGTTAGAAACTGACTCTGAAACTAAGTTGAGAAAGTTAACAGACAACCATAAAACGCTAGCTTCTATAATGTGCGGATTGATACCAAGAGATCAGTATCCGATACACAGCTTAATGATAAATGGTCATGGCAAAGACCTTGCTAAAACCGATCAGCTATTGTCCTCGATAGGCATCCAGCTTAAACATGACTAACAGAGCCTCTATGAGGCTCATTCTCGATTGCTGCTTTTCTCCCCTTTAAAAGTTTTTATTCATGATAAAAAAACACTTTACTCTCCAACCTTTATTGTTATAATGACGATGAATCAATTAATGAATAAATCTAAAAAGGATACTTAATGTCTTTAGTTAAAATTCTGAATGAAAAAACAAAATCTCTAGGCACTCTAGTTGATAAAGGCAACAGCAACGACACTCATTTTGTACGTTCTTTCCAAGCAGGTGATGTTTACGGAAAGCTTTCTGTGAACGTAAAAGAAGCAGGTGATGCCAAGTTCTTGCTTTTTAAAGGTGAAAATAACCACGAGATCTTCGTAAAAGATGCACCTAACTTTATCAAAGATTTTCCTGATTTTATTTCAGATGATGAAGCTAAAAAGCTAAACAAGATTTTTGTTCCTATCGTTAACCGTCTAACAGGTACGCCTAAGATCGCGAAATTCCTGTAATTCAGTTAATTCGATATAAAGTGCGATAGACCGTCAAAGCATATTGGCGGTCTTTTCATTTTGATTAAATTCATTTACCATTAAAAATAAATGGATTTATTATCATGAATAAAATTCTATTTCTTCTTTCCCTCTCAACGGGTATCGCTTCGGCTGAAGATCACTCATTCATACGACTATACAATGCTGAAACCGTTGTATACGCAGAAGAATATAAGCAGCTATGCATAAGCAAAGTCAAAGAGTTAGATAAGCCCCAATTCATGGCTAAAACTATTCTATCTTACAGGCATTCATTGACTGAACGCTTAATCGAATCAGGCATTTCATGCAGTGTAGATGGGGTTACATATTACTATGATGACTCAGATGGGATACTGATAAAGTCATCTGGAAAAGATTCATTCCTTTTGTTTAATGAAATAAAAGCCAGATAACTGGCTTTTCATTATGTAATCAGATCCATTAAATCATTCCAACCTTGCTGACTTCTATAAGATTCATCAACAGAAAAGGTGCCTGTTTCTTTTTGATTCCAAATCTCATACAGCTCCTTATTCACTGATTTGAAGTTGCTCAAGCCATGAAGTAACAGCGATACTGGATAGGCAATGGTTACAAACAGCTTTGCAGGTAGGTTAGCCAGTCTAATCATAGCGAACACACCAGTATCTTCATTCAGGAAGTATTCATATCTATCACACCACATTATCTTTCTATGAATGAAATTTTCGTTATGAACACTAGGTGCAATTTCAACTTGTTTAAATCCATTCTCTTTAGTGTATTTGAATTTGTAATCCACACATTACCCTTTAAGATTGTTTTGACTCAATTGCATTTTCAATTATGAGTGATAACTGAAGGTTTGATAAAGATCTAACATTGGTTGCCTCATAGTCGTACTCAAAGTCAGGGACGAAATTGTTTGCATCATCCTGGCATTTGAATTCGATCTCTACAATAATAATATCCAAGTTATGAAATAAATCTAACTCATAATTTAATGAACCAACAGAATAAACCTGTCTTACCTTACTAATCTTTGAATTTATTTCTGAGCAGAGAGATTCAATATCCGTTTTTTCATCATCTGATATTTCATACTCAAATTCGAAAAGCTTACCTTCTGAGTCTATTTTAAAAGTGAATATTTTTTTAACTTCTTTTATTTCAACATCCCACTTAAACCTGAATCGGCAAGAAGATCCAGGGAAATCAATAAGATTACCTTCTTCACTTAGTTTCAACTCATTTATTTTTGCAATCTCACCATCGAGAAGTGGAATCATTATTTTGACATCATTAACAGAAACTTCCCAACCATCAACCCCAACAGTCAACCTCTGTTTCTCTTTGTTGACCAAGTAAAATTGAGCAATTTCAAAACTGGCACTTAATTTGTTGGAGTATCTTTTTAGAAACTCATCTGCTTGTTCTTTAGTAAGCCTAAACTTTCTTTCTATTTCTTGATTCATTTTTATAACCAGTCATTTATCTTATTGAGCTTGAATCCACCACGTATGAAATACGTAGACTTAGGCATGGCTTCATTAAACTGAGGGATATACATGATATCTACATTCAAGTAATCAGTGATGTTATAGGTCAGATACGGTAAAGCTACAGGGTCTACTTCTGTAGTAAAGTAGTAATTATTATAATATGGTTTAGAACGATGTATCCATCCTCGCTCCATCACCATCAAAGCTAAATTGTAGTTGATGTTATCGAGAATATAATAACCTGTATCTGGCTTGTACGTGTATATAATTCCACCCTGTTTGTTATCCATATCAAAAGAATCTTTCATATGGAAGTAACCAAGGCTCAAGTTATGTTTTTTGTTTTCCGACTTAAAAAACGTCCACTCTAAACCAATACCATTATGACTTTCATTGTACTCATACTTATCAAATGATTCAGTTACATGTTTTGACCAACCGCCAAATTTTATGTATACATCATCGCTATTTATAAACGATTCCCACTCACTAGCTTGTGCGCAGCTTGCAGTTAGTGCCATACCTGCCAATATGGGCAATATTTTATTTTTCATATTCTTAAATTTATTAGTCAATTAATTTGATATCATTATATGTTCTATATTTAAGTCGTCAAATTTATTTTAACTAATAAAAAATAATGGTATAGTGCTTTTTAATGTATAATAAAAAACGAGAATTTTAATGCCTACCTTTATCTGTGATCGATGCCATTCAATCGAAAATACTGCTACATGCATGTACCACACGCGAAAAAACTTGCAAAAGTACTTTGGAGAGGAATTTGTAAACAATGAGATGATATGCTCAGGATGCACTCCAAAGCACTTCCTAGATGGTAAGCCTAATAAATATGGTGGTTGGCATAATAGATTTCATCGCGAGATTGCTACTAAAGAGTATGTGAAGGAACAAGCTAGTGACAATAGACTTGTCCATAGTAAAGGTCTTGAACAAGTTCGTGATGGAGTTCTGCCAATGATCCGCCTCGCCAATGTACCAAAGGTCGGAGAGATTAAGCGAGTATTCTCAAGCCTAGTCTGATTTTTCGAAGATTATTGTTAAAGAGAGCACACATGACCCGTTCATTCCAGATCATTTCGATTTAGCTCATATGCGAGCTGCGAATTCTGAATTTTAATCATTGATGAGCTGTCTGGATTTTCTTAGATGCAAAAAGCTCACACATGCGCTTTAAATACCTAAAAGATTTATTCTCATCCAATAAAAAGGGAGCTGTTTCAGCCCCCTTTTCTTTTTTAATTGTTAGTTCTTTTTGTTGATAAGCATCAAGAGCTGTGACAATGAACCTTTTGACTTATCTTCCAAGCGCTCACCAAACCTTAGGAGTACGTCATTAATCTTCTCAGATGTAATTTGAGCGTAGTCATTAAATACGGTTTGAGCAGTAACATCAAAGCGCTCTCTGCGGTCTTTAGACTCAACTTCAAAAAGGTCGCTGATCTCCATAACCTTCTTCAAAATCGCTTCTTTATGCTTCTTAGACTTGGAAGAATTACTCAATAATGAATCTAACTCAGCAGCAAGTTTCATCAAGGTTTCTGAAGATTCAGGAATCTCAATCTTATGAGGTTCCTCGATCATCTTCGGCGCTTTCTTTAATTCTAGCGACAGTCCTTCACCAAGGAATCGTGTTAACGTGCCTTTAACCCAGTTGCCACCAAGTGATGATTGAAGCAGTTCCATCATTTGGTATCGAGTCATACTCAAAGTCAAAATATCAGTTTCAGCTTCGTAGTACAGGTCGCCATAACTATCAGTGGAGTAGCTAGAGAACGAACAAGTGAAAGTAAAGTAGTCTTGAACAATTCGAGAATCCCCGAAGAAAAAGTGTGGACTACCAGATGGATTGTTGATTTTTACCATTGCCTGGTTAACACCGCGAAGATTCTTTTTCTGACTGTGTTTATCGAACAATCTGCTAGCTTGAGCAATGTAATCTACGTCTCTGCTTTTCTCTACCAGTCTTAACAGGGACTCAATTTTTTCTGTTCGAGCATTTAACTCGTAGTAACAGGCTAATGGAGAATCAAAGGAAGACGAGTTGTCATCTGCATAAGCGATAGCTTTATGCTCTACAACACTTGAAAGCGAACTACTGATAGAACTAGCAATTTCTGTTCGAACATGATGCGCATTCGTCTCTAACTTTTCTGCAATAATTTCAAAATCAAAAGCATGATCATCAGTGGAATAGCCATATACTGTTCTTGCAAACCATTGCAGTTTCTCTTTATCTTTTTTGTTTAAAAGGCAAGTAGAACTGTTGATACGCTCTGCCTCTTCAAGAGCTTCTTCGATTTCTTTTTTGATATTGCTATGCTTATCATTGAGTCGTTTAAAATACTCACCACTTGCTGTTTGCTTTGGTTCATATTTAGGTAGGGGTACACCATTTAATTCAATGATGTTTGCAGGTTCACCCTTATACTTCTCACGGTCAAAAGTCATATCTGAAAGACCGCGTTCAGAAATTGCGACTCTAAGGATTACATTATCCTCATCAGGAACCCACTTACCATCCTTCCCTTTAGCAAAACATACTGAGATTTCATTAATTGTGTCACTAGGAACATGTGAGCCATACATATACATAGGCTCAACCTTCTTCGGAGTAATCTTCATGAACACAAAAGACTTTGAATAGTCTTTGGCATCAATATCTTTCTGGTATTGACTTAAAGTTTTAGCCTTTTTAATAAGCTCTTTGATGTTTTCTCTGTCGATTTGAGATAGGGATTCCCCATGCTCCACCAGCATACTCTCAAGCAACTCAGGTTTTGCTAACAGCTCCATATTCACTCCAAAATCACATTAAATTTTTAATGATTCTGGCATATGAATGCAACTCCGTCAATTACTTTTGTCTTTATTTATGTATAATTACTAACAATAGAACTTTGCCTTATCTTGGCTCATAAACCATTTTTTTAGCTTGTCTTTTCCATGAGCAATAATTAATTTTTCACAGTGTTCGAATAGCGCAAACCAAACTTCGCAAAAGTAACTTTCTGAATACTCATCGCCCTTGATCATGGCATGATTCATACAACCACCTTTGCAGTAGTTTCGGTATTTGCAATCAATACATTTTGAATTTGACTTAATGCCTCGTTTAGCAAGCTTTCGAACCAGCTTGAAGTCAGCGACTCCCTCAACTGCATTACCAAGCTTATGACGTTTTGTTTCCGCCATATCCATGCAAACATACATATCACCATTTGGTTCAACGCATATCGATTTTGATGAACAACCATAAGCAAAAGGGCAAGAATCTCCTGTACCGCACAGTTTCTCGTCTTCCTCTAAAACCATTCTGAGAATGTGACCAAGAGGTTCTATTGGGGTGTCATAGTTAAGAACCCATTCATCCATTATTTCTATCAGCGCCTTTGCCATTTTATCAAGGGGAGCAATATCAACTGGATTGTTCGCTTCATATGCTGGATAGAGACCAATAGCGTAACCTTCACTTAAAGCTTTTTTTGCCTCCTTTACGGCATTATCCAGACCATTCAAATCGAGTACGTATACCGAACCTGCTGGAATGCTTTTACAAACATCAACTACATTAACTTTAAACCTTTTCCTATAATTCTCTGAAGTCCCTTTAAATCTTCTCTGATCAGTGAAGTGGTCTACTGATGTAGTCATTCTTCCATCAAACTTATTCCATAGTTCCTTTAGCCTCTCTGTATTCCCCACAAAATTACTTTGCGCACCGTCTTTAAAATTGTATCCCGAACCTTCAAAGACCGCCCTGGCGTAATCAATACAGCTTAAAAACATCTGACTAGGAAGGAGCGAAATCTCACCTCCAACATACTCTAAGTCTATGTAGTCTCCCGATTTTGAACCTATTGCAGGTAAGTAAGTATTCACTAAAAAGTCAATCGAACGCTTGAAGTCATCCACGCTCATTCTACTATTTGAATAGTGCGGGGCTATACAATACGAACACTCAGCATTGCATTTTTTTGTCATTCTAAACTGAATTGTATAAGTACTACTTTTCATCATTTACGATCCAATGAGTTAATTTCGGTGTGATTATTCTTTTAGACCATAACGGACTAATCCATGAACCAGGCAGCTCATTGAACCAAATCATTTTTTCTTGTCTAAACATGAGGCTTATGAAATGCATGTAATGCACTACTCTAGGATCCTTTAAGGCTGACTTCTCTGAGTCACCATAATCAAACAACTGTGTGTAGTGCGTTGAAACCTCACCTAACAACTCGTTTTCTACTTTAAAGAGTGAAGCATTTGGAGGAAGCATAAGTGAGTGAGTCCTCACATCGTTGCTTATGCTGAATAACTGGCTCATCAATGAGCAAAGCCTTTCATTATTTTGTGACAAAAAACCATCCCGAATCACTGGATGAAAGTATACTGACTTACCCTTTTTTAAATACTTAAGCAAAGCGCACAATAGCAACTCGAAATCGTCTGATACGATTAGCACATCAGGTTTAACTTCATAAAGTGGCGGTCTTAATTTAGTAGCCTCCAAATGACCACCGTAAGGTACTGCTTTAGAAAGATACTCATATCGCTGTGTGCCTTTTAGGATTTTTTCATATTTTAGATCGTTAACGTTCATCGGAAATCCGCTTTAATTTTTCACTATTTCTTTTTATGTAGCTAAGATACGACTTTAATCCGTGACATTCTATGCCACTTTTTGGATCCCATAACCTTGCACGTTGCTGACATCCACCTTTGCAATTATCAACAAATTCACAAGCTATACATGTTTTAGGTAGGCGCTCATTAGCAAAAAGCTGCTGAGTTCTAACTGGTGAATTTTCTATATCAACAATACTGTCTTCGAAAATATTTCCAAAAGAAAGAGGGGTCGAATTACCAATTTCAGCGGCGCAGCCCGTAACTAATCCATCAGTTCTTGTTGAGAACCCCTTACCAGAACCGCAGGCTATATCCCCTAGCTCTTGGTTATGAAGAAGGTCTGCTATCATTCCATGAATAGGATCCACCCGTAACAACATATCTTCTTTGGATTTGTTTAGAAGCCATTCTGTAATCAGAACATAGTAGTCAGACTCAGCCTGAAACCCCATATGCATGTTTTTTGAAATGCTGTACCGCTTCCTTTTTCTCGAAAATTTTAGATGTTCAGAGTTTTTATCGGAAAGATAAGCTTCATAATCATATTTGGACATGGAATTCTCAAGATAGCTACCACCTGGCACCGCGTTGTTAATCTGAAAGTTCCTGATTCCAAGTTCATAGAAATAATCAAAAAGCTCAACGCCTTTATCTATAACGTCAGGCGTAGTTGTGAAAGACAATACAACACGCTTACCGCGACCAACCCAATCTTTTATGTTTTGTTCCCAAACCTTAAGCTTTCTTTCATCGAATCTGTTTGGCTCATAGCTGGTGGCGATAAAGTCAAATAAATCAGCGATTTTTTCAAGCTTAGAAAGATGCATAAAATTGGTCATCAGCGTAATGAAGGCGTACTTTCCTGTCTTTTCAAAATCAAATTTTTTGCGAATGTAAGGGATAACCTCTTGGTAAAATTCAGCATCAACCAGTGTCGGCTCGCCCCCCATAATGGTCATTTCAGCATTCTGAATGTTCGATTTTATGAAATGTTCCGCGTATTTATCCACGACGACTTTAAACTGATCTACAGTCATGCTTGTTTTATCATGGCGCATCGCTTCCTCAATAAAGCAATGGTTGCATGATAAAGAGCAATTCATAGTTGGATAAAAATAGTATTGTGCAATTTTGATATCTTGATTAGTGTTCATCATTTAAAAGCACCATTAGACGTTTTTGATGGGTTCTGATGTACTCCATAAATGGTTTAAGACCATGACAATTGGCTTTATCACCTTTCGCATTCCAGAATCTAGCTCTCAACATACAAGAGCCATAACAGTTATTTAAAAACTCACACTTTCGACACTCTTTATCAAGACGACTTCCCATAGAACTATGCATTTCCTTAGCTTCAGAGTTAGCGATATCTTGAACATTGTCTTTATAGATATTTCCATAGCTGAGCATATTCTTACTCCCTATCTCTGAGGCACACCCCGTTACAGCTCCATCAAATCGGACATTCATACCCTTGTTAATACAACAAGAGATATCGTCAATCTCATGGTTGTTTACAACACCACTAATAAAGCTGTTTACTGGATAGACATTCACATCAATCCCAGACATTCGCTTTGCATAGAGCCATTCTGTAACAGCGATCAGATATTCAGATTCACTCTTAAAGTCAGGTATGATTTTTGCGTTTTCGATTACGATTTTTCTTCTGTTTCTTAGAGGGATCGATAAGTCATCAGTTCTAACTGATACATGGCTTTCATAGAATTCGTTACCGAATTCATTCTCGATGATTTTTCCTTCTGGTACTATCGTGTTTAGCTGAATAAACTTAATGCCTTTATCTAGGAACTTATCTAGTAAATCTGTTCCTGCGTCGATGACATCTTGTGTTGTAGCCAAAGAGATGGACAGAGGCTTACCTGATTCTAGGTAGATATTTAGATTCTTTTCCCACGTTTCTTTTTTACGGTCAATGCTTGCGACCATATTGGCTGATGTAAATCTAGCTGGTTCATAACTCGTAACCACCAAGTCGAATAAGTCCCTCATCCTTTCTAGATTTGGAAGGTGAAGTAAGTTGGTTACTATCGAGACCATAAAACCCTTACCTGTTTCTTCGAAACGCTGTCTTAGGTATGGAATTACCTCATGATAGAAATCACTGGGGATTAAAGTAGGCTCTCCACCAATAATTGTAATCTCAGCAAACTGAGCTTCTGCATCCTTGAAATGACTGGAAAACTTATCAGCGACGATCTTAAATTGATCCTCGGTCATAGTTTCCTTTGAATTTATCAAGCTCTTATCAATAAAGCAGTGCTGACATGAAAGCGAACACTTCATTGATGGGTATATATGGTATTGATAGTTATTCATTTCTTTGTTCATTTAATTTATTAATAAAAATGAATTATATAACCAAAGAAACGAGTCAAAATTGATGCAGGTCAATAATGGAAGGACAAGATTGATGTTTAACGTCCTTGTATCAAGGACGTTTTTTAAAGGTAGCAAAGCCTAAAAGTGGCAGTGCCTTGGTAGAAACCTTTCACGTTATGATTTGTAACATGCGCCGTAGCACCAACCCTTAGATTGTCAATTTTACCTAAATGGTCGAATTGTGTTCTACCGTTGTAGTCCATATCACCACCATAGGAGAATCTATCTACTGGGATCATTAACGTATGATTTTGTCCGTTACCTGTTGTCATGATGATATTGTTTTGAACAACATAACCTCTAGCTTCCCACCCTGCTGCACCCTGCGCGGCAAAAACAGCGGCTTTAGCAGAATTTGGCGATGTGACAATTGGTTCATTGTGACCAACAAAGGTAGATTCGAACTCAAGGTTTCTAACGACCTGAATCGAAATGGGAGCCATAATCTCAAGCGAGGCAGTAAAGTTCTGGTCTTCAGCCTGTACAGTGGCTGAAGATACTATCGATGCTATCGCTAACGCTATTATTCTTTTACTCATTAATATTCCTTGACTTTTTTATTGACTAATGATTTTTATCTGCGAATTATATCAAGGAAAGTCTGTTGTACAAGATCTAATCTAAAAAAAATGATCATTATAGGAAATGTTAAACTATTAGGTAAGAACACCAATTTTTTAACAATCACTATGTTAATTATTAATTTGATTAATTTTGTTCATTGAAAACCAATTGTTTGATAAAATAATAAAAAACAAAATGAGCTTAAAAAATGAATAATTTTGAAATTATCGAACAAAACAAGAACCTTATAAATAATCCATTTGAAATAAATGAAGCTGAATCGACCTTCACAGTAAATGGTGTGACTTATGGGGTAAATAAGGCTACGGTGAGTGTTATTGCTGAAGCATTTATCAAGGCTAAAGAAGATTCTGCGGTATTGAATAGACTGAATAACCTGTTTGATGCTAAGCAAATTCAGTCGGGCGAACGCCTAAACAATATGACTTTTCTATGCGTAAAAAACGATTTTTTCGGAAACTGGATAGAGACCAGTGAATCTGATGATTTTGACACAGCAACGTATTTCGCTCTTGTTGATTTGAAAGCAAAAGATAAAAGCGATTACTACAATGTTTTGATGTCTCCAGACAATCCAAATGTTTTTTGCAATTGCTATTCAGAAAATGGTGTTCCTTTATATGAAGTTCATTATTACAAAAGCAAAAATGAGTATGGACTTATTTGCAGTGGAAAAACCTTTGAAGAGGTGATTGGGAAATATGAAGCAGTAAAAGACGAACTCCCTACACCAATAACACTCATGAATAACTATGATATTGCCAATATTGAGCTTAGTGATGGAGTAGTTATTGAAGTTAAGCAAGACAGAAAGGCTGGAAGCATTGTAAACCCAACTGACTATCAGGTCAGATTAGTCAAAGGGGATAAGGTCTCTGATACGATGTACATTAGCGGTGAACCGCTTAGCATCCTTAATCTTCGCGATGGTAAAATTGACTATGAAGAGTTTGGTTTAAGTCCAGATGATATCGTCAATCAAGCTGATGTTATCCAGTCAGACATCAAACTAAAGATAAAGGATGATGTACGATCAGAAGAGATCCAAGACATCATTGCTAAATCTGTTATGAAATTAGGCGATGAAGAATACTCTAAATGGATTTGTTTAGAAAGTGATGCTAGCCCATATCAAATCTCATTTAGAGTTGAAAACCCTGAACATTGCTCTGAAGATCAATTGCAGAATATCGATTTTCAGATTAAGCATAAGCTTGGCGCTTACGTAGGTGACTACTCTGGGCTGATGATTTCTTCAGAATACATAGCTAGAACACTATCTAACAACAGTAAATTCAATTCAGGTATTTACGATGATAGATTAGAGGAAGATATGCAAAATGAAGGAGTGTTAGATATCCTTTCTAAAGACCTAAGAATTGAAGATATGATCGCAAGATACATCTCTTTCCCTGGTGATTGCATTGAAATCCACTTAGACGAATTCAATGAAAGAAACGCAAAAATGTCGAAAGAATCAACCCTTTCAATTTAAGTTTCTTGGTGTTAAATTAAAGATAATTGATTGAGTCATTTGGAAGATTCCATTGATTCAGTCAGTTATCTTTTTGTTCTCAGTAATAAAATAAATAAAACCAATATAACCGTATAAGAATACGATATAGGAAACTCTGCAATTATGAGCGATAAAGAATTGGAAGTGCGTCCATATGACCCACTATACAAACAAAACCTGAAACGCAAAAACTTAAAATTAGTTACTGAAGCTGGTTACATTCCTACATGCTTAGCAGAATTCCATTTTCGGATCAGAAAAGAAAACCATATCATTGATTTTTATCCAAGCACAGAAACCTGGATTATTGTTAGCAATGATCACACTAAACCCAGATTTGGTATGTTAAGCATGATCAAATTTTTAGAAAAGATTTAATTTTCTAATTGACGAAAACCTCCCTTTACAGAGAGGATTTCACTACAATCTAACAAAACTTAGTACTCTATTTCAGGTTCGGTTATTTTGAAGCTTTTAAGATCATCAAATCCTCTATCTCTTAATTCAATCAGTTCATCCAGATTAATCTCTACCCATTCACCCAATAGATCTCCATCTTCAACAATAGATTCCATTTGGTCTAATGTAAGGTTTTTCTTTCTGTGATTACTTATTAATATATCGTGGTACTTGAGATCTAATTCAGCACCTTTCCAGAAATATGCTTTATTTAGAATTGCGGATTTATCACTATCTTCATACATAAATTCATCTGAATAATTCGATGAAGATTTATCTATAACTATGAAATCAAAGTCTTTGGAAGATTCCATTTTTTTGTATAAACCTAACGCGCTTTGAGTAACATTTTCTCTATCGCTAATCAATAAAGCCCCACCTTCAATCTTAGAAAGCTCAATCATCAGTGATTGATATAGCAGTGAACCGAATCCAGGATAAGCTCCTGTAGTATCAGTTACGAAATATACTGATTTTCCGTCAATCTTTTCATCAGATCGTTCAACAGATACTTGACCAATAGTTTCAAAGTTTGAATATTTATTCTTTTTATCAATATAGAGAGTTACACATAACCTTAGGTCATCAGAATAATGATTTACTAATAGTGAAGGATTGACAGAGGAAATGGCTTTTAAATTTTCAATCGACTTAGGATCTAACATTTTTGACATTCTTTTTTATATTATTCTTAAATAATTTTACCACATAAAAATATAAGTTTAATGTTTTTATTATTATACACACTATAATGACTCATGGTTATTCTCTGGGTATAATAATGATAGTTTTGACTGTACAGGTTGTAGCTGAAAAAAGTTTGCGAAATATTTTCAAATAGCTACTCCAAACAAGCTATGCAGTGATATAATAATTAAAAATTCATTGAGAGATAAATATGAAAGTTACTAAAGAATCACTCAGCAGACAGAAAGCTATCAAACTAATTTGGAGCCAAACAAGCCCTGACTTTAGAGGGCAGCTAGGAGGTAAACCATCAATTATGCTTAATGCTGCTGATGGAGGTGGTCTATGTACCGTTGACGGGTTAACTGACGCTCAATTTGAACGCTACTTGCAAGATGCAATTGATTCAAAAAACAGAGACACATGTAAAGATTTGGCTGTTAAAATCTTTAGTCAGCATAAAGATGTCTTTGCACCATTAGACCTTCTTGATAAAAACTGCGGAACCATCAATCAGTGGTGTCGTGACTTTAATGGAATCAGAGAGCTTGTAATCGGCTTAGGTTCAAAAGGTGATGGTCATTATAGTGACGATAAAGCCAAAGAAATACTAAAGACTGTCGATCACTTTGAAGAAGTGTACAACAGAACCTCTGAACCTTCAGCATCGCTTTCTCGTTAAAATAAAACGCTAGAACATTGTTCTAGCGTTTTTTCTATTTTGGCTTTCTGTCTGTAGGTTGATTCTTCTTTTGAGTGATTTTATGTTCTGACACAAAAGGTTTAATCGCTCTAACTCTAGCCTCTAACACTTGCTGCTCTACGTGTTTAGATTTTTTATCAATCTTCGAAAGATCCGCCATTTTCGCCAGCTTTAACACCTGCATCAGGTAATCTCTTTGCGGGTAGGATTCTTCTTCAAATCCAGTTCTACCGCGAGAATCCGCTTCACCACAGATAGCCAACATCTCCAAGTTCTTAGGATTTCTGATTGCATCAATAGCATAGAAAAACTTGATAAATGTTGAAGGGCTTCTCAAGAATGCCTCATGAGAGTGTGTATGAAATTCAGAAGCAATTTTACCAAATGCTCTGTACTTATTTGGAATTCTCAATCTGTCACAAATTTCATCAACTAAAGGAACACCTCTAATCTCGTGCATGTGATGTCTTGGAAGAATATCCTTCGGTGTTAGCCCCTTACCTAAATCGTGAACTAGCACACCAAATCGAGTAACTGAACAGGTAGTTAGCTTTACAGATTGCTGAAGAGCCATCATAACGTGAATACCCGTATCAACCTCTGGATGATACTCGCGTCTTTGTCTTACACCGAACAATCGATCAACTTCTGGCAAGATCTCTTTTAAAGCACCGACCTTTTTCAGAACCAGGAAGAACTTGTGCGGAGATTGGGTTTCCAATGCCCCCTTAATCTCGCTCCAGATGCGCTCTGGAGAGATTGCTGTCAATTCACCAGACCTGACTACCTTCTTCATCATGTATAGCGTTTCAGGGGCTACAGTGAAGCCCAGATGCGCATATCTCGCTAGGAACCTTGCAACCCTTAGTACCCTTAACGGATCTTCGGTAAATGCCGTGGATACGTGGCGTAGTAATCTAGCCTCGATATCTTTCTTCCCGCCATATGGATCAATTAATTCGCCAGTTTCTAAATCTTGCGCAATGGCATTAATAGTAAGGTCACGTCTAAAGAGATCTTGCTCGATAGAGATTTCTGGAGAAGTGCTAGGGATGAAGCCATGATAACCAGTACCTGATTTCTTCTCAGTGCGAGCAAGCGCATACTCACAACCATCTTTGAGAAAAACTGGAAAGGCTTTGCCCACATTAACAAAACCATCATTGAGCATGTCTTCAACACTAGCGCCAGTTACTGCGAAATCTCTATCTTTAGGCTCAATACCTAATAATGTATCTCTGACAGCGCCACCTACTAAATATACTTTGCGCATAAAACCTCACGATTGATACTCACCTTTCCAAGGTGGAATGCTATTAATTTCAACTTCTTTTAATTTTTTATCTAAGATTAGATTTTGGATGGCATACTTTCGAGCAGAGAAATCATCTTTGCATCCATCCTTCTCAAGTTCATAAAGAGTCTTACTGGCTCCATCTGGAACAAAGAAAGGATCAAATCCAAATGCGTCATTAGGAACATCCTTAATGTCTTTAAAAGTTCCGTGTGTAACTCCTTGATACAAAGCAACACTATAACCATTATGAAGCGCTAACGTTGTAATCCACTCAAGCTTACAATCATTTGAATCTGCGAGCTGACTAAGCTCTGATAGTCTGTAACGGATATCCGTAATTTCTTCGCCATTAACTTTTAAGATTGTATCTTCGACTATCGCGCCTTCACCTGCTTCAAGCGATTTATAAATCGCAACTTCAATTGAGTTCTCTGACTTCACTTCTTTAAGGTCTGCACCATGCTGAATATCAACATCTAGACCGCCAGATAGCCTTATGAACTCTTTTAATTTATTTAAGTTTGAAGTAACCAATCTAACCTTGTTCATACTATACCTAATTAAGACTTAGAGTAAAGAGTCAATCCTACACCAAATATAATAAAAATCACACCAATAAACTCTAGTTGATTAAAACTTCTTTGATGCAAAATGAATTGATTAATTATGAAGCTAAAAATGATGGAGCTGCCCAAAGCCACTAATGAAAGAAGAAGATAAGGAAAGGCTTTTACACCATTCGTGTAATAGTATGCAAAACCGACAGACACCACAACGCTGATAGGCAAGCACATTAGTGCTACTTTACAATATGAAACCCATCCTAATTGCGCATCAATATTCTTTATTGCAACTAAATTTTGCATGTGTGCGCCACACGTTGCGATAAATAGCGCAAGAAAAATTCCTAAGCTTGTCATCCTAAACTCTTTATTATTAATTTTTTTATCAATTTTAAATGACATTAGATTGTTTTTCAAACAAAAACAAGCTGACATTTTAATTGAGATGGTTTTATTTAACGAACGATGACTGAATATTGAAGAGTAATAAAAAAGACTGCTATTCATAGCAGCCTTTAATGTTAATCTTTCTTACTAAAAGAGATAAAGTGACTTGATTGAGAGTTCTCTTCCTTATCCTTCACAACAGAGAAATTCTCATCAACATCACAAAGCGTCACTTCTTTCGTATGAATAGCTTCTGCACGAAAATTTTTGTAGCTTTTAACTACCGACACCATTTCAGGAATTTTGTAATCTCTTATGTTATATAAATGCACTAGTTTTTTAGAAATAACTCCCGATCTCATGCCTTGAAGTGAATAGTCATGTATCTGTGGTTTTTTAATAAACTTTCTTATGTCTGGAACCTGCTCAACAAACTCACCGAAAATTAATTTGCCTAAGCTAAAGTTAATATTAGAAAAGTTTGATGTCTGAAGATTGACATGAACTGAGCAGTCAAGTTGAGAAATAAGCTTGGAAGCCATCACATCTTTTTCATCAATAATCGTCACATCTAAGCTAGAAGACAATAACAACTTAAGCATTAACTCGTAGTGTGAATCATTAAATAGGAAGATTTTTTTTCCGTCATATTTTTTAACTTCATCTAAAGCATCAATATTGGTAATCCACTTCTCTGGATTTTCTTTTGGATTAGCTTCTCCGTCATATTTGAAGTAAAAGTAGCCAGTGTGCATGTTATGAATTAGAGCTTTTGATGATTTTACATCATTGAACTGATGCAATTCTGATGAATATCCTTGCTCTCCTGGCTTACTCACTGAATCTGATATTCTACGTAATAAAAATTCTACGCTATGACCGTACCCTCTAGTATCTGGCAGATCGCATGTTGAAAACGAGAAGGAGTCAATATATTTATAAGAGTTCTCCTTAAAGCTCTGTATGCATGACTCTTTTGAACCAAACTCATCAGATCCTGAATATTCACGCATATCAGTTATTGGGTAGTAATCGCAAGAAACAAACTCATAATTACTTAAGATCAGATCGAATAGTTCTTCATTATTAAGAAACCCCTCATATCTACAATAAACATCCTTATCATTTATATGACGAGCAAGTATTGAATGAGCTTGACCATCAAAAGCTAAGCTACCATTTTCATGCATAGTAATATACGTAGGAAGTTCATCCATAATTCCTTTGTATTTTTGGTATAATTCAAGATTTTTCTCTTTTTTCTTCTGAATTTCTTGTTCTCGCTCTTTTAGCATAAGGTTGATTACGTTCGCGTCAAATCCTAACTCATTGCTTTCTGTCAGAACATGATGCTTACAGGTAATCGACTTTGTTAGGTTTTCTATTTGTGTATCTAACTCTGCTTCTTGATTATCTGACAATTTGATACGTATAAGCGAATCCAACCAAATCTTCAGAGTTTCGCTAACATCACGGGAATTCTCTACTAAAGTGTACATTTTTATTCCTTTTATTTATTTCAATTTACAAGGTCTGACTGTTAATCAGACCTAAAAACTTAAAAACCAACATCTTCTAAAGGCTTAATTCTTTGATTTTCATTGATATAAAAAAGAGATTCTACTTCACCCTCGATTGAAGGTATCACTAGGTTCTCATTAACAAGCCCTTGAAATTTTACGATATCGAAATCTACATGAATTATTTTTAAAAACTTTGCTATTTGTTCGAAATCAGTGATTCGATCTAAGAACACTTTCGGGAAGTTATTTCCTTTTAGCCAAGAGTCAATTATTGATTGAATCCTTGCTTTTCGTTTTCTAATATTTAGCATTGTAAGCGTTAAATTTAATGTTTTATGCATTTCAGAAACATCATAATATTCTTCAAATATCTTGCTAGTCTTTTCCAATATGTATTCATCACTCTTAGAATAATCAATCATGCTTGGTGACAAATACAAATAAATATCATTCATCAATGAATTGGCTAACATACTCAAAAAGTCTAATTCATCATCAATAACTAAGTAATCATCAATTAGTGATAAATTTTCATAACTCTTATAATTTATTGCATCTGAAATATCATCAGTTTTCCACTGATATTTGTTTGATAGAGTTAAATAGAGTAGGAGGTACGAACAATTATCGTAAAAATCACAGTCTTTTTCACTAAGCGAAATGATAAATTTCCTACAATCAAAATCACTCAATAACCAAGTAGCCATATGGGTGGTCTCTTGGCGCGAGTTTAAAAAAGAAAAAATATCGTGTAAGTCCACACTTTGTCTATAAGCTAAACACACATCCTCAAAGAATGGATTGTTTGAATAATCCAGTAAGGCTTGCAGTGGAGATCGTTCAATATTGTTAATTGCATAGACAGTAAGATCATGCTTTAACACAAATTCCTTAACTGAAATTCCAGTGGTTTCACTAAATATGGAAATTGCTTCTGGTTTTATCTCTTTATTGTTCTGCATTAAAGATACAGCTAGAATTTCTCTATAGACCTCAGTTCTAACCTTATCTGATACCTCTCTTCCTTGAAATTCTTCAAGGTACATCTTAAAAACATTGAGATTAGACAGAAAAAGACTGGATAACAACCCGTCTACTAGATACATCCAGTGACGGTCTCTATATGATTCTCTGACTTCATTTATCGCTCTGTCACTAAAATCTTCTTCGATACAAAATTTTTTGTAGGCTGTATTTATTGGATAACAACTTTTCTCAAGAATGAGTTCATTCAACGTTTTTATTTTCATTATTATTTACCATTAAAAGCCTCTATCAAGAGGCTTATCTATTATTTATATTGTGTTTTTCGATACCTTTTCCAGTTTCGCTCAGAATGCCTTCTTTCATAGTCTGTGTACCAGTCCTTCATTTCCTGAAGAAGCTCTCTATCCTTACGCTTAATCTTCTTGATGCGAACACCTTCAAAGCATTCGTCATCTTGATTTTTCATCACCCTGGCAAAAGACTTTTTTCTATTACCTCTACCATATTTGCGCCTTCTTTTTTCTGCCGCAAACCCACTTACACGGAAGTAAAAGCGATGTATTAGGTCATCAATTTCTTTAGGATTGAGTTCAATATACTCAGACAACACTTGAGCTTTTGGTATAACGTTTCCTGCGAGATTTAGAATCTTGTAATTACAGGAGCTGTAAAAACCATCTTTATCATCAAAAGCAAACTTTGCTCTTTCAGCATCAGGTAAGTTGTACTTTTGATTCCAGCTAATTTTTTCAAACTGATCACCAAACATATAGTTAAACCTTCTGATACCCATTGATTTAATGAGTTCATAAAGATTATTTACAATCTGCTCATGACCATTGATATCTACTACAATATACGTTTTTTTAAACATTTTTCTTCACCTAGTTTTAAACCAAACTAAGTGAAACCCTGATCTATTGTTCGGATCATAAACTCTTAAATCCTATCTGTAAAAGTTCGGGTGATAACATCTTGTTGCTGATCTCTAGTTAAAGAGTTAAACCTTACAGCATATCCACTTACGCGAATTGTGAGCTGGGGATACTTTTCTGGATGATTAATGGCATCTTCCAATGTTTCCTTGTGCATCACGTTTACATTCAGATGAAACCCTGTATTTTGATTAATCTGTTCAATTTCTAAAGGAATTTCATCATATTCGAAACTCCCAAGCTCATCAATAGAAACTATTGAATCAACTTCAATTTCATCTGTGTTTGCTGCCAAGCATCTAGCCTGGTTTAGAGCTTTATCAAGCAACCAAAAGGAACCGATAAGTTTCTTATCTGAGGATTCCGTAATTTTTAAAACAATTATTTTACTCACAACGTCACCTTACCAAAGATGCGCGAAAAACTCAGTCCTTCTAGGGGGGAGATGGATAGCGCACATTGCGTAGCAATGTGTTATTGATTTGAATTTATTATTCATTTATGATTCAAAACATGAAGATATTACGTGCATTTAAGTTTCGACTTAAAGTTAATGAAGAACAACAATCCGCTTTATGGAAGCAGGCAGGCGCGTGTCGTTTTGTCTGGAATTTGTTCCTAAAACGTCAACAATACCGACTCAAGCGCGGTCACTACGTTGAAAATTATGCAACCATGTGCCTTCATCTTACCCAAGTAAAAAAGCACTTCACTTTTCTTAAAGAAGTTGATTCCACCGTACTTCAACAAACCCTAAAAGATTTGGATAAAGCCTATAAGGATGCGTTTGATAAAACGCAACCCAATAAACGGATGCCCGTCACTAAGAAACGGTCAAGGTGCAATAATGGTTTTCGATACACTGGACGATTTAAAGTTGAAGGTCGTCGCGTATACTTACCTAAGCTTGGCTTTTTTGGCTTTTTCAAATCGAGAGATATTATTGGTAAAATCAAAAACACCACAGTGACACACAAGGCTGGTCACTGGT
>NZ_JAWOTX010000036.1:0-45389 GCF_033339115.1 Vibrio sp. 947 | reverse complement strand
AGTTCTTTTAGTTGTTGATTTCATAACACTCTCCAATTTTGGGGGTGGAAAGTGTCAACCTTATTTAGGACGGCACAGTAGATACAAAAAAGGCTTGGTTTTCACCAAGCCTTTTTCTGTTCAGTCATAGTAATACATCAAAGAATTACTTAGTACCGAAGATCTTATCACCTGCATCGCCTAGACCCGGAACGATGTAGCCTTTGTCATTAAGCTTCTCATCGATTGCCGCAGTGTATAGCTCAACATCTGGGTGTGCTTTTTCTAGCGCTTCAATACCTTCTGGTGCAGCAACAAGTACCAGCACTTTGATTTGGTTACAACCTTTCTCTTTTAGGAGATCGATCGTAGCAATCATAGAACCACCTGTTGCAAGCATTGGGTCAACAACAAGCGCAATACGCTCCTCGATGTTTGAAGCAAGCTTGTTGAAGTAAGGAACTGGCTCAAGCGTTTCTTCATCACGGTAAATACCCACAACACTGATACGTGCGCTTGGCATGTGCTCAAGAACTCCATCCATCATGCCTAGACCTGCACGTAGGATTGGCACTACGGTTACTTTTTTACCTTTAATCTGGTCTACTTCTACCGGACCGTTCCAACCATCAATGGTCACTTTTTCTGTTTCAAAGTCTGACGTTGCTTCGTAAGTAAGTAGGCTACCGACCTCAGTCGCTAACTCACGAAAACGTTTTGTGCTGATGTCACCTTCTCTCATTAGACCAATTTTATGTTTTACTAGAGGGTGCTTTACTTCAACAACTTTCATGTCCATCTCCGGCTATAGTTGGCAATATTTAAACAAACCTTCAGATTATACATGATTTCCACAGGGATATCAGGATAAATCACTAAAGAAAAAAACAGACGCAAACGTTTGCTATCTATGTTTAAGCACTGTTAGAATAGCGCCGTTTTCATATCCAACTTAATACCGAGGACTTCCCTGTGAGTGGTAACAACTCTTCTCTTAGCTATAAAGACGCTGGTGTAGATATTGATGCAGGCAACGCGCTTGTGGATCGTATTAAGGGTGCGGTAAAACGTACTCGTCGCCCTGAAGTTATGGGTGGTATCGGTGGTTTTGGCGCGCTATGCGAATTGCCAACTAAATACAAACAACCTGTACTGGTTTCTGGTACTGATGGCGTTGGCACAAAACTTCGCCTAGCACTGGATATGAACAAGCACGACACGATTGGCATCGACCTAGTGGCAATGTGTGTAAATGATCTTATCGTGCAAGGCGCAGAGCCACTGTTTTTCCTAGATTACTACGCAACAGGCAAACTAGACGTTGATACCGCAGCGGATGTTGTTTCAGGTATCGCAGAAGGGTGTGTTCAAGCAGGTTGTGCCCTAATTGGTGGCGAAACTGCGGAGATGCCGGGCATGTATGAAGGCGAAGACTACGACGTAGCTGGTTTCTGTGTTGGCGTAGTAGAAAAAGAAGACGTGATTGACGGCACGAAAGTCGCTGCTGGTGATGCACTTATCGCTGTTGGCTCAAGCGGCCCACACTCAAACGGTTACTCCCTTATCCGTAAGATCCTAGAAGTATCTGGTGCAGATAAGAGCGAAGAGCTAGCAGGCCGCACTATTGGTGAGCACCTACTGGAACCAACAACAATTTACATCAAGTCAGCACTTAAGATGATTGAGAAACACGACATCCATGCGATTTCTCATATCACTGGTGGTGGTTTCTGGGAAAACATCCCACGCGTACTGCCTGAAGGCACGAAAGCAGTTATCGATGGTAACAGTTGGGAATGGCCAGTTATCTTCAAGTGGCTACAAGAGAAAGGCAACGTCGACACACACGAAATGTACCGCACATTCAACTGTGGTGTAGGTCTAATCGTCGCACTACCGAAAGACCAGGCAGATGCAGCAGTTGCTCTTCTTAAAGAAGAAGGCGAAAACGCGTGGGTGATTGGTCAAATCGCACAAGCAAACGCGAACGAAGAGCAAGTTGAAATCCAATAATTTGCAAATCGAGCTCAAAAGATAAGAAGAATGAGGACACTAGATGACTAGGTCCTCATTTTGCTATCTAGAACACTAAAAACCATTCTATTAGTAGGTAGTTTAGAAGCTACATAACTCCAACCTACAATACCAAGGCGCTCTCGACATCATGAAAAACCATACCCTAAAAAACATTGTGGTCCTCATCTCGGGTAACGGAAGTAACCTGCAAGCTATCTTGGAAGCTTGCGAAGACAGCATGCCAAACGCACGAGTGGCAGCCGTGTTCTCTAACAAAGCAGATGCTTTGGGTTTAGAACGTGCAAAAAAGTTTGATGTGGACGGTCACTTTGTCGACCCTAAAGCATTCAGATCGCGTGAAAGCTTTGATGCAGAGCTAATGAGTCAAATAGATGAATACCAACCAGACGTGATTATTCTTGCTGGTTACATGCGCATTCTGAGCAGCGCATTTGTTTCTCATTACATGGGTAAGATGATCAATATCCACCCTTCTCTTCTACCAAAATATCCTGGGCTACACACACACCAGAGAGCAATTGATGCTAGCGACAAAGAACATGGTACGAGTGTGCACTTTGTAACGGAAGAGCTTGATGGTGGCCCTGTCATACTGCAAGCAAAAGTTCCTGTGTTCGAAGACGATGATGCTAGTGTACTTGCGGCACGTGTTCAGGCGCAGGAGCACCGAATCTACCCTATGGTGGCTAAGTGGCTGGTAGACGAGCGGTTGATCATGAAGGATGGTAAAGCCTATTTAGATGGCGCAGAGCTTGGCGTACATGGGTACGCCTCAGATGAGTAGCCCTGAATAATAAACTCCAAGCACAAAAGAGCAGCCTGAGGGCTGCTCTTGGTTGTTTTAATACTTATAAACTTGATTCAAGAAAGCCGTAGTGAGACTAGAAACCTAAAACCCAACATTCTAAAAAATCCCATAACCACTTGAGTAACATAACACTCGGAAAGTAGATTCTGAATCTGGTTCGTTCTTCACCGTTCAGACTGACGAGGTGTTTTATGAGAAATTTCTATCAGTTACGTCTTTACAGCAAGCCTTAGCGAGACTAGGACTCTACTACCAGCACTCTAGAAAGTAAGAATGCTCATCCGTATCCGCCCTCGGTTTAAAACGCATAAAAATAAAGCTCGCGATTAAGCGAGCTTTATTTTTATATTCAGAGTAAGAGACCATCACTCTAACGGTTCGGTTGGCGCTTGATTGCCCGGCTTAGCCGCCGCAAACGGCACATTTACCAGTTCAGAGGCATTATTTTTGACTAGTTCACCTAGGTGAAACAAGCCGTATTCGCCAGGTTTCATACGCTGCCAAGCTTCGTTGCCCGTCAAAGGTTGAGTTGCAATCACAGAAACGATGTCGTGTGGCGTTGTTTCTTCTTGGAAGTTAATTTCCACATCTTCATCAAGCAACGCGGCTTTTCCAAACGGTGCGCGTCTTGTGATCCAATACAAATGATTGGTGCAATACGTCATTACATACTCACCATCACTCAGAAGCATGTTAAATACACCCTTCTCTTTTAGCTCATCACAACATTTAGCAACATATAAGAATACCGACTCCATATCCTTTGGTGGCTCAGGATATCGATCTTCCATTTGCTTCAATAACCAGCAAAATGCCAGTTCACTATCTGTCTCACCGACAGGTCGATGTCGACCTGTATGCAAGTCTTGGTAGCCAGAGAGCTGACCGTTATGCGCAAACGTCCAATACCTACCCCACAGCTCACGTGTAAAGGGATGAGTATTTTCTAAATTAACACCACCACGATTCGCCTGTCGGATATGACTAACGACCGCACGACTTTTGATGGGATAATTTTGTACCAACTCTGCTATTTTAGACTCACAACTTGGCTTGGGATCTTTGAAGGTTCGAAAGCCCTTCCCTTCGTAGAAGGTGATCCCCCATCCGTCACGGTGTGGGCCGGTTCGACCTCCACGCTGCATGAGCCCAGTAAAACTGAAACAAATATCCGTTGGAACATTAGCGCTCATACCGAGCAATTCACACATGGTTTAAAAAACTCCCTAACAACACAGCTCGAAACGGTGGCCGTAAACGATTATTCCATCTCTTTTTCGATCAACTGAATGATGATATGAATAATCTTAATATGAATTTCCTGAATGCGGTCTGCATAACCAAAGTGTGGCACGCGGATTTCAATATCTGCAAGGCCTGCCATTTTGCCGCCATCTTTACCTGTTAGCGCAATCGTCTTCATGCCTTTCGCTTGTGCTGCTTCAATCGCTTTCAGGATGTTACCTGAGTTACCTGAAGTCGACAGACCAAACAGTACGTCACCTTTTCGACCAACCGCTTCTACATAACGTGAAAACACGAAGTCATAACCAAAGTCATTACTCACACAAGAAAGGTGGCTTGGATCTGAAATAGCAATACCAGCATAGCCAGGACGATTTTCTCGGTAACGGCCTGTTAGCTCTTCGGCAAAGTGCATTGAATCACAGTGAGAACCACCGTTACCACACGACAATACTTTACCATCTTGCTTGAATGAGTCAGCAATCATTTTCGCCGCTGCTTCGATTTGCGCAATGTTATGGTCATCGCTTAAAAATTTGTTGAGCACTTCAGCAGCTTCGTTTAATTCACTTCTAATCAGATCATGGTACATAAGACGTTCTCTTTATTATTTCGGCTTCAGTCAGCTCTTGACTCACTGAGCAAATTGTTCTGATACCAATTTGGTATCAGACATTTCATAAACCTGAACTCGGGTTTGATTACTCTGAGTTTACCCACAAACGAGAATTAGTGTCGATAGTGAACCAACAGATTTAGATTAGTGATGGTAATAAACTTGTCAACTTGCTCATGAAACCATCACTCAAATCTCAACTTTAGAATTTTAACTCTACTTAGATCACTTTTTATCCAATCTTATGTTTTACATTTCCTTAATATTTTGATTACACTTAAACCAACTGGTTAGACCTCTTACCTAACATACAGACGTACAAAACTTATAAAGTCTGAAAAGGAAAATACATATGGACATCTTGCTCTCAATCATCACGATGGCGATCGTGCTAGGCATTACGCTCTACCACCGCATGTCTCTCGTGAAATCTATTAGCTTACTCACCGCAGCCATGCTAGCTTTTACAGTAGCTGGAACTGTCGGCGTTATTGGTTGGGCTATTTACGTTCTCGCCGCAGCTGTGCTCGCGGTTCCTGGCGTACGTCAGTCTTTAATTAGCCGCAAAGCGTTAGTGCTTTTCAAGAAAGTGCTGCCAGCTATGTCTCAAACCGAAAAAGAAGCGTTAGACGCAGGTACCGTCTGGTGGGAAGCCGAACTATTTAAAGGCAAACCAGAGTGGCAAAAGCTACACGCAATTCAAGCACCTAAGTTAAGTGCGGAAGAACAAGCCTTTTTAGACGGCCCTGTAAATGAAGTGTGCGCCATGGTGAGTGATTTCCAAGTGACCCATGAACTCGCGGACTTACCGCCAGAAGTTTGGCAATACCTGAAAGATCATAAGTTCTTCGCCATGATCATTAAGAAAAAGTACGGTGGTCTGGAATTCTCAGCATACGCGCAATCTTTGGTGCTACAAAAATTAACGGGTGTTTCTGGCGTTCTATCGTCTACCGTTGGTGTTCCTAACTCTTTAGGCCCTGGTGAACTACTGCAACACTACGGTACTGAAGATCAAAAAAATCATTACTTACCGCGTTTAGCTGAAGGTAAGGAAATCCCTTGTTTCGCCTTAACGAGCCCAGAAGCGGGTTCTGACGCAGGCTCTATTCCAGATTACGGTGTGGTCTGCAAAGGCGAATGGGAAGGAAAAGAAGTACTGGGTATGCGCCTGACTTGGAACAAGCGCTACATCACCCTAGCGCCAGTCGCAACGGTACTAGGCTTAGCATTTAAACTTCGCGATCCTGAAGGTTTGCTAGGCGACAAAGAAGATCTTGGCATCACTTGTGCGCTTATCCCAACTGATGTCAAAGGTGTTGAGATTGGTAACCGACACTTCCCACTCAATGTGCCATTCCAAAATGGTCCAACGCGCGGTAAAGACATCTTTGTTCCTATCGATTTCATTATCGGTGGCGAAAAAATGGCGGGCCAAGGTTGGCGTATGCTGGTTGAGTGTCTGTCGGTTGGACGTGGTATCACGCTACCTTCAAACTCAACAGGTGGCATCAAAACTGCGGCAATGGCAACCGGTGCTTACTCACGTATTCGCCGTCAGTTCAAACAGCCGATCGGCCATATGGAAGGAGTTGAAGAACCATTAGCACGCTTGGGTGGTAATGCTTACGTGATGGATGCAGCAAGCAACTTAACCGTTGCGGGTATCGATTTAGGTGAAAAGCCATCAGTAATCTCAGCTATCGTGAAGTATCACTGTACGCACCGCGGCCAGCAAAGCATCATCGATGCAATGGACATCGTAGGCGGTAAAGGTATCTGTATGGGACCTTCTAACTTCCTAGCTCGTGGTTACCAAGGTGCGCCAATCGCGGTAACGGTTGAGGGTGCTAACATTCTAACACGCTCAATGATCATCTTTGGCCAAGGCGCAATTCGTTGCCATCCGTACGTTCTTGAAGAAATGAACGCGGCGTATTCTGAAGCAAGTAATGCTGTCGAGAAATTTGATAAAGCGCTTGCTGGTCACGTGAGCTTTACAATGAGTAACCTAGTGCGCAGTATCTGGTTTGGTTTGAGCGACGGTCTGGGCTCTTCATCACCAACCAAAGATGCAACCAAGCGTTACTACCAACAATTGAACCGTTACAGTGCAAACCTTGCTCTGCTATCGGATATCTCAATGGCAGTGCTAGGTGGCTCTTTGAAGCGTAAAGAGCGTCTATCAGCGCGTCTTGGTGACATTCTAAGCCAGCTATATTTGAGCTCTGCGACGTTGAAACGTTTTGAGCAAGATGGCCGCCCAGTCGAAGATTTACCATTAGTACACTGGGGTCTACAAGACAGTTTGAAACAAGCGGAAGTGGCAGTAGATGAGTTCTTAGCAAACTTCCCGAACAAAGTGATTGGCCGTGCGCTACGCGTGTTAATCATGCCATTTGGTCGCGTACGCAAAGCACCAAGCGATAAACTAGACAGTAAAGTGGCACGCATTCTACAAACGCCAAGTGCAACGCGCTCACGCATTGGTCGCGGTCAATACCTTGAACCAACCGAGCACAACGCAGCAGGTAAGATTGAGCTGGCGCTGTCAGTCATTCTTCAAGCTGAACCTGTGTTTGACAAAGTATGTAAAGCGCAAGGTAAGCGTCGCCCATTCTTACGTTTGGATATGATTGCTCAGGAAGGGCTAGAGCAAGGCTTTATCACGCAAGAAGAAGCCGATCTACTCAGAGAAGCGGAACAGCATCGTCTAGATACAATCAACGTTGACGATTTTGAGCCGGAACTGCTTGCCGCAAAGCCGCTATACCCTCAGATGGATAGTGTCGCGTAACTCTAGAATCTGAGACCACAAACGGGAGTATCAGCTCCCGTTTTTTATTGCTTCCAGAATCGCATTCATAACACCTCACACCACGAAGCCCCTGCGCAATCGCAATAAAAGCCACGCACTCCAATCTTTCCCCCGATTTCCAGTGATAACTAACTCACAGACGTTCCAACTAAGCGGTGTATACTTTAAGTAACTCACTCACATATATGGTAAATCCGTTGGCTAAAATATTACTCGCACAGTGGTTCCCAGGGCTTGTTCAGCTTAAGCATTATCAAAAAGAATGGTTTGTTAACGACTTTAGAGCCGCCTTTTCTGTTGTCGCGGTTGCACTGCCAGTTGCCATAGCTTACGCACAGTTAACTGGTGTATCCGCAATTGTCGGTCTGTATTCGTGTGTACTGCCAATGTTGGTTTACGCCATGATGGGCACATCTCGACAACTCATTGTCGGACCCGATGCAGCAACCTGTGCAGTGATTGCTGCTGTTGTGACACCACTTGCCGCAGGTGACCCCACAAAACATTGGCAGTTGGTTATGACCATGACAGCGATGACGGGGATTTGGTGTGTACTGGCAAGTCGTTTCAAGCTAGGGGTATTTGCAGATTTCCTTTCTCGTCCGATTCTTTTGGGTCTACTCAACGGTGTTGCTCTCACAATTATCGTTGGTCAGTTTGCGAAAGTAGTCGGTTTGAAATACGAGCAACGTTATTTACTGGAACGTTTATGGGAAGCTCCACAACGATTAACCGATCTTCATTGGCCTACTGTAACTCTGAGTATCGTGACAGTTGTCGTTTATTTGCTCACCAAACGCTACCGACCAACTTGGCCTGCTGCCATGCTGGCGATCCTCGTAACTACTGCGTCAGTTTGGTTTTTCCATTTACAAGAGATGGGCGTATCGGTTGTCGGACTCACTCAAGGTGGCTTCCCTCAGTTTCAAACACCGGAGTTTGAGCTAGGTGAAGTTCGTGAACTAGTGGTCCCGGCTCTCAACCTTGCGATTGTCAGTTTTGTTAGCATGATGCTCACCGCCCGCAGTTTCGCTGCTAAAAACGGTTATGATATTGATGCTAATAAAGAGTTTCAGGCGTTGGGTTTTGCCAACATTGCCTCAGCGTTTTCGCAAGGTTTCGCGATAAGCGGCGCTGACTCACGCACAGCCGTCAATGATGCAAATGGCGGTAAATCTCAATTAGTTTCGATTGTCGCCGCAATCACCATTGCCATTATTGCGGTATTTATTTACGAGCCTTTGCAGTTCATCCCTATCGCTTCACTTGGTGTTGTATTGATCATTGCGTCCCTATCGCTGCTCGATCTTAAAGCAATTTGGAAATTAAAATCTCGTGACAAAGATGCATTTTATCTGGCCATCATTACTTTTATTTCTGTGTTGATCGTGGGTGTAATACCGGGGATCACTTTGGCGGTATTGCTAGGGCTGTTTCAATTTTTACGGATTGTCATGCGACCGAGTGATCAGCTACTTGGCTTGGATGAAAAAGGTACCATTCGGACCATCGACGACTCAGGAAAAGCTTCGCCTATTCCTGGAATGGTGATTTACCGCTTTAACTCACCGCTAACTTACTTCAATGCTCCTTACTTTAAACGTAGAGTGTTAGAGCAGGCAGAGCATCACAAAGACGCAAGTTGCGTTGTCATCGACGCCGTATCGAGCTTTACTCACTTGGATCTCAGTGTGATGGCCACTCTGGCAGATATTCACAATACTTTGAAAAAGAGAGGCGTACGTTTAATCCTCGCAGGAAGGAAACGACGTCTTCGTCAATGGTGTGAGCTTACTGGTATCAGCACCAGTGAAGGAGGCATCTTACTGCGAGCTGATATGTACCTTGCCATTAAACTTAGTGGCTGTTACATCAGTGCTGTGGGTGAGGGACAGATTCCTACTGTTCAAAAAGAGCCTGATTTAGAGCAGCCACCCAAACCAATTCCAGAAGTGGCTTAAATACAAATTTAATATAGAAAACAGGAAATTAAACTCCTGTTTTCTAGTGCTTATCTTCACAGCTGAATACGTGTTACGCCTTTGGCTTAAACTTTTTTGTCATCCCTTGGCTTTTAGGAGCCACCAGCCTATATCCAAGCTTTTCGTAAAAGACCGGTTCATCAGCAATCATAGAAACGTAAGAGCCTTCAAGTGCAACAGATGAAAGATAACCGTCGATGTATTCCATGACTTTTCTACCTAAACCGTTACCTTGATAATCAGAATCAACGGCAACGTCGACAATTTCGAAGTTACACGCCCCGTCACCAACAACCCGACCCATTGCAATGAGCTTTCCTTCATCCCGAACAGATACGCCATATAACGAATTTGGTAGACCAATTTCAGCAGCTTTCAACGATTTGGGTGATAGCCCGGCTTTGACACGCATATCACAGTATTCTTTCGGGCTTGGCACATGCTCTTCATATCTTATTGTCATTATGTACTACTCCTTTGTATCACCTTGGAGCTTACATAACTAAACTGTATAAATAAACAGTTAAACGTTGGAAAGATGTTCCCATTAAGCACACAAAGTATCAGGTCTAGAAAAGAAGCCACCGACAACTCTGACGCCATAATAGATATAAGTTGCTCTGAAGCTAGACATTCCTTTTTCTAAACATGTTTCTCTCAACAACGTATCCGCATGCTTTCGAGCACTTTGAGGCAACACCTCTTCCCTCATGAGTTGGTAAAGAGCATCATGCACTAAAGAAGCTTTCATAATGTTTTTTGTGTCTAACGCTGGCCCACTCGCTCCATCCCATGCATAGCCCTTTTTAATCGTTAACACGCCTTGTTTGGACAGACTAAGAAAAGGGCTGTCATACGCCTGACTCACTGAAATGTGCGTCTCAATCTTTTTTTCAGAATGGAGAGTGTATTTATACTTCTGACGCTTTTTGTATTTCATCAGAGACCTCGCGTTTACTTATTCTTATTTATCACGCACAGCTGAATATTTATCCAGAAACCCTACAAGATCGGCTCTTGTTATTATGACGTACTACCTATTACAAAGCCCAAATCAATATAAATAGAACTCCATGCAATCAATAAAGCCAGAACCCCTGACTTTATTGATCAAAATTTAACCAAGAATCCTTATTCTGAAGGAAGTCTACTCAATTTTTTATGGATATCTTCTACAAAATTGGCTTGTTCACTTGGAGAAACCTCTAGAACATAATGAAAAAACGGACTTGTATGCTCAGTAATTTTATACTCTTCACTTAACAGCTTAATTACTTGTTCATGATTAAATCGTGCGGAGACTAAGCCACTCTCGGTTTCTTGAGTTATAACTATATAGTGAGCGGTTGGAAAAACCGTAAACCTTCCTTCGACAGGAAACCAGGGAGCAAAAGAAATAATCTCGTCATCAATTATGTATGCTTGAGGTTTACTGACATAAGTGTAAGGGTACTTTTCATCTAAATAGGGTCTTGCTGTATCAAACAAGCCATCATAATAAGTTGGTATTTCTACTTTTTGGATTTTACTTAAGGGATCAAAAGTGAAGGTATCAAGTGATTTTAAATTATTACTTCCCGCATCTGGATTATTAATACCATTATCAATAGAAGAGCAACCTACAATTATCACTGCACAAAAAAAAGCTAAAATTTTATTCATTATTTCTTTATCTTTAATTGATTATTTTGAAAGTTAGTCACATAAAAAATGCAACCAATTTAGAAAGTAAAAATGATATATTATTTATATAAAATCCAAAACATATATTTGAGTACAGTAAACTTAAATATTCATAATTTATCCATTTTTCTTCTTCCAATTTGGTAACTTGAAAAAAAACGGAGCCGATTGGCTCCGTTTCTCGCTTTATGTGTGTGTTACTACTATTTCTTTGGTACTTCTAATTGCATCTCTGGCATGGCATCGCGCTTCGCTTTAATTTTGCGCCAAACTATCCATGCAATGATCACAATCAGCAGCATTATCAAGTTACCTACCGCGATAATAATCATGCTGCGCTTACGCTCAGCCTCCCGCTCAGCGATAATTTGCTTTTCCATTTCAATACGGCGCTGCTCGGCTAATTCAGCTTCTTTTGCAATTCGAGCAGCTTCTAGATCAACTTCATCAACAACACTGAAAGTTTGCTCTGGAATAGGAAACACCAACGGACGCTGGGTTGCAAAATCAGTGGCAAAGATCTCGCCGCGCCATGCGTACTTACCAAGCTCAGCATCGTTATTGAGGTCCAACGTAACTCTCATTCCATCTTTAGAGACCTGTCCTTGGCTGTAACTAATGAAGCCATCGGGAGCGTCCTTTTTCACTGTGACTGCAATGGAGCCTGGTGCAATCATACCTTGCTCGCCACTCACCACTAATTGGTGTGGCTTATCGGGATTACGAGCCTGAATAAAAGTACGAGAAATTGGGTTCGGATAAACCAAGATGACTTGTTCTTGCGCTCGTAAGAATACGCCATTGCCAGACGTGATGCGCGCGCGGTACTTACCAGGCTCAACGTCTATTGGGAGCTGAACCGTAAACACACCATCCCCTGCTTTTTCATCCAAGCCGCGGCCGTCATCAGAAAACTCACCCACAACCATCGGCACTGGACGAGCTTCTTTGATCAGCTCATCTTCATTTTCGACAAACTTGGTAAATGTCACGCGCAGATTCACGCGTTCAAGGAAGTCGCGCAGTACAAGAGGTTTGCCGTCGGAGGTCAGGCGAGCTGTAAACTTAAGCGCTTCCCCATTATATAATCGGTTTGGGAACAGATCCGTACTGAGCTTTAGGTGAGAAATTAAGCGGATGTTATTTTTAGGCGTAACTTTCCCCACAGCCTGCCATGGACCTGGCATAGGGTTATCAACGGAAATAATATCGAGTGAGGCTTCTTGATACCAACGTACATTGTCGTAAGAGCCCCAAGCATAGTATTTTTTACCGTCAGGACGGACTAAAACAACTGGCTGAGAACTTTGCTCACGATAAACCAAAAACGTGATCTGCTCGATGGTTGGATCAACTCGAAAGCGATTGTCTAACAAAGACATTGTAGATTCACTCGCAGCACTCGAGAGACTACTCCATATCGCTAAAAACGCGACCAACAAAGCCCTCAACATAGCTTCTCCTATTGATGCCAAATACAGTCGTTCACCAACTCTAATCTTTTTTGGTGAGCTTCTAGTTCATCGGCACTTGCGCGCAAAACCTTTAGCGCTTTTCTTCCTTCAATACGACGAATGGTTTCTACCCCACCCTCTTGTTTATTCGCGTTAAATTCTAGACTCGTTTGACCACCCGTCATAAAGAGGTAAACGTCGGCTAGAATCTCCGCATCGAGCAAAGCTCCGTGGAGTGTACGGTGCGAGTTATCAATACCGTAACGTTCACATAAGATATCAAGGTTGTTTCGCTTACCAGGGAAGATTTTCTTCGCCATTGCAAGGGTGTCGGTCACCTTGCAGTAGTCGTCCGTTTTGCCGATGTTAGGATCGAGCATGCCAAATTCGTAATCCATAAATCCGGTATCGAAGGGCGCGTTGTGGGCAACAAGTTCTGCGCCTTTAATAAACTCAAGAAACTCTTGGTGCACGCTCGCGTATTCCGGTTTATCAACCAAGAATTCATCCGTAATACCGTGAACTTCAACCGCTTCTGGTTGGATTTCACGATCGGGTTTTAAATAAACGTGGAAGTGACGACCAGTCAGCTTACGGTTGATGATCTCCATGGCACCGATTTCAATAATGCGGTGTCCCATGTAGTGAGGACCACCCTCGCGGTTCATACCTGTGGTTTCGGTATCGAGAACGACAATGCGGTTATATTCAGAATTGCTGCTGGTATTCATAAGGTTATGTATGTCAGACTATGCTTTATTAAATGTTTCGGCTAATAGTACCAAAAAATATGACCAAACACGTTGAGATTTTCACTGACGGTTCTTGTTTAGGTAACCCAGGACCAGGTGGTTACGGCATAGTATTGCGTTACAAAGACGTAGAAAAGACACTTTCCAAAGGCTATACGTTAACTACCAACAACCGCATGGAAATGTTGGCGGCTGTCGTCGCGCTGCAGACGTTAAAACAACCTTGCAAAGTCACTTTAACGACTGACAGCCAATATGTGCGCCAAGGTATTACTCAGTGGATCCATAACTGGAAGAAGCGTGGTTGGAAAACAGCGGATAAAAAACCCGTGAAGAATGCCGATTTATGGCAAGCTCTAGACAAAGAAACCGCACGCCATCAAGTTGAATGGCATTGGGTAAAAGGCCACGCAGGCCATCGTGAGAACGAAATGTGTGATGAGCTAGCCCGGACTGCTGCAGAAAACCCAACTGAGGAAGATACAGGTTACCAACCCTCTTAGCGAGATTCTTTCCTCATAGTGTTACCCTCTCGATTCATCACCCCAAGTGGTGTGAGCTTTTTCTTCAAGCGCCAATGCGGTTTGATAGGCTTGAGAGGGTATGTCCGTTTCCGCGCGACTATGTAATACAAACTCCCAGCGGGTGATGCCCAATCACCAAGACTATTTTCCAACCATGTCCACATCGTACGGTAACGTTTCATCGGAAACAGCGCATAACGATCACAATGAATCACTTGATAATTAAGTAACCCTAACCAGTCTTTGATGCGGTTTGACGTAAACATTCGTCCACTCCAAGGCAAATTATGTTTACGCCATGGAAGCAAACTCGCTAATCCAGTCAAGCTTAATGGGTTGAATCCAGTAATAATTACATAGCCATCATCCATCATCACTCTATCGACTTCACGCAACAAACGGTGTGGATCGCTTGCATAGTCGAGCTGATGAGCGAGTATCACAACATCAAAGCTTTTTTCCAAAAAGGGTAATTCGTAACCATCCGCAATCACATTATGCAACGGGTTCTGGATATCTACGTTGACTTGGTGTTGAATGTTACAATTACAGCTGGTTAGCTCACAGCTCAACCCGCCCAGTTTGAGCATATGGTAGCCGAAGAGTTTCGGGCACCATTCATCAAGTCGGGTCTGGATTGACTCAAGCACCCACGGACCGTTGTTCATTGCTGACCAAGTCGACGGGTGTGGTATAGTTTTGTTGCTGAGTGCTGGTTTCATTAACCACCTGACTAAAATGGGTGACGGAGAACGAATCGTGTTAGAGATCAAAAGCATACCCGCATTTAATGATAATTACATCTGGCTGATACAAAATAGCGATAAGCGCTGCGCAGTCGTTGATCCGGGCGATGCGAAGCCAGTATTAGAATTTCTGCAGGCTAACGAATTAACTTTAGAAGCGATTTTAATTACGCACCACCACAACGATCACATTGGTGGCGTTCCAGACTTAGTGCGTGCATTTCCTAACGTCGCCGTTGTGGGCCCAAAATCAGAGCCAATTCCAACCCTAACGACACCAATGGAAGAAGGCGACAAGCTAGAGTTGTTTGGTGAGATTTTCTTAGTACTTGGGTTACCCGGTCATACTTTGGGCCATATCGGTTACGTTGGAGACGGAAAACTGTTTTGCGGTGATGTGCTCTTTTCTGCTGGCTGCGGTCGTATTTTTGAAGGTACGCCTGAGCAAATGTTTGAATCACTGAGCAAACTAACGTCTCTACCAGAAGAAACTCAAGTCTTCTGCGCACATGAATACACGGCGAGTAACGTGGCGTTTGCTCTAGCGGTTGAACCTGACAATGAGCAACTTCGCCAATATCGCGACGATGTAAACCGACTGCGAGCACTCAACATTCCGACACTTCCAACAACAATACGCAAAGAAAAGTGGATTAATCCGTTCTTGCGAACCTCTAACCCTGACGTGGTTCAATCTGTTGCTAGTCGCATTAAAAATAGCGATCCATGCTCGGTTTTTACTGCTTTACGCGAGTGGAAGAACGAATTTTAACCATTTTCTGCTTGTAAGTTTGCAAGACCCCAGTATTATCAGGGACTGATTTTTCGAGAAGCGCCACTGGCGCTTCTCTTACGTTTGGGGTTGATATAAATCTATTTGAATTTCTCCCCATTGCATAATTAGAAGCTCTTTGCCTCTATAAATTAGTTAGTGTTTAAAAGATGTCTATTATCTTGCGACTGCCACGCACATTACGTTGCGCGACAGGCAGGTGAAGATAAACAGGCCCTAAATAGGCTGAATCCATGCGTTTGAAGTATACTTGGGCGTTGGCGTTGTTATTATCTGGCTGTCAATTGACTCAGTCAGATTCAACGTCTTCTACACCAGAAACCAATAAATCTGAGCAGACTGCAAAGCAAAATGCAGTAAAAGCTCAACCGGGCAATAAATCGTCACTAGCAAAAAAATCCGCTAACGACGCGCCTAAAGTTCTCTCCCCCCAAGAACAAGAAGATGTGTGGCAACGTATCGCCATGCAGCTGGACATGGATATCCCAAACCACAAGAAAGTGGACTACTACCGTACGTGGTATTTAAAGCACCCAAATCACCTTTACACGGTATCTAAGCGTGCGACTCCTTTTCTATACATGATCACAAAACGTATCGAAGAGCGCGGACTCCCAATGGAGCTTGCATTACTTCCTGTAGTGGAAAGTTCATTCGATGCCTTTGCCTACTCACATGGTAGCGCGGCTGGGTTGTGGCAATTTGTCCCAGGCACCGGAAAAATGATGGGATTAGAGCAAAACTACTGGTATGACGGTCGCAGAGATGTGGCAGCAGCAACGGATGCAGCGCTGGACTACCTAGTACAACTAAACGAGCGTTTTGATGGTAACTGGGAACATGCAATCGCCGCTTATAACAGCGGTGGAGGCCGAGTTTCTAGCGCAATTCGTAAGAATAAAAAGCTCGGTAAACCTATCGATTTCTTCTCATTAGACTTACCAAAAGAGACCAGCAGTTACGTTCCTAAGCTATTGGCCTTGGCTGACGTTATCGCAAACCAAGACAAGTACGGACTTAATATTCCTGCAATTCCAAACAAGCCTGTTCTAACGCTTGTTGATCCAGAAGAGCAGTTAGATCTGGCTATTGCCGCAGATTATGCCGGCATTAGCGTAAAAGAGTTGCAGAGTTACAACCCAGCATACAACCAGTGGTCGACAGCGCCTGAGGGGCCGCACCAACTTTTGATTCCCGTAGAGAAAAAAAAGACTTTTCTCACCAAGGTGGAGAAAAATCGCGGTAAAGGGATGAAGGTCGCTCGCTACAAGGTGAAATCTGGCGACTCTTTAAGCGTGCTAGCTAATAAATACGGCACAACCACGAAAGTCATTCGACGTGCCAACGGCCTATCGAATAACAATATTCGTATTGGTCAATACCTGTTGATTCCGACATCAACAAAAGACGATGCAAAATACGCATTAACGGCACAAAACCGATTAAACAAGACTCAATCTCGTGCTCGTGGTCAACTCAAGCTCACCCATGTCGTTCAGTCTGGAGAAAGTTTGTGGTCAATCGCACGTAACAATAAAGTGTCGTATAAATCGTTAGCTAAATGGAATGGTATGAGCCCTAAAGATCCATTGCGTGTGGGTCAAAAGCTAGTGATATGGAAGGACTCAGACAAAGGTTCTGTGATCCGTACCGTTTTCTACAACGTTCGCTCTGGCGACACCATTAGCGGCATTGCAAGCAAGTTCAAAGTAAAAACGAACGACATCGTGAAATGGAACTCGCTACACAAGAAAAAATACTTACAACCAGGTCAAAAGCTTAAGTTGTACGTTGACGTAACGAAGGTAAGTGTATGAACCCATCAAGCAATCCACTTGTGATGCTGTTGGACATTTTTCGTTCTCCAACATCTTGTTTTCTTGCGCTTTATCAACGCGGTGGATGGGGATGGCAACCGTTCATCTTCCTGATGCTTAGTCCGTTTTTATTCTGGGGTGCTTACTTTTCGAATGTCGATTTCACGTGGCTCAGTGACCAACTTGCTGCGCAATTTCAGCAAATCGACCCGAAGCAGATTGAGCTATTAGAACCAAACACGCTAATGGCAAGCGCGATCATCAATGATGTATTCAACCGCTTTGCCACCTTACTATTGCTCGCGCTTTGGTTCTTTCTTGCAACAAAGGCAAGCAAACAACAATACGGTTACTGGAAATGGTTTGCCGCATCGTGTGCTATCTTATTCCCAGCAGTATTGGGCGATGTAGCAAGCTACGCGAGCTTGCTACTCAAGCATGGTCAGGTAATGACTTACGCTGCCGATTTAAATAGCCTCAATGGTCTATTAAAGCTGCCTCTTACTAACGAATGGTCTCATTTCGCTAGCTCGTTACCTTTGCTTCTGCCTTGGTACATTGTGCTCGGCTACGGCGTTGTACTGACGTGGACGGAGTTTGAACGTGGCCAAGCTTTGGTGATAGCAAGCCTGCCATGGGTATTCTTCTACGTTATTTGGGCACTTTATATTGTGGTAACCTAAGCTAGTTATTTAACGTAAATGACAATAACAATGGGTTATGATCGGAAGCGTCGCTCTGCGGCGCTTTTGCGTACTTAAGCGTCAGACCTCGGTAAAACACATGGTCCAGTGGTAACCCTGTTATAAATTGGACTCGATGATCCGGCAAGAACGTCACCTCTTGTAAGTCCGCAGCCTTTAAGGCCTGCCTCATCGCATTAACGCGAGATTCACTCCAGCTATTGAAGTCTCCAGCAAATAGAATTGGCCCCACATGATGCTTTAAAAGCATTTCAAGCGCCGTTAACTGAGATACATACTCTTTTGTACCCACGGTGAAGTTAATTGCATGTACATTCACCACTGCGAGTTTCTCGCCATTACTCAAGTGATACTGGCTATATAATGCAGACTTAGGTAAGCGAAGCCACGGCTCTTTAGAGGTGTAAGCGCAGGCTTTTTCTGGTTGCCCTTGAGCAATACTAATTACACCGGCACCGCTACCCAGCGCCTTAAAAGCACTCACTTGATTACTAACCCAGCGACCATCCACCAACCACTGTTTAAATGATGGTGTCATGCTGGCTTCTTGCAATAACAGTAACTGCTTATCAGCAGAAAACTCATCGAGTGCACGTTGCCAATTAGCCCGGTTCTGTTTGTAGATATTCCAGACAAGCACATTGATTTTGCCGTCATGATCGAGAGCTTTTGAATCGCTAAATTCGATGCACCTGATATCTTGTGTCAGCTCGGTACCTGTTTGAGTAATAATTTGCGGCTGATCTGGTACGGTGAAAATAACCTGGAAGCCAACCAATACCGCCATTACGAGAAAAGCTAACGCCAGAAAAAAACGCTTAAACATACGACAAACCTGAATGTAGGCTCCCGAAATCTAGAACAACAAATCTCGGGTTAAATGATTTCACTAATAAGCAAACAACAAAAAAGGAGCCACTTGGCTCCCTTTTAGCATAATAAATACGAAACAAGTGACAAGAAACCTTAGATCGCGTCTTCGTCTTCTTCACCAGTACGAATACGAACCACACGCTCAATATCAGTGACGAATATTTTACCATCACCAATCTTACCAGTTTGCGCGGTTTCAATGATTGTCTCTACGCATTTATCAGCCACATCTTCCGTTACAACGATTTCGAGCTTCACTTTAGGTAGAAAGTCCACCATGTACTCTGCACCACGGTAAAGCTCGGTGTGACCTTTTTGGCGACCAAAGCCTTTCACTTCAGAGACGGTCATCCCTGTAATGCCAACTTCAGCTAGCGCTTCTCGAACATCATCCAGTTTAAATGGCTTGATAATCGCTTCAATTTTTTTCATGTTCATCCCTTAAGCTTCAATCGATTGCGCTTATTATCGTTTAGCGTTTCGCAACATTCAATGTTTGTCTCTGATCCACCAGCGAAAATCCAGGCTGAGCAAATTAACATAGCGAATATCGTGAGTTGATAAAACCCAATGAGGACTGCTCAATGCCCAATCGTCCAAGCTTTTTCAGACTCGCGTTTACTTCAAACTTGCGTAGTAAGCCGCTAGGTTAGCGATATCTTCATCAGACAACAATGAAGCTTGAGCTTGCATCACAGCAGCAAGCCCACCTGTTCGCTCTTTATTTTTATAAGCTTTAATTGAACTGATAATATATTGCTCATTTTGCCCTTTCAGATTTGGGTAACCCGGAATGACAGCAATACCATCAGCGCCATGACACGCCGCGCATACTCCCGACTTTGCTTGACCTGCTGCAGCATCTCCCGCAGCTAGAGCCTGCCCACTGAACATGGTTAACGCCACCATTGCACCCATGATTGTTTTCTTCATTGCTTCACCTAATCAATTATTATTTAAGGATTTTTATATTTTATAATCGACATTGTGGCATGAATTTTCATTACCTGCGCCAAATAAGTTCACAATCTTGACCATTAAACGCCTGATCAACGAACAGATCTGCCACAGCAACGACTCGGTCTTGGTACATTAAAATCGGAATTTGACGACGCAGCCAGCTTGGCACATTGTATTCTTGGAATAACTTCTTCAGTTTTCGACTGTGATTACGCGTGGTTGGATGCGCTGATAAGCCTTCCGGATTGAAGGTCACGCGAAGCAATTCTGGCTGACTCGGTAGCGCAATCGTTGCGTTACTAGAACTCGTCGTTAAGGTCAGCTCCCCTAGCCGCTCTGGAAGCGATAAAACGGTATCGACTTGAATCGTACTTTGCCACTCAGTGACGTCAGCGATTTCCGTTACCCAATAGAGACGATTTCGAAAACGGCGCACTTCACCTTGTTTAAGTTGTAGTTTGGGGTTGGCATCTTGCTGAGCTAATGCGACTTCATTCCAGATAAGATTGAGTTGTACCTGAGTCGGCATACTAGTATTAAGCTTAGCCAGCCACATACGAATCAAGCGCGCACGCGCTAATTCACTGTGCTTAGCCAGTTCTTCAATACTCAAACTAAGATCCGTTTGTAAAGCGCGTTCAAACACCGCGCTCAATAGTTCATCCAATAGCGCTTCTTGTTGAGCACATAAACTTGCACTGCGCTGAACCGCTTGATGGATACTCGGCCAGCGACCAGACAATTCAGGAATAACACAATGACGAAGAAAGTTACGATCATAACGGGTATCTTGATTGCTTTCGTCTTCCACCCACTCCAAGCCTAATTTAGTAGCGGCTTCTTCGATGGTCTTCCGCTTGATAGTAAGCAATGGTCGAACTAGAGATCCGCAAGAAAACGGCATACTCTCCGCCATCGAAGATAACCCTTTAGGCCCGCTGCCGCGCTTAAGCGCAAGGAGAAAAGTCTCTATTTGATCGTCGGCATGTTGACCAGTCAACAGTATATCGCCTTCTTGAATGTACTTAGTTAAGGCTTGGTAGCGAGCTTCACGAGCAAGAAGTTCAATACTTTCACCATTGCTGATGTCTAAGCTCACTCGCTCGATCGAGCACGATATCCCCACTTGTTGTGCCCAAAGTAAGCATTTATCGGCCCAATTATCGGCATTCGAGCTTAAACCATGGTGCACATACACAGCGTGACACTCTACAGAGTGCGCCTGTTGGTAGCGACTGAGTAATTCGAGTAAAAGACGTGAATCCACTCCTCCGCTAAACGCCAAGACAACCTTAGTGCCTAATTGATAGTAGCGGCCGAGAACTTGAGCAAAATGCGGGTAAAGCGATTCCATAAGCGATCCGATAGGTACAAAAAAAGGGCTGGACTCTCATCCAACCCTTTCTATTTTAACTGTTATCACTTGAGATATCAGCTAACGCTTAATAGCAATCACCGAAATTAACAGTAACCGTAGCTCATTAGACGCTGGTAACGACGCTCACGTAGCGTCTCTTCATCCAATTGTTCTAGATCTTTTAGCTGACGAAGTAATGTCGCTTTCATATTCGCTGCCATTTGAACATGATCGCGATGAGCGCCGCCTAGTGGCTCTTCAATGATTTCGTCGATCAGTTCAAGCTCTTTAAGACGCGGAGCAGTTAGACCCATTGCCTCTGCCGCTTGTGGCGCTTTGTCTGAATCACGCCATAAGATTGAAGCACAACCCTCAGGAGAAATTACTGAGTACGTAGAGTACTGAAGCATGTTCACGTAGTCGCCTACACCGATTGCTAGTGCACCACCAGAACCGCCTTCACCAACAACGTTACAGATTACTGGCACTTTAAGACCAGACATCACTTTTAGGTTTTTCGCGATAGCTTCAGATTGACCACGCTCTTCTGCGCCCACACCTGGGTATGCACCAGCCGTGTCAATAAATGTGATGATCGGCATGTTGAAACGCTCTGCCATTTCCATCAAGCGTAGAGCCTTACGGTAGCCTTCTGGTTTCGGCATACCAAAGTTACGTTTCACCTTTTCTTTGGTCTCACGACCTTTTTGGTGACCAATGATCATCACAGGGCGGCCTTCAAGGCGAGCCATGCCACCCACAATCGCTTTGTCGTCTGCAAACGCGCGGTCACCGGCTAATTCATCAAACTCCTCAAAAGCGTGTTGGATGTAATCCAGCGTGTAAGGACGTAGTGGGTGACGAGCCAGTTGAGCTGTTTCCCATGCACCTAGGTCACTGAAGGTTTTTTTCTTCAGCTCTAAGCTTTTCTTCTCAAGCTGTTCGATTTCTTTATCCAGGTCAATCGCAGAATCACCACCGTGACGAGAGACATCACGTAATGCTTCAATTTTCGCTTCTAGTTCTGCAATTGGCTTTTCAAATTCAAGAAAGTTTAGGCTCATCTATGAATCCTTGTTTACTCAGCGTCTAACATATTGCGCTGAATTTTTAGTTAAATTCGAGTTCTACCTGGCTTTTGCCAAGCAACTGTTTTAAATCGTCGAGTAATGTATCACTTGGCGTAACTCGCCACTCGGTGCCCAATGTTAACCGCGCTCTGGCGTCGGCACGCTGGTAGTATACATTGACGGGTACGGTTCCGGCTTTGTGCGGTTCTAAAATACGGCTGAACTGCTCAAAAAACTGATCGTTGATCTGATTTGCATCTATCGATACCGACAAACCACGAGCGTATTTCTCGCGCGCACTGCCGAGATCCATAACTTCACGCGCCGACATTTTAAGGCCACCGTTGAAGTCATCAAAGCTGACCTGTCCAGAAACGACCAAAATTCTGTCTTTTTCGAGAAGTTCAGCGTATCGATCCAGCGCATCTGAGAACAACATCACTTCCATGCGGCCACTTCGGTCATCCAGTGTCATAATACCAATTCGTGTACCACGCTTGGTCGTCATTACACGAGCGGCAATAACCAGGCCGGCTACCGTGACAGATTGATCGCGGCGAGTGGGCGTTGCGTCTTTTAGTCGACAACTGGTGTATTTGTTTAGTTCCTTTACGTAGGCGTTAATTGGGTGCCCTGTCAAATATAGACCTAGGGTATCACGCTCGCCCTCTAACCACACTTTTTCTGGCCAAGGCGGAACCTGCGTATACTTATGCTCTACTTCTTCAGGTGCATCCGTTAGCACACCAAACATATCCGTTTGACCAAACGCCTCAGCTTGGTGATGTTGACTTGCTGCTTTTACCGCATCATTGAGTGACGCCATCATCGCCGCGCGGTGTGGGCCTAGTCGATCCAACGCGCCCGCGTAAATCAGCTTCTCTATCACTCGTTTATTGACACGTTTTAGATCAACTCGAGCACAGAAATCAAATAGGTCTTTAAAGTGACCACCTTTATTTCTCGCCTCAAGAATCGCATCGATAGGGCCCTCACCAACCCCTTTTATCGCACCAATACCGTAAACAATTGCGCCATTTTCATCAACATTAAAGCGATATAGGCCAGAGTTGATGTCTGGTGGCAGCACGGTAAGCTTCATACGGAAACACTCATCGACCAAGCCAACGACTTTTTCCGTGTTATCCATATCGGCTGTCATTACCGCAGCCATAAATTCGGCAGGATAATGTGTTTTCAGCCAAAGAGTTTGATAAGAAACCAATGCATAAGCAGCAGAGTGCGATTTGTTAAAACCATAACCGGCGAACTTCTCTACCAAGTCGAAGATTTTCATCGCCAACTCGCCATCGATACCGTTCTTTATCGCACCTTCTTCAAAGATAGCACGTTGTTTTGCCATCTCTTCTGGCTTTTTCTTACCCATTGCACGACGAAGCATGTCCGCACCACCTAGCGTATAACCCGCTAAGATCTGCGCAATCTGCATTACCTGCTCTTGGTATAGGATGATGCCGTAGGTTGGATCAAGCGTCTCTTTTAGCGACTCGTGTTGCCACTTTTCATCTGGATAAGAGATCGCTTCTCGACCATGTTTACGGTCGATAAAGTTATCTACCATGCCCGATTGCAAAGGACCCGGACGGAAGAGTGCTACCAATGCGATAATGTCTTCGAAACAGTCTGGCTGAAGTCGTTTGATCAGCTCTTTCATGCCTCGAGATTCAAGCTGGAATACTGCTGTCGTTTCAGAGTTTTGCAACAAACGGAAAGAGGCAGGGTCTTCTAACGGTATGGATTCAATTTGAACCGGTTCTTTCCCTTCTCGCTCTAGGCGTGGGTTAATCAGCCCTAACGCCCAGTCAATAATGGTTAAGGTACGTAAACCTAAGAAGTCAAACTTAACTAGGCCAGCGGTCTCAACATCGTTTTTATCAAATTGAGTAACCGGAAAGTGACCTTCAGCGTCTGCATAAATTGGCGCAAAATCGGTAATTGTTGTAGGTGAAATTACAACACCACCAGCGTGTTTACCGGCGTTTCGCGTACAGCCTTCCAAAATATGACACATGTCGATGAGTTCTTTAACTTCCTCATCGGCCTCATACAATTCAGGTAGTGCAGGTTCAGCTTTAAACGCTTTATCTAGCGTCATACCTGGATCGGGCGGGATCAGCTTTGAAATACGATCAACAAAACCAAATGGGTGGCCCAATACGCGGCCAACATCACGGATTACCGCTTTTGCCGCCATGGTACCAAACGTGATGATCTGAGACACCGCGTCACGACCGTACATTTCCGCAACGTGGTCAATAACCTGGTCACGTTTATCCATACAGAAATCGACGTCGAAATCGGGCATCGAAACACGTTCTGGGTTCAAGAAACGTTCGAACAGCAAGTCGTATTCTAGTGGATCCAGATCGGTGATTTTTAGTGCGTAAGCCACCAAAGAACCAGCACCGGAACCACGTCCAGGACCGACAGGAATTCCATTATCTTTTGACCACTGGATGAACTCCATTACGATCAAGAAGTAACCAGGAAATCCCATTTGGTTGATAACATCTAGCTCTATCTGAAGACGTTCATCATATTCAGGGCGGCGACGTTTTCTCTCTTCCTCATCTGGAAATAGGAACTCTAAACGCTCTTCCAACCCCTCTCGGGATTTCATGACTAGGAACTCAGTCTCTTTCATCCCTTCGGTTGGGAAAGCTGGTAGGAAGTACTCACCTAAGCGCACAGTCACGTTACAACGCTTCGCTATCTCGACACTGTTTTCTAACGCTTCAGGAATATCAGCAAACAGCTCACACATTTCTTCTTCTGTACGAAGATATTGCTGCGGACTGTAGTTTTTTGGCCTACGCGGATCTTCTAATGTGTAACCATCGTGAATCGCTACGCGTATTTCATGAGCATCAAATAGGTCTGGACTCAGGAATACAACTTCATTGGTCGCCACTACTGGCAAGTCTTGCTGCTCTGCCAATTCAACCGCAAAGTGAAGATAAGTTTCTTCATCTGGACGACCGGTACGAAGTAGCTCAAGATAAAAGCGATCTGGAAAATGCTGTTTATAAAAATCAACACACCCCTGCACTATTTGACGGTTGCCTTTCAAAAGGCCGCGACCAATTTCCCCGCTTTTACCGCCGGATAATACAATCAAGCCTTCAGACATTTCAGCCAACCAGGCTTTATCAATCACAGGGTGGTGTTGAACATGTCCACGTAAGTACGCTTTTGATATCAATAACGTCAGGTTCTTATAACCCACATTATCCGCCGCAAGCAAAGTCACTTGAGTCAGCTCTTCACCAAACTCGTCCGACTGCATTTTAAAGTCAGCACCGATGATCGGTTTAACACCACTGCCATGCGCCGTACCGTAAAACTTCACCAAACCACATAGGTTGGTAAAGTCGGTCAACGCCATTGCGGGCATACCGAGCTCAGCAACTTTCTTTACGATTGGCGGAACTTTGTTGAGGCCATCCACCATCGAGAAGTCACTATGAACACGCAGGTGGATGAATTTGGGATCTGACATTAACAGGTACCGTGTAACTCTATTTTGTTGGGGATTCTAACCTAAAGAGGTTGGGTTTATAACAACAATTAGATCGTTTGATTATTCTATGCCTAACGCTTTTTTTACTGGCTTGAAACTCTTGCGGTGTTCACTGATCACTCCGTGTTGCTCAATCGCTTCAAAGTGCGCTTTAGTTGGGTAACCTTTGTGCTTCGCGAAGCCAAATTGTGGATGAAGTTTATCCAACTCTTCCATCTCTTGGTCACGCACGACTTTGGCAATAATGGAAGCCGCACTGATTTCGGCAACACGTAGATCGCCTTTTACTACAGCTTGAGCATCCATTGGCAGCTCCGGACAACGGTTACCATCAATCAACACCAAATCAGGTTGAACCTGTAACCCCGCCACTGCACGCTGCATCGCAACCATAGTCGCCTGTAAAATATTCAGTTGATCAATTTCTTCAGGAGAACAACGCCCGACCGCCCACGCCAATGCTTTTTCTTTGATTTCAGGAAGCAACGCCATGCGTTTCTTTTCGGTCAATTTTTTCGAATCGTTCAACCCTTCGATAGGATTGTTAGGATCAAGGATAACCGCAGCTGTGACGACGTCTCCCACCAAAGGGCCACGTCCGACCTCGTCGACTCCGGCCACAAGCTGGTAACCTTGCGGATATTCAAACGGAGGGAGTTCAACTTTGGTTTTGGTCGCTTTTGGTTTAACAGCCATGATAAATCTCTATTTTTCAATCAGTTTTAGAACCGCGTTTGCGGCTTGTTGATCCGCATCTTTACGGATCCAATGATGCATTTCCGTAAACTTATCTAACATCGGTTTATTGTCGCTTTCCAATAAGCGAGAAACCTCAGTAAACAAATTGTCTGGTGTGCACTCATCTTGTAGATATTCTTTGACGAGCTCATCATCCGCCAAGATATTCGGCAATGACACATACTTCGTTTTCAATAGACGTTTAGCTAAGAAAGCAGTAAATGCATTCACACGATAACCCACCACCATTGGACGCTTGAGAAGCATACACTCCAACGCTACGGTACCGGAGGCCAACATCACAGCATCGGATGCGGTGATGACGTTGCGTGCGGTATCATCAACTAACTTGAAGTCCAACTCTGGCGCTAGCTCTTTCCATGCTTGTTCAAACTGCTCACGGCGTTTTTGATTAACAAGCGCGACAACAAACCCCAGTTCTGGAAATTTTTTATGGAGTAACTTGCAGGTTTCAATAAATGGCTCTGAGAGCATTTTTAACTCGCTACCACGACTGCCTGGCAGGACAGCAAGCCACTTTTTATCTTGTTCTAAACCAAGCAACTCACGTGCAGGCGCTTGTTCTGATTCTAGTGGGATGGCATCAGCCAAGGTATGACCAATGAACTCGCAAGGTACATTAAATTTGTCGTAGAACGCTTTCTCAAACGGAAGAAATGCTAGCACCAAGTTCGTTGCCGCTTCTATTTTAAAGATGCGCTTCTGACGCCAAGCCCAAACAGACGGACTCACGTAATGAACGGTTTTAATGCCCGCTTGCTTGAGGTCAAGCTCCAGGCGTAAGTTGAAGTCAGGAGCATCGATCCCGATGAAAACATCAGGCGGATTCTGAGTAAAATACTGAACGAGCTCAGCTTTCACTTTAAGAAGTCTCGGTAAGCGGCCTAAAACCTCGACTAATCCCATCACCGCAAGCTCTTCCATATCAAACAGAGACTCGCAACCTTGGGCTATCATTTTCGGACCACCAATGCCTACGAACTCTGCGTCTGGATATTGTTGCTTTACTGCTTTGATAAAGCCTTCACCTAGCGTATCACCAGACAATTCTCCGGCAATGATGCCAATACGTAATGGTCTTTCCATATCTACTTCGCTATTTTTCCTGTGCGCTATGGATAACGGTTTGCCTTATCCATAAAACACAAAAAGATCGTAACCTCAAATTTGGTCACGATCTTTTTATTTATTGGTTCATTCGCCAATTAACGAATAATGCCACGTTCCGTCGTTTCCAGAATATCTGAGAAACGCTTCACAGCCGGCCACTCTTGAGCCATTTCAGCCAGAATAGGCTTCACTTCTTCTAGCGTCTTACCTGAACGGTAGATTTCTTTATACGCTTTTTGTAGCGCACGAATCTCTGGTTTCTCAAAGCCATTACGCTTCAAGCCAACAAGGTTCAAGCCGAATGGAGCAGCGTGGTTACCTTGCGCGAGTACATAAGCTGGGACATCTTGCACCACAGCTGAACAGCCGCCAATGTATGCGTAAGCGCCCACTGTACAAAACGGATGAATCGCAGACAGTGCCATCACACCGGCATAATCATCAACAGTAACGTGACCACCAAGAATCGAGTTATTACCGATATGAGTGTGGTTACCAATAACAACATCATGCGCAACGTGTGCATTCACACACAATAAGTTGTCATCACCAATGATCGTGGTTGCTTTGTCTTGCACTGTGCCGCGGTGAACTTGGACCGCTTCACGAATGACGTTACGGTCACCGATAACCACAGTTGTGTCTTCACCACCGTATTTTTTGTCTTGGTTTTCTTCACCAATGACAGCATGTGGGAAAATACGGTTATCTTTGCCAATAGTTGTGTGACCTTTGATCACAACGTGAGACATCACTTCTGTGCCTTCACCAATTTCAACCGTAGAGGTGATGTACGTAAAAGGACCTACTGTTACGTTAGCACCAATTTTGGCGCCCTCTTCTACCACCGCTGCCGGGTGGATTTTAGCGGTTTCATGAATCATATTAAAACTCTCGACGAGCACACTTCAGTTCTGCAGAACATACCACTTCGCCGTCAACTTTTGCTACACCGCTAAATGCAGCAATGCCGCGACGTTCTTTCAGAAATTCTACCTCAATAACCAATTGGTCGCCCGGAACCACTGGTTTACGGAATTTCGCGCCGTCTACGCTTGCAAAGTAGTACAGTTCATTTTCTGTTGGTGCACCAAATGATTTAAATGCAAGTAAGCCTGTTGCCTGAGCCATTGCTTCTAAAATCAAAACACCTGGGAATACTGGTAGTTGAGGAAAGTGACCTGTGAACTGAGGTTCGTTAACCGACACGTTTTTAATCGCGTGAAGGTACTTCTCTTCTTGGAAGTCTATCACTCGGTCGATCAATAAGAATGGGTAGCGATGAGGTAGTAGCTCTTGAATTTCAGAGATGTTCATCGTTTTCTTTTCAGTAGTCAAAGTCGTCTTCCTATATCAATTTTTTTGCCGCCAAGATGGCAAACGTGGCAACAGGTCGTAAAGCCGAATCGCTTTGCAATATACTAGCAAAATACGCACCATCTTGGAGTTAAATCTACTTAGAGCGCGTCATTATAGAAGAAAAAGACCCGCATTTCGCGAGTCTTCGTACAGAATATGGAACTAGAGCCTGTTAGCTTTCACGTTAAATACAGAGCGAAAGATAACTTGTTCTAAATTTCTTCTTTCTGTTCCAGCTGTTTTTCAACCGCTTTCAGGCGCTTATTCATCTCATCAATACGGTGAACTCGAGTTGCAGTTTTACGCCACTCTCTGTTCGTTTGTAGTGGAATACCTGATGAGTAAAGGCCTTTTTCTTCGATACTGCGCATTACCATGCCCATACCTGTAATCGCCACACCATCTGCGATAGTGATATGGCCATTCAGAACAGACGCGCCGCCAATCTGGCAGTACTTACCAATTTTTGTACTGCCCGCGACAATAGTACCACCAGGCATCACGGTACCATATCCGATCTGCACGTTGTGCGCGATTTGAAGTTGGTTATCCAGAATGACATTGTCTTCAATGATAGTATCTTCGAGTGCACCGCGGTCAATCGTAGTACAAGCACCAATCTCAACGCGGTTACCGATACGCACTGAACCAAGCTGAGGAATTTTGATCCACTCGCCTTTGTCATTCGCATAACCGAAGCCATCAGAGCCAATGACGGTACCCGATTGAACGAGACAGTCATCACCCAATGACACTTCATGATAGATAGTGACATTAGCCCAAAGCTTGGTGTTATTCCCTAGCTTGGCGTTCTTACCGATAAAACAACCAGCTCCAACGCTTACGTTATCGCCGAGTTCTACGCCCGTTTCAATCACAGCGTTAGCGCCGATTGTAACGTTCTCACCCATCTTAACGTCAGCGGCAATCACAGCACTTGGTGCAATATCGTCTGCCGGTTTTGGTGTGGTATCCATCGCTTGGACCACACGAGCAAATGCGACATAAGGGTCTGAAACCACTAGCGTATTTCCAACGCATTGATCTTTATGCTCAGCCTTTACCATAACGACGGTAGCTTGGCACTCAGAAAGGTGTTTTGCGTATTTTGGGTTAGACAAGAAGGTTACGTCACCTTCTTGTGCTTTATCCATTGGAGCAACACGGCTTACAACGAGAGACTCGTCACCAAACAGCTCACCCCCGGTAATTGTCGCCAATTCGGCTAATGTTAATGTCTTCATAACTTCTTATTTTAGAGCTTTAATTACGTCTTCAGAAATATTGTATTCTGGCTTGCCGTACTGCAAAGCAGAGATATCAATCACAAGATCGTAACCATTTTTGTCTGCGACTTTCTTAACTGCATCTTGAATCGTTTTGAAAAGCTTCGCTTTTTCTTCAGCTTCACGACGCGCACTTGCTTTTTCAAGTGCTTGTGCTTTCACTTTGTACTCGCTGTCTAGCTTCGCGATATCGATACGTAGCTTTTCTACTTCGTCTTGACCCAAAAGCTCACCGTCACGTTGTAGCTTTTCGATCTTTGTTTTAGCTTGCGCTTGGATTGACTTCAGTTCATCAGCTTTGCTTTTGAAGTCTTTCTGCATTTTTTGTAGTACAACTTCACGTTGAGGAAGAGCTTGGAAAACTTGAGCTGTATTTACGTAAGCAATTTTCTGTGCAGCTTCTGCCGCATTTGCAAACATTGAAGAGCTCAGTACAAGAAGGCCAATCCCAGCCGCTTTGATCATTTTATTCAAAATATTTTCCTCTTTAGAAAGTTCTACCGATAGTGAATGTGAAGAACTCTTCATCATCGCCATCAAATTTCTTAATTGGTTTCGCTAGTGAGAAGACTAGTGGCCCCATTGGAGACATCCACTGCAACGCCGCACCGTAAGAAGAGCGGTAGTTGGTTGGATCTGAGTAATCGTAGTAGTAACGGTCACCATATTCCGCACCTGAATCGCGGTAGTCAAACTCCGTATCCCAAACACTTGCCATATCAAAGAAGATACTGGTACGAATTTGGTTTTGTACTTCTTCTGATGCAAATGGTGTTGGGACAATCAACTCAACACTTGCTAGCGCTACGGCGTTACCACCAACAGAGTCATCTGTTGCTGTATCTGCGCCATTGTTTGAACCAGATGTATCACGGTAAACCGCTTTAGGACCAACAGAGTTTGAGCCAAAGCCACGAAGCGATGTAAAGCCACCTGCGTAGTAGTTTTCGTAGAATGGGAACAAGTTATCGTTACCATCCGTTTGACCGTAACCATTACCGTAACCTAAGCGGCCACGGAACAAGAGGGTAAACTCGTGCTTTTTAGTCAATGGCACATACTGGCGAACATCGTACTGCATTTTGAAGTATTGAACGTCAGAGCCAGGTACGGTCATTTTATAGAATGCACGTTGATGGTTACCTGCTGTTGGGAAATAGCCACGGTTTAAGTTATTACGTGTCCAAGAGATATTGAAGTCGAAGTCGTTTGTGTTCAACGCTCCACTAGAATCAATGTTGTCTGCTTGTGCTCGTAAGAACTGCTCTACCTGCAAGTAAGGCGATAAGTTACCGATCTTGTTGTGCGTATAACCGACACCGAATTCAAAACGGTTCAACTCATCGAATGGGAAGCCCCACGTTAAGCTCGCGCCATAGCTTTCGTTGGTATAGTCAACGATATTGGCTTCTTTAGCTTCAAATTCGTTATAGAAAACCTTACCACCTAAGCTTACACCGTCTAAGTTCCAGTACGGATCACGGTAATCTAGACTGATGTTTTTCTGGTAGTCATTCATCATCGCGTTGATACCAACACGGTTACCGCTACCAATAAAGTTATCTTGTTGCAGGCCAACCTGGAAGCTCACACCCGATTCTGTACCGTAGCCAACACCGAAGTTAACGCTACCAGAGTTCGCTTCTTTGACAGAGTAAACTAGGTCAACTTGATCATCACTACCAGGAACTCGAACCGTCTGTACTTCAACATTTTCAAAGTAGCCCAACCGATTTAGACGAGTTTTACCCGTTTCAATCGATTTCGAGTTCAACCAACTGCCTTCCATCTGACGCATTTCACGACGAAGGACTTCATCTTTGGTTGAGTTATTACCCGTGAAGCGAATGTCACGAACATAAATTCGGTTACCCGGATCTACGTTAACGACCAAAGAAACTTCTTGATTCTCGTCGTCAAACTCAGGAATGGTATTCACTTGAGGATAAGCATAACCGGACTCACCAAGCACACGCTTAATCCCTTCTTCCATTGAAGTAACCAACGAGCCGTTGTATGTCTCATTGTCTTCAAATGGCACAAGTCTTTCGAACGTCGCTTCCTCACCAATCAAATCACCACGGAACTTCACGTCCTTAACGGTGTAAACCTCGCCCTCTTCTAGACCAAGAGTAATGTATACCCCTTTCTTGTCAGGAGAGATTGCAACTTGTGTCGAATCAACGTTAAATTTTAAGTAACCACGATCCAGGTAGAATGATTTGAGTGCTTCAATATCACCTGCAAGGACTTGCTTTTGATACTTTTCATCAGAAAGGAAATTCCACCACGGCACATCAACATTTAAGTTAAAGCGCGAAAGCAGCTCTTCATCACTGAACACTTCATTACCGATAAAGTTGATTTGCTGAATTTTTGCCGACACACCTTCAGTAAAGACAAACTTAAGGTCAGAACGATTACGTGGTAGTGGAGTAACCACCGCTTTTACTGTTGCGTTGTATTTACCTACGCTGTAGTAAAAGTCTTCTAAGCCTTTTTCAATGTTGCTTAGCGTGGTGCGGTCAAGCGCTTCACCTTCACGAACACCAGACGCGTTCAGGTTTTCTTGTAGCTGCTCGTCCTTGATTGCTTTGTTACCTGAAAAAGAGATGCTTGCAATGGTAGGACGTTCTTTGACTTGAACCATCAGAACACCACCGTCACGCAACACTTTCACATCTTCAAAGTTACCAGATGCATACAGGGCGCGGATAATTTCTGCAACATCGCCTTGGCCAATGGTATCACCGACACGTACAGGCATTTTCAACAATGCAGCACCCAGTGCTACACGCTGCAATCCATCGATTTCAATATCTTGAACTACGAAGTTCTCTGCTCCATTTGCAGATACACTGGTCGCCAGTAAACTTGCAAATAGAATTCGCTTAATCGCCATACTTGTTCTAATTATTCCTTGCTACTGCTTTTGTCTCTGAACTATCACAGACGAGTAAAATCATTAAATAGCGCTAACGCCATGAGCGAGAAGATGATCGCACCACCAATTCTAAAGCCCATTTCCTGCACTTTCTCAGGAACAGGACGTCGAATGACTGCTTCAATTGCAAAAAACAACAAATGACCGCCATCCAACATTGGTAAAGGAACGAGATTAATAATACCTAGGTTAACACTAATTAGAGCGAGAAAACCTAAAAAGTAGACCAAACCATAATCTGCTGTCGCGCCTGCGCCTTTGGCTATTGATATTGGTCCACTCAGATTATTCAGACCAACGTCTCCAACAATCAGCTTCTTAAGCATGCTGATTGTCAAACCAATGACTTGGCCAGTTTTGTCTACTGCTTTACCTATTGACTCGAATACACCAAACTGAAGATCGAAGCGATAACTTTCTGGCCATTCTGCGACTTTAGGTGCAATACCTGCAAAACCAACGACTTCTTTGTTAGCTAGCTCACGGCTACCGGGCGTCAGCGTCAATGTTTGCTCATAACCCTGACGTAACACCGTCAATTCAAGCGGTGTATCAGGATTAGAACGAACCGCTTCAACCACTTGCTTCCATTCGGTTACGCGTTGTTGACCAATTGCGACAACCTCATCACCTGGAAGCACACCGGCTTTTTCCGCCGCTCCACCTTGCGAGACCTGCTCGATAACTCGATACACCTCCGGTGTATACGGAGCAAAACCTAACGACTGCATCGCTGACTGAGTTTCTGGGTCGAACTTCCACTCACGTAAATCGAGCGTTTTCGTTACTTCTGAACCAACTTCATTCGCTGACGTTAGTGTTACCGTCATCAAATCATCGCCAATATGAGAAATCAATCCCATATTTACTGATTCCCAATCCGGAGTTTTGATACCAGATATCGATTTAAGTTCCATTCCAGATTCAATTCCAGCTTCCGCAACAATCGAATTGGGCGTAACTTCACCAATTACAGGCTTAACAGCTGGGATACCAATTAGAAATACCAGCCAATAGGCAAAAATTGCGAAAAGAAAATTAAAGATGGGGCCAGCCGCAACAATAGAGGTTCGCTTCCATAACGGCTTCTTATCAAACGCTAGGTGCTTCTCATGCTCTGGCACCTCATCGACACGGCTATCAACCATTTTCACATAGCCGCCGAGAGGGATCATTGAGATGCTGTACTCCGTTCCGTCTTTGCCTACTTTACTCCAAATAGACTTGCCGAAGCCGATTGAAAACTTTTCAACTTTAACGCCGCAACGGCGAGCAACCCAAAAGTGCCCAAATTCGTGCACGGCAACAAGAATGCCCAGTGCGACGATAAAAGAAATGAGATTCCACAATATACCAGTCATCAGCTACGCTCGCGTATGGTTTCTAGGGCAATAGTTCGTGCCATTCTATCTAGCTCGAGCAAGCTTTCCAAGCTATTCGCATTCTCAGCTTTGCAGCTTGCGTTGATTTTATTCAACACAGACTCATTGATGCGAGCAATATCGGTAAAACCTAGTCTGTTATTTAAAAATGCATCAACAGCGACTTCATTAGCTGCATTCAATGCCGTTGTTGCGTGTTGACCTTCATAACAAGCATCAATTGCGAGTTTTAAACATGGGTAACGAGCAAAGTCAGGCTGCAAAAACGTCAGCTCACCAACTTTCGTGAAGTCTAGCGGCTTAACCCCAGCTTCTACTCTTGACGGGTATGACATGGTGAGCGCAATTGGCGTCGCCATATCCGCTTCTCCCATTTGTGCCAAGACCGAACCATCACGATACTGAACCATAGAATGAATTACCGATTGAGGATGAATAACCACCTTCAGTTGTTCGCGAGCAGCATTAAATAGCCACTTAGCTTCTATATACTCAAGGCCTTTATTCATCATCGTGGCAGAATCAACAGAAATTTTTGGCCCCATCGACCAGTTTGGATGAGCGATCGCCTGAGCGGGTGTCACCTGCTCCAGTTCTGCGATGTCAGTGTAACGGAAAGGACCACCAGATCCAGTCAACAAAATATGAGAAATGCCATGTTCTTGTAAATTGCAACGACCTAGATTGGTTTGTACTTGCTGTGGTAAACATTGGAAAATGGCGTTGTGTTCACTGTCGACGGGAAGTAGCTCTGCGCCAAATTCTTCTACAGCATCAATAAATAGCTGGCCTGACATTACAAGTGCTTCTTTATTTGCCAACAAGACTCGCTTACCTGCTTTCACTGCAGCCATGGTAGGCAATAAGCCAGCGGCTCCTACAATAGCAGCCATTACACTGTCGACCTCGTCCAGCGAAGCTATATGACATAGCGCATCAGTACCACCTAGCACTTCGGTACCTGGCGAAACCGAGTGTAGCTCAGCTTGAAGTTTAGACGCCGCAGCTTTATCTGCCATGACCGCATATTTAGGTTGCCACTGACGACATAGACCGATCATCTTTTCAACGTTAGTGCTTGCCGCTAAGGCAACGACAGAAAACAGATCTGGGTTTTGTTCGACCACTTTAAGCGTGCTTGCACCAATTGATCCAGTAGCACCAAGAATCGTTAACTTTTGCATGTTGTAAGACCGTTAGAAAGCTCAGGAGCGACGACGCCGCTCCTGATAAATTAGAATACGTAGTAAAGAAGAGCAAAAACTGGGAATGCTGCGGTTAGGCTGTCGATACGATCTAGCACACCACCGTGCCCTGGGATAATGTTACTGCTGTCTTTAATGCCTGAGACACGTTTGAACATACTTTCAACCAGATCACCAAGCACTGAAATAACGACAGTAACCAGCGTAATCAGCACCATATGGACAGGGCTAGTGAACTGGATATCGAACCAATCAGCAAATGCCCACGCTACGATTAATGCCGTGATAATGCCACCAATTAGCCCTTCAATGGTTTTATTAGGGCTTACATGAGGAGCCATCTTACGTTTGCCTAAGCTTTTGCCTGCAAAGTAGGCGCCGCTATCTGCAGCCCATACCAAGAAACAAACGTACAACACAAGCTTTGCGCCGTGGTATGGATCTACAGTGATGTCATACGCTCTGAGAATAATCACACTCCAAAGGAATGGGATTAATGTCAGAAAACCAAATACATGACGTAAAACAAAATTACTTTGCCAAGATTTCGTCGTTTTGGGGTAAGTAATCGCCATTAAGCTAGCAATAATCCACCAAACAAAACCAATACCCAAGACGACATAATGAGGTGTCGTTAAGTGATTGAGGCTATATGCATCAGGCGAGATGTATAGAAAACTAAGTCCGGTCATAATGATTGCCGGCACAAGGGCAGCAATGCGAGAGTTGCTTCCTGTAAACTGAGTCCACTCCCAAAAACCTAATAGCGTTATTGCAGTTAAAGCGGCAATAAAGCCCATTAACGGTAATTTAAAAATGCCTAAAATAACCAGGGGAGCTAAAATTAGTGCTGTTATTATTCTCTGTTTCAAACTAACTAGTCCTTATTGAGCTGCCATCAATGCCTTTATTTGTTCACCTGTACAGCCAAAACGACGTTCTCGGTTGATAAACCAAGTTACAGCTTCTACCAAACTGTCTTCATCGAATTCTGGCCAGTACTCTGGTGTAAAGTACATTTCTGCATAAGCCATTTGCCACAACATAAAGTTGCTGATGCGGCACTCTCCACTGGTGCGAATTAAAAGATCCACTTCCGGTAGGTCTGCCATGGTCAAATGCTCAGTGATTAGCTGCTCATTGATATCCTCTACACGAATTTCACCGTTACGTGCTTTTAGCGCTAACGTTTTAGCAGCTTCTGTGATGTCCCATTTACCGCCATAGTTGGCTGCAATGTTGATCACCATACCCGTGTTATCTGCCGTTAGGTTTTCTGCTTCTACAATTTTCTTTTGTAGACGCTCACTAAATCGACTGGTATCACCGATCACGCGCAACCGTAAGTTATTTTTGTGTAGTTTTTTTACTTCACTAGACAGGACCGTGATAAACAGTTCCATCAAAAGACCCACTTCTTCCTCCGGACGACGCCAGTTTTCACTACTAAAAGCAAACAGCGTCATGGCTCTAATGCCTAGTTTTGAAGCAGCAGCCACGGTCTTACGAACGGCACTAACGCCTTTTTTATGACCAAATACGCGAGGTTTTCCTTTGGACTTAGCCCAACGGCCATTACCGTCCATAATGATGGCAATATGCTTAGGAAGGGAATCAGAGAAGGCTTGAGAATTTTGCATAGGGAGTTAATTGAGTTCCATCAGTTGGATAGACTAACATAAAAAAACGCTGAGCTGTGAGCACAGCGTCTTCCAACAGTGATGTGTGTGGGAGTATTAAACTTCCATCAACTCTTTTTCTTTTGCAGCAAGAACTTCATCGATCTTCTTAACTGCAACGTCAGTTAGCTTTTGAATTTCGTCTTGTGCTTTACGGTCTTCATCTTCAGAGATTTCTTTATCTTTTAGAAGCGCTTTAAGATCGTTGTTTGCGTCACGACGGATGTTACGAACAGCAACACGACCACCTTCAGCTTCACCACGGACGATCTTAACTAGGTCTTTACGACGTTCTTCCGTTAGCGGTGGAAGTGGAACGCGGATGATAGTGCCAGCTGACATAGGGTTTAGACCAAGGTCAGACGTCATGATCGCTTTTTCTACTTTCGGCGTCAGCTCTTTATCAAAAACCGTGATTGCAAGTGTACGCGCATCTTCAGCAATAACGTTTGCTACTTGGTTTAGAGGTGTTGCTGCACCGTAGTATTCTACAGAAATACCAGATAGTAGGCTTGGGTGTGCACGACCTGTACGAATTTTAGAAAGGTTGTTCTTAAGCGCTTCAACGCTTTTATCCATGCGCTCTTGCGCGTCTTTTTTGATTTCGTTAATCACAGTTTCACCTTAAAAATGTCATCTTTCCTGAAGAAAGCCTAAAACGGTTGAGCAAAGCAAGCACCACCCTAACGCTTTGGAGTGGCACCTTAAGCCAAGCTTATTCGTTGATGAGCGTGCCTTCTGCTTCGCCCATAACCACGCGACGTAGTGCGCCTGGCTTGTTCATATTAAATACGCGGATTGGCATTTTGTGGTCACGAGCTAGCGTAAACGCAGCCAAGTCCATAACTTTCAGCTCTTTATCCAGAACTTCTGCATAAGATAGCTTATCATACAGCTCTGCGTCTGGGTTTGCTACAGGGTCAGCAGTAAATACACCATCAACTTTCGTCGCTTTTAGTACAACATCCGCTTCAATTTCGATACCACGTAAACAAGCAGCAGAATCCGTTGTAAAGAACGGGTTACCAGTACCAGCAGAGAAGATGACAACTCGGCCTTGGCGAAGCTCACGGATCGCATCAGCCCAATTATAGTCGTCACATACGCCTTTTAGAGGGATTGCAGACATAACGCGCGCATTTACGTATGCACGGTGAAGAGCATCACGCATCGCTAGGCCATTCATTACTGTAGCAAGCATACCCATGTGGTCACCAACTACGCGGTTCATACCAGCTTCAGCTAGGCCTGCACCACGGAACAAGTTACCGCCACCGATAACTACACCAACCTGAACACCCAGTTCAACCAGTTCTTTAACTTCTTGTGCCATACGATCAAGGACCGCAGGATCAATACCAAAACCGTCTTCACCTTGAAGAGCTTCACCACTCAGTTTTAATAGAATACGTTGATACGCTGGTTTAGGGTTCGTAGTCATGGAGTTTACCTTCCAAAGAGAGTTGTTGATTAACAGTCATGAATAGACACAACTTCAGTTATGGCTATTCATCACGGCTAATCGTTCACTGCTCATAAAAAGACCGCAGCCTTGGCTACGGTCTAATCTTTATACAGTCTCTAAGGATTAACCTTTTTGAGCTGCTGCAACTTCTTCAGCGAAGCTCATTTCTTCTTTCTTCTCGATACCTTCACCTACTTCTAGGCGAACGAACGTAGAAACTGAAGCGCCTTTTTCTTTCAGCATTTCGCCTACAGTTTTCTTAGGCTCCATGATGAAAGCTTGACCTGTTAGAGAGATCTCGCCAGTGAATTTCTTCATGCGGCCAACAACCATCTTCTCAGCGATTTCAGCAGGCTTGCCTTCGTTCATTGCGATTTCAACTTGAACCGCTTTCTCTTTTTCTACTACGTCAGCTGGTACGTCTTCTGGGTTAACGAACTCTGGCTTAGAAGCAGCAACGTGCATTGCAACGTGCTTAAGAGTTTCTGCGTCGCCTTCACCAGCAACAACAACACCGATTTTCTCACCGTGACGGTAAGAAGCGATTGCAGTGCCTTGAACGTATTCTACGCGACGGATAGTGATGTTTTCACCGATTTTAGCTACTAGAGCTACACGTGCGTCTTCGAATTGTGCTTGTAGTTCTTCAACAGAAGCTTTTGAAGCTAGAGCTGCAGCTGCAACTTCTTCTGCGAATGCAGTGAAGTTACCGTCTTTAGCAACGAAGTCAGTTTGGCAGTTAACTTCAAGAAGAACAGCAACGCCGTTTTCTTCTTTGATGATGATTGCGCCTTCAGCTGCAACGTTACCAGCTTTCTTAGCTGCTTTCGCTGCGCCAGATTTACGCATGTTTTCAATTGCTAGTTCGATGTCAGCGTTTGCTTCTACAAGCGCTTTCTTACATTCCATCATGCCAGCGCCAGTACGCTCGCGAAGTTCTTTAACTAGAGCAGCAGTTACAGTTGCCATTCTGTCTTCCTCGTTTGATTCGAAATAAGGTAAAAAACAGGGGCCTAACATTGTCGGCCCCCATTGCTAACTATAACTTAGTTTATGCTACACAAAGGTTTCACATAGACCAAGTGTGACACAGAGCCGCTATTATTCAGCTTCTACGAAACCGTCTTTTTCAGCAACTGCAGCTACGTCTTTGTTACGACCTTCAGATACTGCTGAAGCAGCAGCGTTCAGGTATAGCTGTACAGCGCGGATCGCGTCGTCGTTACCTGGGATTACGTAGTCAACGCCGTCTGGGTTAGAGTTAGTATCTACCACAGCGTATACTGGAATACCTAGGTTGTTAGCTTCTTTAATTGCAATGTGTTCGTGATCAGCGTCGATTACGAATAGAGCGTCTGGTAGGCCGCCCATGTCTTTGATACCACCAAGAGATTTCTCTAGCTTCTCCATTTCGCGAGTACGCATTAGAGCTTCTTTCTTAGTTAGTTTGTCAAAAGTACCGTCTTGAGATTGAGTCTCTAGTTCTTTTAGACGCTTGATAGACTGACGAACTGTTTTGTAGTTTGTAAGCATACCGCCTAACCAGCGGTTGTTCACGTAAAACTGGTTGCTTGCGATTGCAGCTTCTTTAACAGCTTCAGATGCAGCGCGCTTAGTACCTACGAATAGAACCTTACCTTTCTTCTCGCCAACTTTAGCTAGTTCAGCTAGAGCATCGTTGAACATTGGTACAGTTTTTTCTAGGTTGATGATATGAACTTTGTTACGAGCGCCAAAGATGAATGGCTTCATTTTTGGGTTCCAGTAACGAGTCTGGTGACCGAAGTGAACACCAGCTTTTAGCATATCGCGCATTGATACAGTTGCCATTTTAAAATCCTCTATGGGGTTAGGCCTCCACATTCCCCATAACTCCGACCAAGCTTCTGCTCAGCACCCCGGAATATGTGACGGAATGTGTGTGATTTAAAGATAAAAGGTTATTCGGATGAAGCTTGCTTCGCCGCTTAACTTTGCTAAACGAAGAGAACAGTCCTCTATTCCGGCGCGCTTTATACCATATTTTAGCTCACTGTGGCTAGTAAAAATTATTTCTTCACCGAGCCACTTTCTCCTATTTACAAGCAAAACTTTAAACATATGATCGAATTAAGAATGATGCATATTCCTATCTAACTTGGGTTAACGCCCCGATGTCTGATAGAATGCGGCCATTCGCACGTTTACGTGCTTAGGAATAAGTAGAGAAAGCCAATGTCAATCAAGATTAAAACTGCTGAAGAAATAGAACGCATGCGCATTGCGGGCAAGCTAGCCGCAGAGATTCTAGAAATGATCGAACCACACATCAAAGTTGGTGTGACGACAGAAGAGTTAAACAAAATCTGTCATGAGTACGCTCTAGAAAAAGGTGCATACTCTGCTCCGCTTGATTACCATGGTTTCCCTAAGTCGATCTGTACTTCAATCAACCATATCGTATGCCACGGTATTCCAGCGGAAAAAGACGAAATCGGTAGCAACGGCCAAATGAAGCCGGCGGTACTAAAAGATGGCGACATCTTAAACGTTGATATTACCGTAATCGTTCCAAATGATGAGAATGCCGATCTGAGCGTGCGTCCTCAGGGGTACCATGGTGACACTTCTAAGATGTTCCTAGTCGGTGATGTTTCGCCTGCAAACAAACGTCTATGCATGGTAGCTCAAGAAGCACTGTATGTTGGTATGCGTACCGTTAAGCCAGGTTCAACGGTTGGTGACATCGGTACAGCTATCGAGAAGTACATCAAAGAGAACAACAAGAACAATCCTCGCAACAAGTTTTCTATTGTGAAAGACTTCTGTGGTCACGGTATCGGCGATGAGTTCCATGAAGAACCACAAGTGGTTCATTACAAGAACAAAGACCGCCGCGTATTAAAAGAAGGCATGTGCTTTACTATTGAGCCGATGATTAACGCAGGTAAATTTGGTTGCTCTGTTGATGCACAAGATGACTGGACTGTTTACACGGGCGACGGCAAGAACTCTGCGCAATGGGAACATACCATTGTTGTAACAAAAGAAGGTTGTGAAGTACTGACGCTTCGTAGCGACGATACGATTCCTCGCCTAATGAAAAACGCGTAAAGCTGACGACCACTCGTTGTTTACTATATCCCTGCTTCGGCGGGGATATTTTTTATCTGCCGCAAATTTGTTAGATTGTTATTAGATTAGCTTGCACGGATGGCAAATATGACACTTCAGTCCCCTCTTACCTTTTCCGATGAACAAATCAATATCGGTGAACTCAAACAAGAATTAGAGAAGTTTAGCTCTAATCAAAACCAAGAGTTTCTCAATCATCATCCGGTAACAAGCTTGGTTTTAGCCAGAGCTGAATATATGGATCTGCTTCTCAATCGTTTGTGGCAACATTTTGGCTTCAAGGATATTTACAACATTTCTCTGGTTGCCGTTGGTGGCTACGGACGCGGCGAGCTGCATCCGCTCTCCGATATCGATATTTTGATTCTGTCGAACAATAAACTGCCAACCGCGTTAGAAGCAAAAATCAGCGAATTCATTACGCTGTTGTGGGATTTAAAACTCGAGGTCGGACACGCTGTTCGCACCGTTACTGAATGTGCTGAAATTGGTAAAGCCGATCTAACGGTCGCGACAAACCTGCAAGAAGCGCGACTGCTGTGTGGAAGCGAGGACACCTTTCAGGCACTGAAGAAAGTCGTGTTATCAGACTCCTTCTGGCCAAGTGAGACGTTTTACCGCGCTAAAATTCAAGAGCAGCGCGAACGCCATGCACGTTACCACGACACGACCTACAACTTAGAACCGGACATTAAATCAACCCCTGGCGGGCTGCGCGATATTCATACATTAAGCTGGGTCGCTCGACGTCACTTTGGTGCTACTTCATTGTTGGAAATGAGCCGATACGGATTTTTAACTGACGCAGAATACCGAGAATTGGTTGAATGTCAGGACTTCCTTTGGCGAGTACGTTTCGCTCTGCACATGGAGCTTCGCCGCTATGACAACCGCTTGACCTTTGCCCATCAAGCACAAGTTGCGGAAAATCTAGGCTACGTCGGAGAAGGCAATCGAGGCGTAGAAATGATGATGAAAGAGTTCTACCGCACGCTTCGTCGTGTGGCAGAGCTCAATAAAATGCTACTCAAACTCTTTGACCAAGCGATCATTAATGGTGGGGCGACAGAAAGTGCCGAGATTCTCGATACGGACTTTCAACGTCGCGGTTCTTTAATTGAAGCGCGGAAACCCGCATTGTTCCAAGCTCGCCCAGAAACTATTCTGGATATGTTCTTACATATTGCTAACGACTCAACTATTGAAGGGGTGAGCCCACCAACGCTGCGTCAACTGCGCACCGCTCGCCGTCGGCTCAACAAGTTTTTGCACACCATTCCTGCTGCGCGTGAAAAGTTCATGGCGTTATGTCGTCACCCTAATGCTCTGCACAAAGCATTCAGTCTCATGCACCGATTAGGGGTTATGGCGGCCTATTTACCGCAATGGAGTCAGATTGTTGGTCAAATGCAGTTTGACTTATTCCATGCCTACACAGTTGATGAACACAGTATTCGCTTACTTAAACACATCAACACTTTTAGTGACCCAGAAAATCATGCGAAGCACCCAATTTGCTGTGACGTCTACCCTCGAATGCAAAAGAAAGAGCTGCTGATTATTGCCGCTATTTTCCACGATATCGGGAAAGGTCGTGGCGGCGATCACTCAATTATCGGTGAAGGAGAAGCATACGACTTCTGCATTGAGCATGGCTTATCGAAGCCCGAAGCCAAACTTGTCGCTTGGTTGGTAAGACATCATCTATTAATGTCTGTCACCGCACAGCGCCGAGACATTTATGATCCTGATGTCATTACCGAATTTGCCAAAAAAGTCAGAGACGAAGAATCTCTCGATTATCTTGTATGCCTGACAGTTGCAGATATTTGTGCAACCAACCCAGAACTTTGGAATGCTTGGAAACGAACTTTACTTGCGGAGCTGTATTACTCCACACAACGTGCTTTACGTAGAGGCCTAGAGAACCCTGTCGATGTGCGTGAGCGAATTCGCCACAATCAACAAATGGCCTCCGCAATGCTGCGCAAAGAGGGGTTTGCCGCGCGCGAAATTGAAGTATTGTGGCAACGCTTTAAAGCTGACTACTTCCTTCGTCATACTCATACGCAAATCGCGTGGCACTGTGAACACTTACTTCGCATGGAAGATCCGACTAAGCCTTTGGTATTGATCAGTAAAAAAGCCACTCGTGGCGGCACTGAGGTGTTTGTATATACGAAAGACCAGCCTGCTTTATTTGCGACGGTCGTGGCGGAGTTAGATAGGCGTAATTTTAATGTACACGACGCGCAAATCATGACCAGCAAAGATGGGCACGTGATTGATACCTTTATGGTACTCGATCAACATGGCGAAGCGATCGATGAGTCTCGTCACGCGGCGGTGATTAAACACCTCACCCATGTACTGGAGGCGGGCCGACCAACCAAGATTAAAACGCGCCGTACTCCGAACAAACTTCAGCACTTTAATGTGAAAACCAAAGTCGACTTCTTACCAACCAAAGGTAAAAAACACACTTTAATGGAGTTTGTCGCGCTAGACACACCAGGGCTGTTGGCCAAAGTAGGCCGTACGTTTGCTGATTTAAATATCAACCTTCACGGTGCCAAAATCACCACAATTGGTGAGCGAGCAGAAGACTTGTTTATTTTAACCAGTGATGCAGGAGGAAGATTAAGTGAAGAACAGCAAGATGAGCTAAGAGAGAGATTGATCGAAAAGTTATCTGATGAGGTCGCAGCTTAGATAAAACCTGCCAATCTTTTCGGTTCAGGGCGAGAGCGATCTTGCCCACAAGTTAAGCATTTTGGCTAAATATCAGCTATCTAGCTCATACATAGGCTGCTACAGTTATATCAATATCAATTCGATGTAATAGAGGTAGCCTATGTATCCCCACCTCACTGGTTTGGGTATTCACGACCCTAAGCAGATTGAACGTTATTCCCTACGCCAAGAAGCACACAAAGACGTACTCAAGATCTATTTCCACAAGCAAAAAGGCGAACTATTCGCTAAAAGCGTTAAATTCAAATACCCACGCCAAATCAAAAATGTTCTTGTTGATAGTGGCAGTCACAAATATAAAGAAGTAACGGAAATCAACCGTAACCTCACATTAGTCATTGATGAACTGAATAAAATTACTAAGCCAACGAAACAACCTGAGGTTGATGTAAAAGAGAAAATTCTTTCAGACCTTCGTCATTTAGAAAAAGTCGTTTCGAGCAAGATCGCAGAGATCGAAGCGGATCTTGAAAAACTAAAGTAAAACGTTAAGTCTTAAATGACCCGTCCTGATATGGGTTGACACTTTTTAACTAAAACGCTCGATGTACTTCATCGGGCGTTTTGTATTTT
>NZ_JAWOTX010000035.1:0-48887 GCF_033339115.1 Vibrio sp. 947 | reverse complement strand
TGTTTTACCGTGGTCAACGTGGCCGATAGTACCAACGTTAACGTGCGGTTTCGTACGTTCAAATTTTTCTTTAGACACGATCGTGTTCCTTCCTAGTTATGATTCGTCGTGATCATTATTGATCGACGACGCGCCAGAAATTGTTATTTTATGCGCCAACGCCCGTTAGCGCAATATTTGGACGCCCTGATCTCGCAAAAAGTCGTAAACTTTTTGCAGTTCAATCGTCAATTAGTAACCACGCTCTGCAATAATTTTATCTGCGAAGTTTTTCGGCACTTCAGCGTACTCGTGAAACTCCATAGAGTAAGACGCACGGCCTTGAGTTGCAGAACGTAGATCAGTTGCGTAACCGAACATTTCGGATAGTGGTACTTGAGCACGGATGATCTTAAGACCAGCCACACCTTCGTCCATGCCTTCAATGATACCGCGACGACGGTTTAGGTCACCAACAACGTCACCCATCCAGTCTTCCGGAGTGGTTACTTCGACATTCATCATAGGTTCTAGAATCACAGGTTGTGCTTCTAGTGCACCTTTCTTGAATGCCATCGAGCCAGCGATCTTAAACGCCATCTCGCTTGAGTCTACATCGTGGTAAGAACCATCAAATAGTGTAGCTTTAATATCTAGTACAGGGTAACCCGCTAGAACACCACTATTCATTTGCTCTTCGATACCTTTCGATACCGAGCTGATGTATTCCTTAGGAATCACACCGCCCACGATTTCGTCTACGAATACGAAACCTTCACCAGGCTCAGAAGGCTCAAGTTTGACCCAAACATGACCGTATTGACCACGACCACCTGATTGACGAACAAACTTACCTTCAACTTCCGCTTTACCACGAATGGTTTCACGGTAAGCAACCTGAGGTTTACCAACGTTACAATCAACGCTGAATTCACGCTTCATACGATCAACGATAATGTCTAGGTGAAGTTCACCCATACCTGAGATCAGAGTCTGACCTGATTCGTCGTCCGTTTCCACGCGGAATGATGGATCTTCCGCGGCTAGTTTACCTAGCGCGATAGCCATTTTCTCTTGGTCTGCCTTAGAACGAGGCTCTACAGCAATCTGAATAACTGGTTCAGGGAACTCCATGCGTTCTAGAATCACTTTGTGGTTCTGATCACACAGTGTGTCACCTGTTGTTACGTCTTTCAGACCGATAGCAGCTGCAATATCACCAGCGCGAACTTCTTTCACTTCTTCACGCTTATTCGCATGCATCTGAACGATACGACCGAAACGCTCTTTCTTCTCTTTTACTGAGTTGTAAACAGCGTCACCCGAGTTTACAACACCGGAGTAAACACGCATGAAAGTTAGCGTGCCCACGAATGGGTCAGTCGCAATCTTAAACGCTAGCGCTGAGAAAGGTTCGTTGTCGTCAGCATGACGCTCAACTTCATTTTCTCTTTCGTCGACACCTTTAATTGCAGGTACGTCAACAGGCGATGGCAAGAACTCAACTACTGCATCCAGTACCGCTTGAACACCTTTGTTCTTAAACGCACTACCACAAGTAGCCAGTACGATTTCGTTATTTAGTGTGCGAGTACGTAGAGCTTGTTTGAGCTCAGCTTCAGTCAATTCACCTTCTTCAAGGTACTTGTCCATCAGCTCTTCGCTAGCTTCAGCAGCGGATTCAACCATGTGGTTGCGCCACTCTTCAGCAAGTTCAATCATGTCAGCTGGGATGTCTTCGTAAGTAAACGAAGTGCCTTGATCGGCATCATTCCAGTTGATCATTTTCATCTTGATAAGGTCGATGACACCTCTGAACTCATCTTCCGCACCAACGTTCAGCTGGATCGGAACAGGAGTCGCACCAAGACGATTCTTAATTTGGTTCACAACGCGTAGGAAGTCTGCGCCCGCACGGTCCATCTTGTTTACAAATACCAAACGTGGAACGTGGTATTTGTCTGCTTGACGCCATACAGTTTCAGACTGAGGTTCAACACCAGATGAGCCACAGAACACAACCACAGCACCATCAAGTACACGAAGAGAACGCTCTACTTCGATAGTAAAGTCAACGTGTCCAGGGGTATCAATGATGTTTACGCGATGCTCAGGGAACTGTGCTTCCATACCACGCCAGAATGTAGTAGTCGCAGCGGATGTGATAGTGATACCACGCTCCTGCTCCTGCTCCATCCAGTCCATGGTTGCTGCACCATCGTGAACTTCGCCGATTTTGTGAGAAAGGCCAGTGTAGAACAGAATACGCTCAGTTGTGGTTGTTTTTCCTGCATCTACGTGAGCACAGATACCGATATTACGGTATAGCTCAATAGGAGTTTTACGAGCCACGATTGTATCCTCTTACTAAGGTGTACCTTAGAGTATAAAAAGTGCTGCGAGAGAACCTCGCAGCACAGAAGGTATTACCAACGGTAATGAGCGAACGCTTTGTTTGCGTCAGCCATGCGGTGCACGTCTTCACGTTTCTTAACCGCAGTACCTTTGTTCTCAGACGCGTCTAGCATTTCAGCAGCTAGGCGTTGAGCCATAGATTTTTCACCACGCTTGCGCGCAGCTTCAACCAACCAACGCATAGCAAGTGCGTTACGGCGAACCGGACGTACTTCTACAGGTACTTGGTAAGTTGAACCACCAACACGGCGAGATTTAACCTCTACCGCTGGGCGAACGTTTTCAAGAGCTTCTTCAAAAATAGCTAAGTGGTCTTTACCAGACTTTTCAGCCATAGCATCTAGTGCAGTGTAAACGATTTTCTCTGCAGTAGATTTTTTACCGTCAACCATTAGGATGTTAACGAATTTTGCCAGCAATTCAGATTTGAATTTTGGATCTGGAAGGATCTTACGCTGACCAATGACGCGACGACGTGGCATGGATTTATCTCCGTTGTCTTCTTCAGGTTTTATCCAAAACTTTTCAGTTTTTTCAAAAAATTAAAAATAATTTAGTGTTTGGCCTTACTTAACGGAATCCATTAAGACTTAGGACGCTTCACACCGTACTTAGAACGACCTTGTTTACGGTCATTTACGCCAGCACAGTCTAGTGCGCCGCGAACAGTGTGGTAACGCACACCTGGAAGGTCTTTAACACGACCACCACGGATTAGAACAACTGAGTGCTCTTGAAGGTTGTGACCTTCACCGCCGATGTACGATGTAACTTCGAAGCCGTTTGTCAGACGTACACGACAAACTTTACGAAGTGCTGAGTTAGGTTTTTTAGGTGTAGTAGTGTAAACACGAGTACATACACCACGTTTTTGTGGGCACGCTTCTAGTGCAGGCACGTTGCTTTTAACAACTTGCTTTGCACGTGGCTTACGTACCAACTGGTTAATAGTTGCCATTAACTAGCTCCTGATTTACTTGAAAGTAAGCTTTGTGAAAAATCTATCCCCAACTGCCAATGCAGTTAGGGACGCAAAATTCTATGCAGCAGTGAGAGGTGTGTCAAGAAATATACGGATCTTTTTTGTTCAATTAGAACAATTCATCCGTAAAGCTTTGTCGACAGCAAATCTTGTTCAATCCCAAGTTAGGGATTTATCCTGATTTGCTGTTAGCTCAACGAAGCCTGAGTAATTCACAATCGTCAGCGATGGACTGATACGATTTGCAATACCGCGAGCTTGAGTATCGCTCTCTAACACAAATACGCTGCGGTTTTTTAGGTGGGAAAATGCTTTATGTTGCGAGTTAGCAGCGTACACTGCATCTTCTATAAGTAAGATGTCATCCTGTTCACTGCATAAGGGCATGGCGTCTTCTAGAGCAGAGACTGTTTTTATGATGTGTAACATAACTTCCTCAAAAAGACAGTAGCTTGCCAGCGTGTCGTAACTTATCTTTGAGCTGTTCTGAGCTTAACGCTTGGGCCTCAATGACTAAATCCGCTTGCGCCAAACCTCGCTGGGTTAACGACTCTGAACACACAAAGACTTGTTCGATGTCGTATAAATCGAAAAGCTTTAACATCGGCGCGTAATCTTTACTCAAAATATTGTTGGGGTCTTGTCCGAGTAGAAGCTGGTATACCCCGTCCCCCATGAAAATGACGCTGATATCTTCACAGTAAGCCGACGCGGCTAACAGTGCATCCACACCTTCACGACCAGCTGCACTGCCATGTGGCGCACTACGAAATAGATAAGTTAACTGACTCAAAACTGTACCACTCTGTCTTGGGTTAACATCGCTTCAGCTAGGCTACCTAAGCCTGCTTGTTCAAAACCATCGGCTAGATTGTTCTGAACCAAACCATGTTGATTCGCTTCTTCTTCACTTACAATCCCGCGACGCAAAGCGGCCGCGACACAAGTTTCTAGGCGAACACTATGCTCTTTAGCCAAAGACTGCCACGCCTTATTGAGATCAAACTCATCGTTGGCTGGCACACTCAAAGCAGTACCATTAGTCACACCATCTTGATAAAAGAAGACGCTCACTAGCTGATGGCCTTGCTCTATCACCGCTTTGGCGAACTGATAAGCACTGCGCGCTGACTGGCTGCCATAAACGGGACCATTCACCACTAACGTGTAAGTCAGTTTGCTCACCTTTCATCATCCTCGGTTTTACGTTGACGAATGTACAAGTAAACGGTGTGTTTTGAAATATTAAGGCGATCCGCGACACGGTTGATGGCATCTTTAATATCGAAGATACCTTTGTCGTACAACTCCATCACGATCTGGCGATTTTTGGTGTTGTTAGACACGGACTTATCCGCATTGATCTCTTCGATGGTGCGTTCAACAGTTTGGTCCACCAGCTCTTCTACATCACTAGCAAAGTTGACCGAGGAAGCCGCTTCTTTCGCTTCTTGCGTCGGCATGAAAGACTGAAGGACTTGCGAGAAAGGCGCATCCAAGTTGACGTTGATACACAACAAACCAATCACGCGATTTTCGCCATTACGAATGGCGACAGTAATCGACTTCATCAACACGCCACCTTTTGCACGGGTAAAGTACGAACGTGAGAAGTTGCGCTCCGAGCCTTCGATGTCTTTTAGCATCTTAAGCGCTAAATCAGTGATTGGTGAGCCGACTTGGCGCCCCGTGTTTTCACCGTTAGCGATTTTAATTGCAGAGGTATTTAAGTCTTCTAGAGAGTGAAGAACGATTTCACAAAATGGACCTATCAGGCTGGCGATACCATCCACGACCGCCTCATAAGATCTTAAAATGATTTTGTCGTGCTCGGTAAACGGCATCACGTTAACGGATTCCATTTCGAGCAACATCTCCGCGTTTATTGTTTCTGTAGTTGTCATAAGCCTTCGAGCGAAAAATCAACAAATTGGTGTAAGTTTATCAGAAAATTTGAAAAGCAACCTAGCAAACTCACCAACTAGTGACCTAGAACAAAAAAGGCCCGTTAAACGGACCTTTTTCAATAACTTATCGCAGCTTATTGTTATTGCTCTGCGTTGTCGTTCTCAACTTTTAGCAGCTCAACTTCAAATACTAGCGTTGAGTTAGCAGGAATGCTTGGTGTGTCTTGGTCACCGTATGCTAGCTCTGGCGGGATAACGAATTTGAATTTAGAACCCACAGGCATTAGCTGAACACCCTCTGTCCAACCTGGGATTACACGGTTAAGTGGGAACGTTGCAGGTTCACCACGATCGTATGAGCTGTCGAACTGAGTACCGTCGATCAGAGTACCTTTGTAGTGTACTTGAACCGTATCAGTGTCTTTTGGCTTCTCACCTTCAGCTGGTGTCATTACTTGGTATAGAAGACCTGTATCTGTCTTCACTACGCCTTCTTGCTTCTCAAACTCAGCACGGAAGTCATCGCCAGCTTTTTTCGCTTCAGCTGCTTTCTCAGCCGCTTGTGCTTGCATCTTTTCTGCAACACGCTTGTCTAGAGATTCTAGTGCTGCACGTGTTTCTTCTTCATTCAATTCAGCATTGCCTTTGAAGACGTCTTCGATACCTTTTAGTACCAAATCTTTGTTAAGATTAATGCCGATTTCGCTTGGCTTGTCGATGCTTGTGCTTAGGTAGTTAGCAAATGAAACACCGATTGCGTATGCCGCTTTGTCGTCGTCGGTTTTAAAGTGAACCGCTTTGCCGGTTTCTGCTTGAACTTGTTCTGCTTGAGGTGCGGTTTCTGTTTTAGTTTCTTCTTTCTGACAACCTACCGCTAGCATAACTGTTGCAGCAAGTAGCGACACTTTTAAAACTGATTTCATTAAATTCTCCCAATAATGGCTCTGCCATTGGTTGTTGTGCACAAATCTTCTATGAGACTAGTGAAGACAATCGTTATACCAATATACTAGCTATATGTCTTAAGACACAAACCGGATTATTAGATGTGATGCAAAGAATTTTTCATTTATTCCTATATTTAATTGTCATCACCACGTTAAATGGTTGCTTTTTCGCCGAGCGTGAAGTGCAGCGTTGGCCGATAGAACCTCAAGGTGCGACGAGCTTCGCACTTAGCAGAGATGGACGGTTTGCTCTGCTCTATTCTCAACAACGTCATTTGATGTTGTGGGACCTAGAGCAAAATGAACAACTAGCCAATCTGGGTGAACTCGATGCCGATGCCAATGTGGTTTCCCATATCCGCATATCTGACAATGGTCGCTACGCAATTACAGCAAGCCAAATGAACTTCGCAGTTTGGGACCTAGGCTGGACGCAATCCGAAGGCCTTTGGTCTATCTCTGATGCGCTCATTCGCGACGTTGATATCACCAGTAATGGTGAACAAGTTCTGCTTGGGTTATCCAACGGTAAAGCAATTTATGTCAACTTAGTCACCGGGCGTCGCATGGAGTTCCTTGCGCATCGTGAAAAAGTCAATTCCGTGGCCATTTCTCCTAATGGGCGCTTCGCCCTAACCGGAGGTAATGACTATAAAGCGTATCTGTGGGATACCGAAACCGGACAAGTACTACGAACCTTCGAACATGAACAACGAATTGTTCGCGTGGCCCTGCAAAGAGATGGAAAATTAGCAATGACATCTGATGGCGGAAACCAAGCGATTGTTTGGAATTTAAAAACTGGACAAGAAGTCACACAGTTGAGCAGTTGGTCACGCCAATTAATTTTCTCTACCGCACGATTTTCTGACGACGGGACTCAACTAGTCACAGGAAGCCCTTCTGGCCGTGTGTCGATATGGGATACTCAAACCGGAAAACGAATGAGTGGATTTGAAGTGGAGCCCAAAAAAGACACTCGCCCTCCCCGTGCGGTCGTGTATGATGCAGCCTTTGATTCAAAACAACGCGTAATTACTGCTACTTCAGCAGGTATTGCCCAAGCTTGGCAGTTAGAGAACGGATCATGACAGAAAAAATCATTCAGCAATTGGAAGCACGCATTAATGACTTAGAATGTCAGCTTGCGTTCCAAGAACAGACTATTGAAGATCTGAACGGCGCTTTATCGCAGCAACAACTGCAAATTACCAAGATGCTCGATCAGATGAAATATGTGGTAGGTAAAGTAAAAAATATGGACTCGTCGAATTTAGCCGATCCGTCAGAAGAAACCCCACCACCGCATTATTAAAATGCAGGCTCAAATAGCATAAAGCCCAGAACATGTTCTGGGCTTTGTTGTATTAATTACTTAAGAAGGTACTCAAGAAGAAGCTATTCGTCGGCGTAGATTTTAACGCTCAGCTCGCCTTGCGTATTAATGCCTGCTCGGTACATGCCAGAACTGTTCATCGCAAAGTGCATCTCACCTTTAGCATCAATGGCAATCAAACCGCCCTCTCCGCCCATCTGTTTGAGAGCACCTTGGATAATGTGTTCACAAGCCGTATGAATATCTTCTTGTAAGTAACGCATACGTGCTGCAACGTCTTCCGCAACACGTTTACGAATAAAGAACTCACCGACACCCGTAGTGGAAACTGCCACAACGCCATTTTCGGCCACCGTACCACAACCAATCAGAGCCGAATCTCCGACTCGGTTGTATTTCTTATTCGTCACGCCACCCGTACTGGTGGCAGCGGCTAAGTTGCCTTGTTGATCTAACGCTACCGCACCAACCGTACCGTGCTTACGGTCATCTGGGTAACGAGATTCCGACAAAGCAAACAGTCCTTTCTCACGCATAGACAGCAACTGCTCATAACGGCGATCAGTAAAGAAGTAATCTTGCTCGGTATACTCATGGCCTTGCTCAAAAGCAAACTTCTCTGCGCCCTCACCCACCAACAACACATGATTGCTGTTTCGCATCACGTCACGAGCGAGCTCAATTGGGTTTCTAATATGACGAACACCTGCGACCGCACCTGCTGCAAGGTTTCGCCCATCCATCACAGAAGCGTCCATTTCAACCATTTCGTTGTTGGTCAGCACTGAGCCTTTACCCGCATTAAAGTTAGGAGAGTCTTCCAATACTTTCACTGCCGCTACGACGGCATCTAAGGCTTCACCGCCCGTTTCTAGAATTTGATGTCCCGCTTTTACCGCAGCTTCTAAATCCGCCAAGATGGATTGTTGCAGCTCATCGCTCATCTGTTCACGCAAGATGGTGCCCGCACCACCATGAATGGCAATCGAGAAAGGTTTCGTCATCACTTTGTCCAACTGTTATTCCTTGTATGGTTGGCACTACACCTTAGATAAACAAAAAGCGCAAGTTGAAAACTCAACTTGCGCTTTTCAAAGCTTTGCTAGATAAGATTATCTAGTGAAGGAGCTTATGATTAGTGAGAACCACAGCTACCGCCGCCACAGCAGCCGCCTTCTTCTTCGTGATCGTGGTCATGATCGTGACCACCACAACAGCCACCACCTTGGTGGATGTGACCGTGTTCGATCTCTTCTGCTGTTGCTTCACGTGTAGACATAACCTCTACTTCGAAAGTTAGTGTTTGACCAGCTAACATATGGTTACCGTCAACAACCACTTCGTTGCCGTCAACTTCTGTTACTTCAACAGGGATTGGACCTTGGTCAGTGTCAGCTAGGAAGCGCATGCCCACTTCGATTTGCTCAACGCCTTGGAATACGTCCGCAGGAACGCGCTGTACTAGCGCATCGTTGTGCTCACCGTAAGCTTCTTCAGGAGCTACCGTTACTGAGAACTTGTCGCCAGCCACTTTACCTTCAAGTTCTTTTTCAAGACCTGTGATTAGGTTGTTGTGACCGTGAAGGTAATCTAGGGGTGCTTCTGCTGTTGATTGATCAACAACGACACCGTCTTCCATCATTACTTTGTATGCAAGGCTTGCAACAACGTTCTTTTCAATTTTCATACTAACTCCAGGGAGATTAATTGACTTAACCTGAATGGGGTTAAGTACTGAGATATCTGGGTGTATTATGGGGATCAATTATCGAAGTTCAATTATTCCGGCTTAAAAATTCCGATCATTTCCTGATCTGAGTGTTTATTTTTCTCTACAGATTGTGGTTTGCGCTGCTCTGTAAACTCACACTCGACACACTCAACTAACTCGATGTTATTTTCAATCCACCAGCGCAGGGTATCTTGCTGGCTGCAATTTGGGCAGCTAGCGCCTGCAATAAAACGTTTCTTGATTTTCACGCTATTTCCTTAGCTTGAGTCTTGGCTCAAGTACTACTTCCAATGATTAGGTGACTGATGGTCGCTCTCCATTTCACGACCAAATATTTCTTCTAGCTCTTTGCGTGCCTCTTTCGCCCTTTGAGCTAATTTCTTATCTTCATTGTGTTGAGGCAATAAGTCCTTAAGCATAGCATTATCCAACTTGCGAAAATGTGCTTCTGCCCGCTTTGCTTGATAAGGATGCATACCCAGTTCTACGAGCGCTTGGCGACCGAGATCTAGCGCCCCTAAAAATGTTTCACGAGAGTAATTCTCTACACCATGACTCATTAACTGGTAAGCCTCGACACGGCTTCTTGCTCGGGCTAACAACTTAAGTTTCGGGAAGTGCACGCGACAAATGTCCACGATGGCCATCACCTCATCAGGTGAATCAGTACAAATAATCAATGCTTCCGCTTTATCAGCGCCAGCAGCCCTCAATAGGTCAATTTGTGTAGCATCGCCATAAAACACTTTGTAACCATACTTACGTAATAGGTGGATTTGGCTGGCATCACTTTCTAATACTGTCACTTTGATTTTATTGGCATACATTAAACGTCCGACGATCTGACCGAAACGTCCAAAGCCTGCAATGATAACGCGTGGTCGGCGATCCACGACTTTCGTGGTCATGCCCTCTTCTTCTTGATTCAGGGTATGAGCAAACCACTTCTTTTGTCCCATCAGCAAAAGAGGAGTCGTCACCATGGATAGACTGACCACCACCAACAGAAACGCCACTTGCTCTTTGGACAAAATGCCCTCTTGGCTCGCCGCGGTAAATATGACAAAGGCAAACTCACCGCCTTGGCTCAAAATTGCAGCCATACGGCTTCTCGCTTTGGCTCCGACACGGGCAGCTCTCGCCAATGCATACAAAACCAAACCCTTAACCACGACCAAAGCCACCACCGCACCGAGAATCTCTAAAGGATGTAATGCCAATAACCCCAAGTTTACCGCCATGCCCACCGCAATAAAGAATAACCCCAACAACAGACCTTTAAATGGCTCGATAGCGATTTCCAACTCATGGCGATACTCACTCTCTGCCAGCAAAACGCCTGCTAAAAAAGTCCCCAATGCCATCGAAAGGCCGAGCTTTTGCATCACGACCGAAATGCCAAGCACGACTAAAAGTGCAGCAACGGTAAAGAGTTCACGAACGCCGCTCATCACGACAAAACGAAATAGCGGACGTAGTAAAAAGTGACCACCAATCAACAGTGCTACCACACTGCCTAAAATAGTGAAGACATCCAACCAACTTCCACCACTATGCCCGCCTGCTAGCAAGGGCAACATCGCCAGCATCGGGATCACTGCAATATCTTGAAAGAGCAGCACCGCAAAACCAGATTGCCCCGTTTCGGTACCATTAAGCCCTTGCTCTTCAATGACTTTAAGCGCAATCGCCGTCGAGGATAGCGCCAACCCCATCCCGATCACTAAACTCACTTGCATGCTTACGCCAAACATACTGACGACACTACCAATCACGGCGGTCGTGACCACAACCTGCGCACCGCCTAAACCTAAAATCGGCCCTCGCATCTGCCACAATTTTTTAGGGTTTAATTCCAGCCCTATCAAAAACAGTAACAACACAACCCCAAGCTCGGCAAAATGCAAAATGGCATCAACGTCGCTAATTAAGCCAAGCCCCCATGGGCCAATCAACACACCAGCGAGTAAATAACCTAAAACCGAGCCAAGCCCAAGGCGCTGAGCAATCGGCACCGCAATAACCGCAGCCGAAAGAAAGACCACACTGCTTTGAAGAAACTCACTGGTGATCGCCATACTGACCTCCTCGCTCTGCCGCTTGCCAGTTTTCAAGTGGGTTACTCAGCCATCCACGGTATAACTCGGCATGTTCGTAGCGTTCAATATCTGAAACATTTCTTGACCAATACAACACCAGTGGTTCAATCCAGTGCATTTGACATAGGGCTGCCGTCAGTTCAAACGGTTGCAAGATTTGCTCAAGTGGGTATTTGTTGTACCCCTTCGCGCTGAAGGCTTCTTCTTTACCACCTGTTGTAATGACACTGCGCCAGTATTTTCCTTCTAGCGCCGCACCTCCGCCAAACGCAAAGCCTTTACCTAACACTCGGTCTAGCCACTCTTTTAATAGGGCTGGACATGAATACATATAAAGTGGGTGGTGAAATACAATCACATCGTGAGCGAGCAACAACTCATGTTCGTAATTCACATCAATAAAGAAATCGGGGTAAACACCGTAAAGATCGTGCACAGTGACGTGATCAAGCGACTGAGCTTTTTTTATCATCACTTGATTGGCAATCGAGTTATGTGGCTCTGGATGAGCATAAATGACCAGAACTTTTGGGAGAATAGACGGTGCAACAGCCAAATGGTCGTCCTTGTGGTTATTTTTATCCGTTATCAAATTGTTATACTTTTTTGTACAGCATAATGCAATTAAAGCGAATCAATCGACTTTTCCGGCCAATACCCCTACTATTCACCGCTAGATATATACCCAAGTGGCTTTAAAAACGATTGAAACCACTTCGCTATGTAACCAAGCAACGCGCACTGCGCAAAGTGAATGAAAACTTTATGATTACCTTCTCTGATATTCAGTTACTGCGTGGCGGTAAACCTCTTTTAGACCAAGCTTCTGCGACTATTCACCCTGGCGATAAAGTCGGTCTTGTGGGCAAAAACGGCTGCGGTAAATCAACGCTGTTTGCCCTACTGAAAGATGAACTGTCAATTGATGCTGGCTCATTTAGCCAACCTCAACACTGGGAGTTGGCCTGGGTCGCACAGGAAACGCCTGCGCTAGAGCGCACTGCACTGGAATACGTCATTGATGGTGATCGCGAGTACCGCTCTCTCGAAAAGCAGTTAGCTGAAGCAGAAACACAAGACAACGGAACCCTAGTTGCCGAGATACACGGTAAAATTGAAACCATTGGTGGTTACAGCATTCGCGCTCGCGCGGCAGAACTGCTCGATGGTTTAGGGTTCAGCCAAGAGCAAATGAGTTGGAGTTTGACCCAATTCTCGGGTGGTTGGCGTATGCGTCTTAACTTGGCTCAAGCGCTATTGTGTCGTTCTGATCTACTGCTACTCGACGAACCAACCAACCACTTGGATTTGGACGCGGTAATGTGGTTAGAGCGTTGGCTACAAAACTACCCTGGCACGCTGATTCTGATCTCGCACGACCGTGACTTCTTGGATCCGATCGTTGGTCGCATCATTCACATCGAGAATCAGCAGCTGAACGAATACACGGGTAACTACTCGTCATTCGAAAACCAACGCGCACAAAAGATGGTGTTACAACAAGCGATGTTTGAAAAGCAACAGAAGCAGATGTCTCACATGCAAAGCTACATCGACCGCTTCCGTTACAAAGCCTCTAAAGCACGCCAGGCTCAAAGCCGTATTAAAGCTTTGGAGCGCATGGAGAAAGTGTTACCAGCTCAATTCGATAACCCATTTAGCTTCCAATTCCGTGAGCCAGCTGCGCTGCCAAACCCAATCATGATGATGGATGAAGTATCTGCAGGTTACGGTGACAACCTCATCTTAGAGAAGATCCGCTTGAACTTGGTTCCTGGCAGTCGTATTGGTCTACTCGGCCGTAATGGTGCGGGTAAATCGACATTAATCAAGCTGCTCTCTGGTGAACTTAACGCGCAAGGTGGTGACCTAACTTACTCACAAGGCGTGAAAATTGGTTACTTCGCTCAGCACCAGTTAGAAACGCTTCACCCTGAAGAAACGCCGCTGCAACACATGATGCAAATCGCACCCGATCAAACCGAACAGCAGCTACGTGATTACCTAGGTAGCTTTGGCTTCCAAGGTGACAAAGCACTAGAAAAAGTTGCGCCGTTTTCTGGTGGCGAAAAAGCCCGTTTGGTATTGGCTTTAATTGTGTGGCAAAAGCCAAACCTGTTGCTACTTGATGAACCGACCAACCACTTAGACTTGGACATGCGCCAAGCACTTACAATGGCACTGCAAACATTCGAAGGTGCGATGGTGATTGTTTCGCACGACCGCTATTTACTGCGCGCTACGACCGATGACTTGTATTTAGTGCATGATCGACAAGTTGCTCCGTTCGACGGTGATTTAAATGACTATTATAAATGGTTAACCGAACAACAAAGAGCGGAACGCAAAGAAGCGCAGCCAAGCAAAGATACGGCCAACAGCGCAGCTGCGAAGAAAGAGCAAAAACGTCGCGATGCAGAGTTTCGAAAACAGACAGCGCCAATTCGCAAAACGCTGACACAACTAGAAAATAAAATGGATAAGTTAGGTGCTGCACTGGCCGAAGCTGAAGAACAATTGGCGGACAACTCACTGTATGCGGCCGAAAATAAAGCTAAACTTAACCAAGTGCTGGCACTTCAAGCTTCCAGTAAAGCTGAGCTCGAAGAAATTGAAATGGAATGGATGTCTGCTCAAGAAACGTTGGAGCAGATGGAGCTAGAGTTTAATCAATGAGTAATCAACACGCTGAATACACACTCACCCTAGAACACCTTTGGCAGTTTAGTCTGCAATTTTATGGTGTGCGAGAAGTGAAAGAGGCGTGTTTATCATTACAGAACAACTACCACGGTAACGTGAACCTACTCCTGCTGCTCAGATGGCTCGATGAGCAGCAACTCATTTTCCAAGAAAAAGACTGGCCCTTGGTGCAAGACTGTCTAGGTAGGAGCGAAACTTTACTTCACTCCTTTCGCGACCTTCGTCGCCACCTTAAGTCTCAAGTCAATGACGCTTTGTATCGTGAGACCTTGCAGTTTGAGCTGCAACTAGAAAAGCAGCAACAAGCGGATTTGGTGGACTGCATTAACTCACTTACACTACTCAAAAATGATGGTGACCCACTGACGTTGAGATACTGTCGTCAACTCGGTGGGGAGCATTTGCAGCAAGCCTTTGCTATTCCGGTGCCAAACATTCAACCACCAAAACGCCCATAAATCTGTAGAATACCTATAATCTTTATAAAGGATTATATTAATAAGTTCTTCAACGGACACCGAAGGACCGCATAAGAGCAGTTAGGTATGACACAATTTTTCGCAGCCGCCGGGATCAAAAACCCGCATCTCCAAACGCTTTTGCCGCGTTTTATTCGCAAAAAAGCGTTATTTACGCCGATTTGGCAAACCCTCGATACATCCGATGGCGACTTTCTCGATCTCGCGTGGAGCGAGGACCCAACCCAAGAGCCTGCACAAAAAAAGCCGATTTTTGTTTTATTTCATGGGTTAGAGGGGTGCTTCTATAGCCCTTATGCCAATGGGTTAATGAATGCATTTGCTCAATCTGGATGGCTGTCGGTGATGATGCATTTTCGTGGCTGCAGCGGTAAACCAAACAAAAAAGCACGAGCTTACCACTCGGGTGAAGTGACGGATGCTCGTTACTTCCTAGAGCACCTTGAACAACGTTTTCCTGATAACCCCAAAGTTGCGGTTGGTATTTCTCTTGGCGGTAACATGTTGGCGAATTATTTAGCCCAATATAAAGACCACCCTTTTTTGAATGCAGCGACTATTATCTCAGCGCCTTTAGACCTAGCGGCGTGTGCAAACCGTATTGAACAAGGCTTTTCGAAAGTGTATCGCCGTTATCTGCTTTCTTCACTGAAACGTAACGCGTTACAAAAGCATCATCTATTGCATGGCGAGCTCGCTTTGTCATACAACTCAATAAAACGTGTCACACGATTGTATGAATTCGATGATTTGATCACGGCACCACTGCACGGCTTTAAAGACGCACAAGATTATTACGATCAATGTTCTGGCTTAAGTAAACTACAGCAAATCACGCTACCCACACTGATCATCCATGCCAAAGACGATCCGTTCATGACCGATGATGTGATACCGAAGTTTGTTTTGCCAGATAACATTGATTACCGTCTCTTTGAACACGGTGGCCATGTTGGCTTCCTAACAGGAACGGCGTTAAAACCTAAGTTTTGGTTGGAGGAAGCGCTGCCCGCGTATTACGAAAGTATCGCCGCAGATTACCTTTCTGCTGTATCCAAGCAACGAACGCAGTAAACTAGCCGCTCATCATAAAAGTTAGAGGTATTTATGATCATTCCATGGCAAGACATTGCGCCGGAAACATTGGAAAACTTAATTCGTGAATTCGTCTTACGCGAAGGAACGGATTACGGAACCGTCGAGGTTTCTTTGCATGACAAAATTGATCAAGTTAAAGCTCAATTGGAAAAAGGTGAAGCGGTTATCGTGTTCTCTGAGCTACACGAAACCGTCGATATTCAGCATAAAACAAAATTTTAGACCCTTCACATTTTACCGTATCCCACTCGATGACAAGGTATTGTTACGTGCTATAGTGGGATATCGACCGTGCAGTAGTAACTCTACTGCACATTACAGGTAAGTAATTTTCGACAAGGTTTGTCATGTCAGCTAAACACCCAATTATTGCGGTTACTGGTTCGTCCGGTGCCGGCACGACCACTACATCTGAAGCCTTCCGTAAAATGTTCAATATGATGAACGTTAAACCCGCATGGGTTGAAGGCGATAGCTTCCATCGCTTTACTCGCCCAGAAATGGACATCGAAATTCGCAAAGCCCGCGAGCAAGGTCGACACATTAGCTACTTTGGCCCACAAGCTAATGACTTCCCGGGATTAGAAGAGTTTTTCCGTAAGTTCGGGCATGACGGCACTGGCAGCGTGCGCCGTTATCTGCACACGTTTGACGAAGCGGTTCCCTACAATCAAATGCCAGGCACGTTTACACCGTGGCAAGACTTACCCGAAAACAGCGACGTGCTGTTTTATGAAGGGTTACATGGTGGCGTGGTCGATGGCGATGTTAATGTTGCTCAACATGTGGATTTCTTAATCGGCATGGTGCCGATTGTGAACTTAGAGTGGATACAAAAATTCGTACGTGACACTCGCGATCGCGGCCATTCGCGTGAAGCGGTAATGGACTCAATCGTGCGATCCATGGACGATTACCTCAACTATATCACTCCGCAGTTTTCTCGTACTCACATCAACTTCCAGCGCGTACCGACCGTTGATACTTCCAACCCACTTAATGCAAAAGGCATCCCTAGTTTGGATGAGAGTTTTGTGGTGATTCGCCTACGCGGTATCAAGAATGTCGACTTCCCATATCTGCTGGCCATGATTGATGGCTCATTCATGTCACGCCACAACACGATTGTCGTACCCGGCGGTAAGATGAGCTTTGCAATGGAGCTCATAGTTCGGCCTATCCTACAACAGCTCATCGAAACAGGGAAAATTGGCTAAAAACCTGCCTGCGAAGATGTTTACTTTTCATACCGTGATCATGTGCACAGTTTTGCTTACAAAATCTCAATCATGGCACGATTAAAATCAAGAAATCGTTTTCGAAAAAGGATACTATTTCTTACCGAAACACAAGAGAGCTTGCAGCATATAAAAAGTGCTCTTATTCTAGTAGGCCTAATTCAGGCTTAGCTAAAATATGGATAGCGCAAGCGTACCCTGCAGAGGAAGTGAGATATTATGGTTCTAGGTAAACCTCAAACCGACCCAACATTAGAGTGGTTTCTTTCACACTGTCATATTCATAAGTACCCTTCAAAGAGCACGCTAATTCACGCGGGCGAAAAGGCAGAAACTTTGTACTACATCGTTAAAGGTTCTGTTGCGGTTCTTATCAAAGACGAAGAAGGTAAGGAGATGATCCTTTCTTACCTAAACCAAGGAGACTTTATTGGTGAACTTGGTCTATTCGAGGAAGACCAAGAGCGCACAGCTTGGGTTCGTGCTAAATCTCCTTGTGAAGTTGCTGAAATTTCTTTCAAGAAGTTCCGTCAGCTTATCCAAGTAAACCCAGACATCCTAATGCGTCTTTCTGCGCAGATGGCTCGTCGTCTTCAAGTAACTAGCCAAAAAGTGGGTGACCTGGCGTTCCTAGACGTAACTGGTCGTATCGCTCAGACGCTTCTGAACCTTGCAAAACAACCAGACGCAATGACTCACCCAGACGGCATGCAAATCAAGATCACTCGTCAAGAAATCGGTCAAATTGTTGGCTGTTCTCGTGAGACAGTAGGTCGTATCTTGAAGATGCTAGAAGAGCAGAACCTAATCTCTGCTCACGGTAAAACCATCGTGGTTTACGGTACTCGTTAATCTCGAACTAGAGTGACACGAACAAAATTATAAAAGCCACCAATGGCAACATTGGTGGCTTTTTATTTACTCATGACCAAATGAGATAGGGTGCAGCGAACACTAATGAGTAAGCTTAACAGGTTAACCCTAAAACTTAGCCATTCGTACTTTCAAAGATTTTGTCAGCTGAAGCGGCCACGAAACCTGGGTACAAATCACCATTTTCCATCGGATAGCGCTTAGCAAATTCATAAAACCCGCCAGGGATAATTTCAGTGCCTTCGCTAAAACGAACCGCTACTTTATCTGCCATGGTCGATGACTGCTCTAGCAACACCTCAGGAGTGCCCTTCACTTCACCACCATTTTCATTAATGGTAAACCCAGCGGTACGCAGATGATCGTTTACCTGCTTCACTTCTTCATATTCATTGAGCTGGTTAACGCTCACCGTGAAGTGGTTTGCTCCGTAACCATGCGCCGCAAGCCAAGATGCGTACTCACTTTCTTTAGCCAACGTTTGGTAATCAGCAAAGCTTAAATCCCACAAGCGTCCACCATGTAAGAATGCGCTATCGTTCAGCTTGTCAGCATCGACTTGTGCCACCAAATTTTTCACAATCTCTTGTAGCTCAGACGAGCACTCTTCAACTTTTAGCTCACTAATAAATACTTTAGGTTGCTTCGGATCTGGGTGCTCATAGTGCTTAGCAACCAGCTTTTTGCTTTCGAAAACGTAATCACCACACGCCTTGTAACCAATAGCTACAAATGGCTTAGCTAGAGTTTCAATACCAAGAGGCGCGATATTGAAGGTACGTAAAGCTATATGATCATTAATCAGAGGCTCATCTTCTTGAAGCAGCTGATGCACTTTAGCAGCCGAAGGGCAAAGACGTTGAATGTAATCTTGCCATAGCGATTCAAATAACATATCGGGCGTCATAACGACTCCTTGTTACGAGATGTAGAGTTTAAAGGTAAGCGGAAGTTGGCTGCTCGTTCACAACAAAAGTTGTCCAGAATAATGAACGAGCAACCATCAACCTGTGACGGTAAATGCCAGTCAGTCAACACGCTTTTCCGAGTCTTTGCTCACTTTTCGTGTTCTGCCAACGATCACTACAACCCATACCTAAATGATGCGCCGGCAAGGTGAGCCGCAATGCATAGTTGCGACTCTATTATTAAAACTTATAGCGCTACACCTGGACTCAATGTTGCAGGCAAGACAGTCTCTTGACCTTCCATTGATGCCATTGGGTACGCACAGTAATCTGCTGCGTAGTAAGCGCTTGGGCGCAAGTTACCCGACGCCCCCGGACCACCAAATGGCGCATCACCGCTTGCACCAGTGAGCTGGCGGTTACGGTTCACGATACCTGCACGAATGTGGTCAACGAAGTATTCCCATTCTTGGTCGTCGGTTGAGACCAAACCAGCAGATAAGCCAAAGCGCGTATCGTTTGCTAGCGCCACGGCTTTGTCTAACCCTTCGTAACGCACCACTTGCAGAAGTGGGCCGAAGTATTCTTCATCTGGTAACTCAGCAATGTTCGTTACATCAATGATGCCAGGAGAAACAAACGCCGCCTCTCCTGCTTTCGCTTCAATCAAGCTTTCACCGCCAAGAGACTGTAGATTAGCTTGTGCATTAAGAATAAACTTGGCTGCCGCGACCGAAATTTGCGGTCCCATAAATGGCGCAGGTTCTGCAAATGGTTGGTCTACGCGAATATTGCGTGTCGCTTCAACGAGTTTGGTGATAAGCGCATCGCCTTTTTCACCCAATGGCACATACAAACGACGAGCACACGTACAACGCTGCCCAGCACTGATAAACGCTGACTGGATGATGGTGTAAACCGTGGCATCCAAATCACCATATTTATCAGAGATCACCATCGGGTTATTACCACCCATTTCTAGTGCGAGCATCTTGCCCGGTTGACCCGCAAATTGACGGTGTAATACATGCCCCGTATTTGCGCTACCCGTAAACAGTACGCCATCGATGCCTTTTGCGTCAGCGAGCGCGATACCAGTTTCTTTCGCGCCCTGAACAAGGTTAATCACGCCTTTCGGCAGACCGGCTTCTTCCCATAGCTTCATTGCCAATTCACCCGTCCATGGCGTTTGCTCAGACGGTTTGAAGACTACCGTGTTACCAGCCAGTAGCGCAGGCACAATGTGACCATTTGGTAGGTGGCCTGGGAAGTTGTAAGGACCAAACACCGCCATCACGCCCAATGGGCGGTGGCGCAATACGATTTGGTTGCCTCCTGCTTCACGGCTCGCCTCACCAGTGCGGTCATGATAAGCGCGAATCGAAATGGCAATTTTACCTGCCATTGCCGCTGCTTCAGTGCGCGTTTCCCAAATTGGCTTACCAGTTTCTTTGGCAATGACTTCGGCGATTTTTTCGCTGTTCTCTTTTACTTTCTCCGCAAAAGCCAACACGATTGCCTCACGCTCTGAAAATGGGCGCTTTTTCCAGTCAATAAACGCTTCACGCGCTGCAGATACCGCCTGGTTCACCTGCTCTGCCGTTGCACCTTTGCCTTGCCAGATCACTTCTTGGTTGTACGGCGACAGAGACGTAAATGCTTCACCCTGACCTTGTACCCATTCACCTGCAATCCAATGTGTCATTGTTTCTATCCTTAAATTCTGTCGTCTGTTACTGCGGAAGAAGGCGAACGAAATCCCCTTCTTCAACCGAAAGTGCATCCGCAACGTCTGGTGCGATCATTACGCTCTGTGTTTCTGCGTCATACGCCGCTTTAGTGACTGTCGCACGGAAGTTCTCGAAAGATGAATTACACATCAAGAAGTCTTGTGTGCTGGAATGTTCAGAGATTTTGACTTGCGCACGGAATGAATGACGTACCGACTCAATATTACGCAGATCACACTCAACCGTTGGGCCACCATCGAAGATGTCGACGTAGCCTCGGTTGGTAAAACCTTCACGCTCAAGCAGCTTCAGCGCTGGACGCGTGTTGTCATGTACTTGACCAATCACGGCTTGCGCTTCTGGGCTGAGCAGGTTGATGTAAATAGGCAGTTTCGGCATCAAGTCGGCGATAAAGCCTTTCTTGCCGATACCTGTCAGGTAATCTGCAAGCGTGAAATCGATAGAGAAGAAATGCTCTTGAAGCCATTGCCAGAATGGTGAATTACCCTCGTCGTCTGAAACGCCACGCATCTCCGCAAAGATCGTTTCAGAGAAGCGCTCTGGGTGCTCTGCCATCATTAGGAAACGACACTTCGACATTAGACGACCATTCAGACCTTGGCGGAATTTCTCACGCAAGAACAAGGTACAAATTTCGCTGTTACCCGTGTAGTTATTACCAAAAGTAAGCAGTTTAACGACGTTGTTAACGCCAAGCTTTGGCGACGAGTGCACGACTTTACTAATGTGATATGAGTAAAATGGGACATCCCAGCCGATAGATGCTTCGATTCCGGTGGTACCCGCAACCTCACCCGTTTCAGAGTCAAAGCCAACCATCAGGTAGCCTTCATCGCCTGGTTCTGCCACATCTGGCTTACCAAAGCTGTACTCTGAATGTTTGATTCGATTGGTTAACAGTTCTTCGTTAACCGGTAGAGATGTAAATCCGTGACCAGACTCCACCGCACAAGTGTGCAGTGCGTCGTAATCCGACATCGCGATAGGGCGAACTACTAGCATCAATACTCCCTCCAGATGCAAGAAGATCCTAACTATATTGTAGGAACAATTCCCCCATCAGAGATCCTTGACGGGGGTGTCTGCGTTGACGTTTAAACTGATATCGCGCTTAAACTAAAGTCGCGATCGCTTTATCCAGTTTCGCCAAGCCTTCTTCAATTTCTTGTTGTGTGATAACGAGTGATGGTGTGAAACGTACGACATTGGCACCCGCAACCAATACCATGAGACCTTGTTTACCTGCAGCAACCAGCACGTCACGCGCACGGCCTTGCCATTCTTCATTTAGTGCAGCGCCAAGTAATAGGCCTTGACCGCGCACTTCTGAGAAGATGTTGTACTTCGCGTTGATCTTCTCTAGACCTTCACGGAACATTGCTTCGCGTTCTAGCACACCAGCCAACACCTCTGGCTTAGTAACTTCATTTACAACCGCTTCTGCAACCGCACACGCTAGTGGGTTACCGCCATATGTAGAACCGTGAGTGCCCACTTTCATGTGCTCTGCCAATTTTGCTGTCGTTAGCATTGCACCGATCGGGAAACCGCCACCAAGTGATTTCGCAGTACTTAGAATATCTGGCGTGATACCTAAACCTTGGTAAGCGTAGAAGTTACCTGTACGGCCATTACCAGTTTGCACTTCATCGAAGATCAGTAAGGCGTTGTGTTTGTCACACAGCTCGCGAACCGCTTGAGCGAACTCAGGCGTTGGTGGCACGATGCCGCCTTCACCTTGTAGTGGCTCCATCATGACCGCACAAGTACGATCAGACATGTGTGCTTGTAAAGCTTCGATATCGTTGTAAGGAAGGTGTGTCACGTCGCCTGGCTTAGGACCGAAGCCGTCAGAGTATGCCGCTTGGCCACCAACCGTTACGGTAAAGAATGTACGACCGTGGAAACCTTGTTTGAATGCAATGATTTCAGATTTCTCAGTGCCATGAACGTCTGCTGCATAACGACGTGCCAGCTTCAAAGCGGCTTCGTTTGCTTCTGCGCCAGAGTTAGCAAAGAACACTCGCTCAGCAAAACTCACTTCTGTTAGCTTTTTCGCCAGACGAAGGGCTGGTTCGTTCGTCATAACGTTACTTAAGTGCCAAAGCTTGTTAGCTTGCTCTGTTAGTGCGTTTACCATTACTGGATGACAATGGCCAAGACAGCTCACTGCAATACCACCAGCAAAGTCGATGTATTCATTACCTTCCTGATCCCAAACACGTGAACCTTCACCTTTAACAGGGATCATTTCCATCGGGTTATAGCAAGGTACCATTACCTCATCGAATAAACCGCGCTCTACTTTAATTTCCGTTGTCATTGCACATTCCTTCTTGATACCGCATGCGTAGCAGATAAGCGAATTTAACCGGCTCTCTTTGCCAGCAAATAATGTTTTGCATTTAAGCTATTGCGGCATTGTATTTACATTTAATTAACCATTTCAATAGTGATTTATTCTTTTCGTTCTCGAAAGCAACTTCCATTAATCACTGCTTATGACTATTTATGCATCAAGAAAGTAAAATAGAGAAGTGATTTTTTATAAATGTTATGTAATACAGGGGATAGAAGGTTTAAAAAGACATGAATAGACAAAGAGACTCGAGAGAACCGCATAGTTTTGCAATCCGCTCACCTCAGCAAAAAGATGAATGATTTGTTAAAAAAAGTGATCGCGATCAGATCGCTTTGCGCGCTAAAAAGTTCGCAAGCAACTCGTGACCTTGCTCAGTTTTGATTGATTCTGGGTGGAACTGCACCGCATCAATTGGCAAGGTTTTATGTTGGTAACCCATTATTTCATCCATGCTTCCGTCAGGCAGTTCTGTCCATGCAGTCAGTTCAAACACGTCGGGTAAAGTACCGTTTTTCACCACAAGAGAGTGATAACGAGTTACCGTGAGTGGGTTATTCAGATTTTTAAACACACTACGACCGTTATGACGAATCGGTGAGGTCTTACCGTGCATCACTTGTCGTGCACGTACCACTTCGCCCCCAAACACTTGCGCTATCGCTTGATGGCCAAGGCAAACACCCAATATTGGAAGCTTACCAGCGAAGTGTTCTATCGCTTTCAGTGAAATACCTGCTTCGTTCGGCGTACATGGCCCTGGCGAGATCACCAAATGAGTTGGGTTGATCGCCTCAATGCCTTGGATATCGATTTCATCGTTACGCACCACCTTTACGTCTGCACCAAGCTCGCAGAAGTATTGGTAAAGGTTGTAGGTAAAAGAGTCGTAGTTATCGATGATCAACAACATAAAGGGTCGGTTGCTCCAATCCGTTTTGGCAATGCTTACGTAGTGAATCGCCACGTTCATGACAATCAAGGGCGGTATTTTGCTATACCAAGCAAGAAAGGCAAGTTTTTGCTGAATAAAAAGGCCAGCATAGGCTGGCCTTTGGTCTTTACAGCTATTTAGGAACTGTTTGTCAGGAAGTAAATTCGCTTAGCGGCGACGACGGAATAAGCCAAGACCTAGCAGCGCAAATAGCGCGCCAAAGCCAAACGAACCACCATCTGAATCCTTCGCCCCTTTTGTTCCAGTTTCAGTTTGCGTCATTGAAACATCACGAACAGAGCTAAACTTTACGATATTACCTGTCGAGTCAGTCACTTTCTCTTCTAGCTGATAATTACCTTGATCTGGCGTTTGTTCAAACTCAATATTCACGCTACGCGCATCAATATCAGCTTGAACTAAGGTTTGGCTAGCCGAGTAAGCTTTCGTATCGCTGCTTGCCGCAGCCGCTTGTGTGGATGGCGTTAAGTTCACCGTAACAATATCGCCCACAACCGCCGTTGGTGGTAAACGGACATCGACGGCTAAGTTGTCACCTGCTTTCGGTAAATCGATGTCATCATCTGGTAAATCAATCGCGATGATCACTGGATCGTGATCAGAGGCAGAGAACGCATCTTTGTACTTCGGCATATCACCGGTGTACTTGCTGCTGTATTCGAACAAGTTACTCTCTAGTGAGTTGATGTGCCAATCTTCAATTGCTACCACTTTTTGCGCTAGGCTGCTGCTTGCCAATGCGTGGTCCAAATTACCCAGCTCGCCCGAATAGGTGTAAGAAAACGTATCAGTGCCGTGCAGCAACGTGTTTAAATTGTGCAGACCGTAACCTTTTTCAATTTTGGTCTTCTCTACTTGAAGTTCACCATCACCAATGGTTGTGTAAGCAGCAGTATAAATGTCACGGCCGTATTTCTCTTTCGAGTAATCAGTCAGTGTCAGAAGTGGGTCTTCCATGCCATAAGCATTGAGGTCGCCCATGAGCAATACATCGCCTTTCACCTCTTTCAACGCTTCACCCACTGCGTGCGCAGCAGAAACGCGGAAGTTGTTACAGTTGCCTTGCAGATCCGCTGGCTCAGAATCTTCTACACCGGCAATCCACTCTTCAATACACTCAGAGCCTTTCGACTTAAAGTGGTTTACGACAATAGACAAATCTTCACCCGTCTCTTTCACCGTGAAGGTCTGAAGTAGACTGTGGCGTTGGTACTTATCGTAAGCAGGGTTACTTTCTGTGCCCTCTTTACGAGTAATTGTGTTTTCTGCAATGTGCTGCTCTGGCGTGATGATCACTTTTGCAGCGTCTTTTGGCGTTACTGCGTTAGCACGATATAAAATCGCCACCATGATCGCATCACTGCCAAAGTATTCGTCTTGGTATTTGTCTTGCTCTTCGATTTCGACATACGTGTAATGATCTTCAGCGTCATCAATCTCAGCATTTAGGGCATCAACTAAGTTTTGGATAGCACTGCCATCACCAAAGCCGTTGTTTTCCACTTCCATCAAACCAATAACGTCTGCGTCCATCTTGTTCATCGCCGCAACGATTTTCGCTTGCTGGATCAGGAATTCGTCTAGATTAGTCGCACCGCGGTTTTGTCCGGTTGGGTTTTCATGACCACTGTCAGCCACGGAGTTGAAGTAGTTCAGTACGTTGAAGCTTGCAATACGCAAATCTGAGTCCGCAATCGCTGGGGCATCTTTACGAGCCACATCGAAGCCTTCACCTGAAGTCACAAAGTTGGTGTTATCGACTTCATTGGTCGCAATCAGGCGGTATTCGTTGTAGCTGTAAGCCACGACACCCTGAAGACCTTCTACTCGAGAACCAAGGCGAATGTGCTGCTCTGAAGAGCCATCTTGGTCTGCATCTTTAGCAAAATCTGGGTAGTATGGGATTTGTCCGTTTGGTGCTTTGCCATCTGATTCTAAGTATACGCGGTTCGCTGCGTTGTCTTTTGCTAGCTCAACGGCTGCATCGCTCTCTGCCGCGTGTAATTGAGTCGGCTTTAACAATGGCGCTTCATGAGAGAGCATCATATTGTTACGACGTGAATCGTAGTCGTAAGAGAAGTTTCGAGTTACAAACAAGTCACTTGCCGAGGTTAACTCAACTTGCATCCCTTCATGACGCTCAAGCGCATCACGTAGTGTCTCACCTTCTTTGATAACAAGATCGGTAACTCGAGGGGTTTCAGAGGTGCCTGTTTTCACATAGCTGTTAGCATCAGAAGCAAGCTGAGTATTGCTGTAATACTCTTGAACTTTACCTTTCACACAAACAACATCACCAGCTTTCAGCGCCGTGTCCGCCGCGTCGGTATGAATGAACAAGCCTTCTGAGGTCTTGTCGTTGTTGTCGCTTTCTAATGCTTGTAGGTAGAAACCTTTGGTTAGGCCAGTGGTAACAGCAGTCACGACACCAGTTACGAAATAATCTTCGTCAGTAATGTATGGGTAACCATCAATGAATGGAGACGTATCGCCTTCACCTTGAATATCTTGGATGGCAGTGAAGTTAGGTTGCTGACCGTCGGCTTCACAAGCGAATGGTGCTGGTGGCTCAGTCGCATTTAGCTCACCAAGGCCGTCAATGTTGTCTTTCTCAAATGCCGTCCACTGAGATGCATCATAAGTAGCAGAAGGGGTTAGTGCATCACTGTTACGAACTAATGTGGTGTCTTTACCAAAATCTACGTCACCCATCATACCGATGATGTCGTGCACTTCACCATCTTTAAGCAGTGCGATCGGGTCGTCACCGTTAAAGTTCGCAACGCTTTTATCTGTGATATCGGCGACAGCTTTGATGGCATCGCTCGCGTCACCATGCGCCAGTACATACACTTGGTTAGCTTGTATCGTCACTTGGCTAAGGTCGAATGTGCTGCCCCAAGTACCACCACCGTTTGATGATTTCGCCAACTCGTAGCCAGTGAGTGTCACCGCAGTATCACCCGTATTAGCGATCTCTACCGCTTTATTATAAGCGCCGCCTTCTACGTATTGGGAAATAATAATCTCTGCGTTCGCGTTTGCACTAAGTGCACTGGCGATGGTTAATGCGAGTATTGAGGGTTTGATTAACGTGTCCATTGTCATACCTGATATTTATGTAAATGCAAACTTAGCTCTGGTTAGAGCCTGCCATTTGCGTCTACTATCAGGTTTATTTATGAAATAAATAAGAATGAGTAATTAAAGCCGTGAAATGAATCACATGTGAATATAAGAAAATATGCCAGAGCATCCCATTCAAACATTTTTTGTAATAAATACAGAGCGCTATTGATAAACAAGTCAGAATTTAGATTGATTACTCAGTTTACTTTTTCACTTCATGTTAAGGAGTAGAAAATACATCACTTGTTGAGTTGCTTATTAACCCAACCGTTCCGTTACAAATAAAAAATATAATTAGTCACTAATTTAGAATGCTTTAATTTTCACTTGCATCACTGTTCAAGCCCAAGAATCTATTACTCGCTTCGTTCTCTCTTATACAGGCCCCTCATACTTCAAAGTTTTCATGATTTATTCAATAACTTTTCATTACTCACTAGCCAAAAACATACACAAAAGATATAACACCTGCGCGAGACAATAAGATCTCATTAGCTGTAAACCCAGGAACGACAAATGAAAAAAATTCAACGCAGTGTGCTAGCTCTCTCCCTACTTGGCTTGATAGCGGGGTGTCAGTTGACCGCCAGTGAGCCACTTCAACCTACGGCGAATCAAGACATCATCGAATCAGCCAAAAATGAACTGGATGGTATTGAAGAGCTAGAAGTCAGTGACGAGGGTGTTATTACCTTTACTCAGCGTCTAAGAACGCCAGGAACCTACTGGATTCCAGCGAGAATTAAAGAACTCAGCTACGATATATCATGCGTACAGCTTAGTTACTTCATTGATAGAGGCATGGTTGTGAAGTCTGCCTTTCTAGGGGCTCGAGGACGTGTTGAATATTACGACATGGAACGCTGTATGAAAGACACGCCATTTCAGTAATACAGGCATAAAAAAGCTCCACCAAAGTGGAGCTTTTTCGTATTCGTTCTTAGCGACTATGGGCGAGCTACAAAACCTACTGCTTCGTATGCTTTCTTAAGCGTTTCAGCCGCTCGTGCCGAGGCTTTCTCAGCGCCTTGCTGCATTACCTCGTCCATGTAAGCACGATCAGCGCGAATACGGTGATATTCTGCTTGAATTGGCTCAAGCATTGCTACAACTGCCTCACCAACATCTTTCTTAAATGGGCCATACATTTCTACGCCTTGGTACTTCGCTTCAATCTCTTCGAAGCTCATGCCTGTCGCCGCAGAGTACAGACCCATTAGGTTAGCAATGCCCGCCTTGTTCTCGATATCATGACGGATACTTGGTGGCGTTTCGGTATCGGTTTGCGCTTTGTTGATCTTCTTAAGGATCGACTTAGGCTCTTCCAGCAGCGTGATAACGTTCTTACGGTTGTCATCAGATTTAGACATCTTCTTCGTTGCGTCTTGAAGGCTCATTACACGCGCATTTACTGTCGGAATGTAAGGCTCTGGAACTTGGAAGATTGGCTGCTCTGGCGAGTAAATATTGTTGAAACGCGTTGCGATATCACGCGCTAATTCTAGATGTTGCTTCTGGTCACTGCCTACAGGTACTTGGTGCGCACCGTAAAGCAAAATGTCAGCAGCCATCAACACCGGGTAGTCAAATAGACCGACGTTTACGTCATTCGCGTAACGTGCCGATTTGTCTTTAAACTGAGTCATACGGCTCAGCTCACCCATTTGAGTGTAACAGTTAAGAAGCCAACCTAATTGAGCATGCTCTGGTACATGTGACTGAACAAATAGCGTGCTCTTCTTCGGGTCAACACCAACTGCCAGACAAATTGCCAGTGCGTCTAGAGTTGCTTCATGCAGCGCTTTAGGGTCCTGACGAACCGTAATCGCGTGAAGGTCTACCACACAATATTGGCAATCATAATCGTCTTGCATCTGCTGCCATTGACGTAGAGCACCCAAGTAGTTACCGATACTTAGTTCACCTGAAGGTTGAACACCACTCAATACAATGGGTTTGCTCATTAGAATGATTCCTTTGACTTCTTAATCTAATTAAATGAAAAAAACCGTGCAGTAATAGGTGCACGGTTTACTCAGTGTACTCATTAACGAGTATTTTGGAAGCTCTTTTGTAGCCGTTATGCAGAAACCGCTACAACGTCCAATAATTCTGCCAAACTGTCAGCGACGAAATCTGGATTTGATGCTGAAATAGGTTCACCGTGGTTGTAACCATATGTCAGACCAAATGAGGCACAGCCTGCATTCTTTGCTGCGAGAATGTCGTTTTTCGAGTCGCCAACCATCAGCATTTCACTTGGTTGGATTTGGTGCTTTTCCATCAACCAGTTCAATGCTACTGGGTTTGGTTTTTTCTCTGGGAATGCATCACCGCCAAGGACATCAACGAAGTATTTTGCGATGTCGTGCTTTTCCAAAACGTCAGGCACAAACTTTGAAGGTTTGTTAGTCACCAACGCCATAACAAAGCCCGCTTTGTGCAGCTCTGCTAGTGTCTCTTTTACCGTTGGGTAAAGATGACTTAGCTTGTGACCGCTTTGCTCGTAGTAGTCATCAAACAATACACGCGCTTTAGCACGAAGCTCTTCACTCAGCTCTGGGTTGATGGTCAGGCTTTGGCTTAATGAGCGACCAATAAGCACGTCTGCGCCGTTACCCACATAATCACGAACTTGTTCTTCTGAAACCGATGGAAAGCCAAGCGCCTGTACTGCTTGGTCTGCCGCGACAGCTAGATCTGGCACGCTATCAAGCAAAGTACCATCTAGATCGAAGGCGATGAATTTAATGTCTTGTTGAGTCATAACTTCCCTGAGGATTTTTATTTATAAATCGGTGAAAACGACAAAGGATGGCACCCCATCCTTTGTTTTTATCATTATGTCTGATTCTACAGTAACTGTTTGTTTCGTCGTTACTTTGCAGCAATACGCTGACGAACTGCCTCAAACAAACAGATGCCGGATGCCACAGATACGTTCAAGCTTGAAACGCTACCAGCCATTGGGATCTTAATCAAATCGTCGCAGGTTTCACGAGTCAGACGACGCATACCGTCACCTTCAGCCCCCATTACGATAGCAAGAGGTCCAGTCAGTTTGGCTTGGTAGATGTCGTGCGTTGCTTCACCCGCAGTACCAACAAACCAGATGCCTTTCTCTTGCAATGTACGCATAGTACGAGCCAAGTTAGTCACTCGGATCAATGGTACAACTTCAGCTGCACCACAAGCGACTTTACTTACCGTCGCACTCATTGGCGCAGAACGATCTTTCGGTACGATGATCGCCGCAGCACCTGCCGCATCTGCGTTACGTAAACACGCACCAAGATTGTGTGGATCGGTCACGCCGTCTAACACTAAGAGCAGTGGTGATTCGTGCTTTGCAAGGATGTCATCAATATCGTTCTCATTCAGCTGCTTCGCTGGTTTCACACGAGCGATGATGCCTTGGTGATTTGCACCGCGTGCTTTGTCATCCAAGGTTTTACGTGTCATCTGCTGAATAGAAATACCACAAACCTGAAGATCATTTAGGATTGGCATTAGGCGATCATCTTGACGACCTTTTAAAACGTACGCCTCGATAAAACGCTCTGGTTCGCGCTCCAATACCGCCTTCACTGCGTGAATGCCGTAGATAAATTCGTTACTCATTGTTTAACCTGTTGTTCTGGTCGTATTGCCTGCGCCAACCGAGTTTGAACTAAGTTGGCGCTTCAACCTACTGCGCTTCTTTTTTAGTGCGCTTGGTTTTCTTCGGCTTACTGTGCGGCTTCTTTTTACGTGCTTTTTTCACTTTAGGCTTCTCGTTGCCTTCGGCGTCACCACGTTTTGGGCCATTACGCTTACTCGTTGCGCCCGTTTCTTCTGGGCGTTTAGTTGGCTCTATCGCAGGAATTGCACGAGCCGCGCCACCTTCTTTCGATGAAGAGCGAGTCGCAGCGCGTTTTTTATCTTTCGCTTTGCGTTTTGCTTCCGCTGCGCGTTTCTTCGCAGTCTTACCTTCGCCGCGTAGCTTACGACTTGTTTCGACCAATTCAAAGTCAATTTGCTTGTCATCGAGGTTAACAGCCAGTACTTTTACTTTTACTGCATCACCTAAGCGGTAGATGTTACCGAAACTTTCACCAATAAGTCGTTGACCAATCGGGTCAAATTGATAGTAGTCGTTCGCAAGGGTAGAAATATGTACCAAACCATCGATGTGCAAATCCGTTAAACGTACAAAGAAGCCAAAGCTAGTGACATTAGCGATAACACCGTCTAGTTCGTCACCGACGTGGTCTTGCATATATTCACACTTCAGCCAATCCGCAACATCACGTGTTGCATCATCAGCACGGCGCTCTGTCATCGAACATTGTTCGCCGTAAAAATCCATGTCGTCAAACGAGTAATGATAGCCACCTGTTGGTGTCCAGCGATCTTGATTACGACCTTCTTCTTTAGCAATCAGATACTTGATTGCACGGTGAAGTAACAAGTCAGGGTAACGACGAATTGGCGACGTAAAGTGCGCATAGCGTTTCAATGCCAACCCAAAGTGCCCCGCGTTATCTGCGTTGTATACCGCTTGCTTCATTGAGCGTAGCAGCATGGTCTGAATCAACTCTTGATCTTGACGCCCGGAGATTTGACGTGCGAGATCAGCATAGTCCGTTGGTGAAGGCTCTAAACCACCTTTTAGCTCAAGACCAAGTTCACTTAAGAAGTCACGGAAACCTTGCAGGCGTAATTCACCTGGAGATTCGTGGATACGATAAAGCGCGGGCTCTTTCGCTTTTTCTACCAGCGATGCCGAAGCAATGTTGGCTAAAATCATACATTCTTCGATGATCTTATGCGCGTCATTACGAATTACTGGCTCAATGCTTTCGATTTTACGTTCCGCATTGAAAATAAATTTGGTTTCAACGGTTTCAAATTCGATTGCACCGCGTTGATCTCGTGCTTCTTTCAGCACTTTGTACATCTTGTGCAACTCTTCTAGATGAGAAACAAGCGGCTGGTAGCGCTCACGTAGTTCTTCATCCCCTTCTAGAATCGCGCTCACTTTGCTATATGTGAGACGAGCGTGCGAGTTCATCACCGCCTCGTAATGCTTGTAACCAGACAGCTTACCTGTATCGGAAATGGTCATTTCGCACACCATACACAAGCGATCTACTTGCGGGTTAAGCGAACATAGACCGTTCGACAGTACTTCTGGCAACATTGGCACAACTTGCGAAGGGAAATATACTGAGTTACCACGATTGATCGCTTCTTTGTCCAACGCAGAGTCAGGACGAACGTAGTAACTGACGTCAGCAATCGCTACCCATAAACGCCAACCACCTTCTTTGTTCTTTTCACAGTAAACGGCATCATCAAAGTCTCGTGCGTCTTCGCCGTCAATGGTCACTAGTGGCAAATCACGTAGATCCACACGACCAACTTTCGCTTCTTCTGGTACTTCTTCGCCTAAGTTTTCGATTTGTTTATCGACGGCTTCTGGCCATTCGTGAGGGATTTGGTGTGTACGAATCGCAATTTGTGTTTCCATACCTGGTGCCATGTTTTCACCAAGGACTTCAACCACTTTACCCATCATGCCGCGTGAGCGTGAGCCACGATCAGTAATTTCAATTACGACTACGTTACCCATGCGTGCACCCGCTTTGTGCTCATTTGGGATCAGGATATCTTGGCTGATACGCGAGTCATCTGGGACAACATAGGAGTATCCATATTCAAGGAAGAAACGACCAACGATTTGATCATTGCGCTCCTCTAGCACACGCACCAAACGTCCTTCACGGCGGCCGCGCTTGCTGTTGTCTGTCGGTTGCACTAAGACAAAATCACCGTGGATGATGTTCTTCATCTGATGGTGCGGTAACAGAATATCATCATCCTTGCCGACGCTGCCTTCTGGACGTACCCAACCATGGCCATCACGATGACCAATCACGTAACCTTTCACCATTTCAAGTTTTTCAGGCAATGCATAGCACTGACGGCGGGTAAACACCAGTTGGCCATCTCGCTCCATCGCACGTAGCCGACGACGCAACCCTTCGTATTGCTCTTCGCCCTCAAGCTTTAGTGCCTCAAACAAGTCGTTACGATTCATTGGAACGCCCGCTTGCTCTAGAAACTCGATGATAAACTCTCGGCTTGGAATTGGATTTTCGTAATTTTTGGATTCACGATCTGCAAAAGGATCGTTTGGAATATTGTCTGACATAGGCACGCCTATCTAGCAAGGAAGGTATATGGCTAGTATATCTGAGTCTCTCGATAAGCTACAGAATTGCTTTGAAAAAAGAATGATCGAGATCGACTCTAGGCATGCAAATGAGTTAAGGACGAGCCAGCAAGATCAAAAGTTCAGAATTGTCACTGAGCAAGGATTCAATCGTGCAATCATCCAACTCCGCCAGGAAGGCACTTTTTGCTTTCGCCAATTTATCTTTGAGGCGGCAAGCAGGGGTAATATGGCAAAAATCCACACCACAGTTGACTAAATCTAACGGCTCTAAATCGCGCACAACACCACCGACTGTGATTTCAGACGCTGGCTTCATCAGCCGGATACCACCGTTTTTTCCGCGCACGGTATGGACATAACCCAACTGCCCTAACCGATTGATAACTTTAACCATATGGTTACGTGACACACCAAATAAATCCGTCACTTCGGTAATGCTGGTTAACTCATCTTCCGGCAACGAAGCCAAGAAAATTAAGGTTCTCAACGCATAATCAGTGAAACTAGTTAACTGCATATTCTCTCCCAAAGTGCGACTCAATAACCCGCTGGTGGTGCTAAAACCCCAAACTTGAGCTATCGATAAAAGTGTAAATCTTTTCTTGATCGAAAGATACATTTGAGATACAACTTTAAACATGCATTATAAATACAACTTAAAGTAGGAAGCCCTTATGCTCAGCAATCAAACTATCGAGATCGTCAAAGCGACCGCACCACTCATCGCCGAAACAGGACCAAAACTGACCGCGCACTTTTACGAGCGTATGTTTACTCATAACCCTGAGTTGAAAGATATTTTTAACATGAGTAACCAGCGTAACGGCGATCAGCGTGAAGCATTATTCAACGCTATCTGTGCCTATGCTGCCAATATTGAAAATTTGCCAGCTCTGCTTGGCGCAGTAGAGAAAATTGCGCATAAGCACACGAGCTTTTTGATCACAGAAGATCAGTACCAAATCGTTGGTAAGCATTTACTTGCGACAATCGATGAGCTTTTTAATCCAGGTCAAGAAGTGTTGGATGCTTGGGCTGAGGCTTACGGCGTACTTGCGAATGTATTTATTCAGCGCGAAGAACAAATTTACCAACAAAATGAAGCTTTGGAAGGCGGCTGGCGCGGTCTACGCGAATTTGAATTAGTCGATAAAAAGATTGAGAGCGAACACATTTGCAGCTTTGTATTCAAGCCAACCGATGGTCAAAAAGTGGCGCCGTATAAACCGGGACAATACCTTGGCATCTACATCAACAGTGACCAGTTAGAAAACCAAGAAATTCGCCAATATAGTCTGTCTTCTGCGGTCCAAGAGAACACTTACCGTATCTCGGTAAAACGTGAAGAAGGCGGAAAAGTGTCGAACTACCTGCACGATAGCCTGAACATTGGCGAAAAAGTGCAGCTTGCGGCCCCTGCCGGTGACTTCTTTATGGATGCCGAACCACAAACACCCGTTGTTCTAATTTCTGCTGGTGTGGGACTTACTCCAACGCTGTCAATGCTAGAAAGTCTCTCAGAACATCAAGCACCTGTAACTTGGGTTCATGCAACAGAAAATGGCCAACAGCATGCTTTCAAGCAACACGTAAACCAACTCGTTGCAGAAAAAGAAAATATGAACGCGCTCGTTTGGTATAACCAACCAACGGCAGAAGACAAGCTAGGTGAAGACTTCCACTTCACGGGCTTTGTCAATCTGTATGAAATTGAAGCTGCATTAAAGCAAGATAACGTGCAGGTGTACTTCTGTGGTCCTGTAGGATTTATGCAGCACGTAGCGAAACAGCTATTAGAACTTGGCGTACCAGAAGAGCAATTCCATTACGAATGCTTCGGTCCACACAAAGTGGTTTAAGCGCTATCAGCTATCGGGAAAACAACAAAGCCCACGTGACGTGGGCTTTGTTGTATGAAGTTGTTTGCAATATTGAAGTGTTACCAAAAGGTGTCTCGCCGTTTAGCTCGAGCAATAACGTTTTGTGGCATGCGCTGTTCAAGGCCGTTTCTCAATACAGTTATGCGCTTATGCTGCCGCTTATCTGCTGTGACAGAGTTATATAACCAACGATACGCATCTTCGTAATCGAGTGGACTGCCATAATCACGTAAAAGCAACTCGGCCAGATGAATACGCGCGTTTAGGTTTCCCATTGACGCAGCTTCTCGCAAATATGGAATTGCACGTTCTTTATCTTGCTGTACTAAAGTGCCACGCGAATAGTATCGGCCAATCTGCTCTAGTGCAGCAGGTAACCCCTGATGCGCTGCATTTTCGATGTAGTAAAGACCCAGTTCGACATCTTGCTCGACACACACACCCCAAGCTAACATATCTCCGTATAGAAACTCATAAGCGGGTAAGTTAATTCGAGTCGCACGAGCTACGATATCCTCCACCAGCTGGCAGTTATCAGCGCGCACACGTTGTAAGTGCTTATTTTGCTCAATAAGCTTTATCAGCTCTGCTTCGGTATAGATCGGAACTGGTGCCCCCACATCAGCAACATTGGCTTTCACTGTGGTAGCAACCAAGGTCAACAACAGTGAAGCAGCCACTGTTCGTAACTTCATAAACGTACCCTTAAGGTATCTAAGAAACCAAAGATCGGTGAAGGATCTCCTCTGCTTGATAACCTTATCGGCAAAAAACAGCTAAGCTTTAGACAATTTTTGCCTCTGATTTAGGCTCAGCGGCAAAAGCTTGCCATATGAGAGTCACGCTGTTTTTGTTCAGATACAAAAAAGCCGACCATAAGGTCGGCTTTTGCAATCTTTAACGGCTATCAATTAAGCTTCGAATGGGTGAACTTTGATGATAGTTTCGTTACGGTCAGGACCTGTAGAGATGATGTCTACTGGAACGCCAGTTAGCTCTTCAATACGCTTGATGTAGTCAAGAGCTGCTTGTGGTAGAGCATCTAGTGACTTAGCACCAAATGTATTCTCAGACCAACCAGGCATTGTTTCGTAGATTGGCGTTGCTTTTTCGAATGCTTCAGCAGCCATCGGAGAAACTTCTAGCACAGAGCCATCTTCCATCTTGTAACCAGTACAGATTTTTAGCTCTTCTAGACCATCTAGTACGTCTAGTTTAGTTAGACAGAAACCAGATACAGAGTTGATTTGGATTGCACGACGCATAGCAACAGCATCGAACCAACCTGTACGACGTAGACGACCAGTTGTCGCACCGAACTCGTGGCCAACTTCACCTAAGTGCTTACCAATTGGATCTTGCTTATCTAAACCGTCGTATAGTTCAGTCGGGAATGGACCAGCACCAACGCGAGTACAGTACGCTTTTGCGATACCCAAGATGTAACCGATGTGACGAGGACCAAAACCAGAACCTGCAGCAACACCACCAGCAGTCGTGTTAGAAGACGTTACGTACGGGTAAGTACCGTGGTCGATATCAAGTAGTGTACCTTGTGCACCTTCGAACATGATCTTGTCGCCGCGCTTACGTGCTGCGTCTAGTTCGTCAGTTACGTCGATAACCATTGAAGTTAGTAGCTCAGCGTAGCCTTTCGCTTGCTCAAGTACTTCTTCGTAGCTTACTGGCTCCGCTTTGTAGAAGTTAACTAGTTGGAAGTTATGGAACTCCATGACTTCTTTTAGCTTCTCTGCGAAAGTCGCCATATCGAATAGGTCGCCAACGCGTAGACCGCGACGAGCAACTTTATCTTCGTATGCTGGACCGATACCACGACCAGTAGTACCGATAGCTTTTTTACCGCGAGCGATTTCGCGAGCTTGGTCCATTGCAACGTGGTAAGGAAGAATTAGCGGACATGCTTCAGAAATGAAAAGACGCTCGCGTACTGGAATACCGCGCTCTTCAAGAGGCTTCATTTCTTTAAGTAGAGCTTCAGGTGATAGTACAACACCGTTACCGATAACACATTTTACGTTATCGCGAAGGATACCTGATGGAATTAAGTGAAGAACGGTTTTTTCACCGTCAATTACGAGAGTGTGACCTGCGTTGTGACCGCCTTGGTAGCGTACCACGTATTTTGCATCTTCAGTTAAAAGGTCTACGATTTTACCTTTACCTTCGTCACCCCATTGGGTGCCTAGAACGACTACGTTATTTCCCATCTTTCCAAGTCTGATTGCTAGTTAAAAATGGATTCTAGCACCGAATCACGCTTCTTGCAGTCATTTTTTGTTCACAGAGTTGCTACCAGAATGTCATCTTGCCGCTTTGTTCATTTTGAAATCAGCATATCACTGATAGTATTTAGCTTTCTCTATTCGACTGGAAAGCGCTATGTCTGAATCCATATGGTTGGCGATTGGGCTCGTGTTGATCGTGGAAGGCATTGGGCCACTGATTGCTCCTAACGGTTGGCGGAATATGGTGGCTCAATTAAGTGAACAACCCAACAATCAGCTACGACGCATCGGTGGCTGCCTAGTAGTTGCTGGAGCCGTCATCGCCATCATGATGAGCTAGCACTTAGCATCAGATACAAAAAAGGCTCCCTAAGGAGCCTTTTATTTCAATGAGACGCGGAGATTATTTCTCCATGCTGCCCTTCGACTGGTTCATGTATTGGAAGAACTCACTCTTCGGATCAAGCACCAGAATATCGCTCTTAGAGCTGAAGGACTTCTCATACGCACGTAGCGAACGTAGGAAGCTAAAGAACTCAGGGTCTTTGTTGTATGCTTCAGCATAAATCTTCGCAGCTTCAGCATCCGCCTCACCTCGTGTCACACGCGCAGTTTTATCAGCTTCAGCTAGAATAGTTGCTACTTCTAGTTCTGCTTGAGCACGAATAACTTCCGCTTTTTCACGACCTTGAGAACGGTGCTTACGAGCAACTGACTCACGCTCCGCACGCATACGACGGTAGATAGACTCACTGATTTCATCAGGCAGGTTGATTTTCTTCATTCGGAAATCAACGACACGAACACCCAAGTCTTTCATTGCGCTTTCACGCGTGTCTTTCAATACTTCAGACATGATTAGGTCGCGTTCACCATCAATCTCAAGCGCCTCACGAGCCGCTTCAGTTGCGACAACATCGGCACTTGCGTCTTCTGGTAGCACATCATCGTTACGTGGACCAGATACGATCTGTTTGATTTCACGAGCACCGATTTCAGAACGAAGCACGTCCGTCACTTTACGCTCAAGTAGTGCCTCTGCTGTTAGCGAGTTACCACCGCCTGTCGCGAGGTAGTAGCGACCAAAATCTTCAATACGCCACTTCACGTAGGTATCAATGATAACGTCTTTTTTCTCAGACGTTACGAAACGGTCTGCACGACCATCCATTGTTTGGATACGTGCATCAAGTTGTTTCACACGGTCAAACAAAGGCATCTTGAAATGCAGACCAGGCTCGTAAATTCGAGTGATGTCGTTATTGTCTTTCAAGACACGACCAAATCGAACCACGATACCGCGCTCACCTTCAGGAATCACAAACAAAGACATCAACATTAATGCCAGTGCGATTACCAGTACAGGGATCATTAACTTACGCATTCTTAGTATCTCCCTTGACGTGAACCTGTTGAACGAGACTGCGAGTTCGAAGTGTCTTCTTGTGTACGATCAGACTCAAGTTGAATTTGATCATAGGTTGAAGATGACTTCGATTTACGTTTGGTATCTGCTTTGCCCTCTTGTCCCGCCAACTTATCGATTGGAAGGTAAAGAAGATTGCCGCTTGATTCCGAGTCAATCAACACTTTCGAAGTACTTGAGTACACCTCTTCCATTGCGTCAATGTACAGACGATCACGCGTTACACCAGGCGCTGCTTGGTATTCTGGTAATAGTTTTTCGAACTGTGCTACCTGACCAAGAGCCTCGTTAGTGACACGCTCATTGTAACCTTGTGCTTCTTTCTTCAAACGCTCTGCACGACCCGTTGCCTTAGGCAAGATTTCGTTCTTGTATGCTTCAGCTTCACGAATGAAACGCTCTTCATCCTCACGTGCTGCGATTGCATCATCAAACGCATCTTTCACTTGCTCTGGTGGACGAGCAGACTGGAAGTTCACATCAACAAGTACCAGACCCATATCATAGCTATCAATGATTTGGTTCAGTGTTTCTTGCGTAGTTTGACGAATTTGCTGACGACCACTGGTTAGAATGCTATCCATCAATGAGTCACCAATTACTGCACGTAGTGCAGAATCCGTTGCTTGACGCAAGCTGTCGTCTGCATTGGTTACACGGTACAAGTATTTGTATGGGTCAGTCACTCGGTACTGAACATCCATCGCAACTGTTACAACGTTTTCATCTTTAGTCAGCATTAGACCAGATGCACGTAGTGAACGAATCGCTTGTACGTTTACCGCTTCGTACTCATCAATAAAGCGAGGACGCCAGTTAAGACCTGGGTCTACGATACGATCGTATTTACCTAAACGCAGTACAACACCACGCTCTGCTTCGCCGATGGTGTAAAAACCAGCGAAGAACCAAACTGCAACAGCAATCAGAGCAATCACGCCAAAGCCAATTGCACTACCACCACCGCCGCCGATTGGAGAACCACCGCCGCCTTTTTTACCAAACTTGCCGCCCAGCTTTTGACTCAGTTTGTTGAACACTTCATCTAAATCTGGCGGACCTTGATCTCGGCCACCAGGACGCTGGCCACCACGATTATTATTACCCCAAGGGTCATTATCGCGGCCATTGTTGCCGTTGTTATTTCCAGGCTCATTCCACGCCATTAGAAAGCTCCATCATTTGATATGACGTTATACTGTAGCAGTCCTTTAAGTGACTATAAAGCCAGTCAAAACTGCCCCTTCTCTTTTTTCAAGTCTAGACCAATCTACTTGCTGCATTCGAATATCGATCAACAAGTTACCATCCTGGTCATATTCCTCACGTTGAATACACTTCATTTGGAAGAAGGTACTACGGAATCGTCCTTGATACTGTGGAGGAATTCGCAACTGATGCTCGACCATTTGTGACGCCAGACGTTCCGTCAGAGCCTCAAACAGGACATCAATGCCCAACCCATCCATTGCTGAAACCCAAACTGCGCGAGGTACGCCTTCCTCGTCTCGTTCTATACGTGGTTTCTGCGAATCTAGATTGTCGATTTTGTTCATGACAACCAGAGTCGGCACTTCATGCGCGTCGATCTCTTCTAGTACTTCATGAACAGCTTGAATATTCTCACGAAAACGCTCATCACTGGCATCAACAACATGTAACAAAATGTCAGCTTCTTGCGTTTCCTGCAAGGTTGCCTTGAAGGCCGCAACCAAGTCGTGTGGCAAATGTCGAATAAAACCAACCGTGTCTGCCAAGATGGCAGGGCCAACATCTGCTAACTCTATCTTACGTAAAGTCGGGTCCAAAGTAGCAAATAATTGATCAGCCGCGTACACGCCAGCTTCTGTAATACGGTTGAAGAGTGTCGACTTACCCGCGTTGGTGTAACCCACAAGTGAAACCGTTGGGATTTCAGCTCGATTTCGGGCGCGGCGCCCTTGTTCACGCTGCTTCGCTACTTTGTCTAAGCGTCGCAGGATGGCTTTGATTCTGTCACGCAATAAGCGACGGTCGGTTTCCAGCTGGGTTTCACCCGGGCCACGTAAACCGATACCACCTTTCTGCCTTTCAAGGTGCGTCCAACCACGAATCAAACGAGTAGAGATATGACGAAGTTGAGCCAGCTCTACCTGTAGCTTACCTTCGTGTGTTCGAGCTCGTTGAGCAAAGATATCGAGAATAAGACCAGTGCGGTCGAGAACTCGACATTGGCACAGTGCTTCGAGGTTACGTTCTTGGGCAGGAGAGAGGGCGTGATTAAAAATCACAATTTCGGCACCCGTTGATTGTACCGCTGTAGCAATCTCTTGGGCCTTACCCTCTCCGACATAGTATTTCGGGTGTGGGGATTGACGACTACCAGTTACCACTTGTAGCGCCTCTACCCCAGCAGAAGAAACCAGCATTTCGAACTCAGCCAGATCTTCCCATTCACCTTCTTGCGTGAAGTTGATATGAACAAGTACGGCTCGCTCACCGGATTCATAACGGTCAAACAAGCAATCAACTCCTTATTTTAAAAATACTCGATGAAGAATTAATCTTCTGATTTCTCTTGTGGACGCTCACCTTGTGGACGTTCACCGCTGTGATGGCTCACTGGACGAGCCGGCACAACTGTTGAGATCGCGTGCTTGTACACCATTTGGTTAACAGTATTCTTCAGCAGGATCACAAATTGATCGAATGATTCGATCTGACCTTGTAGTTTAATACCATTCACAAGGTAGATAGATACCGGGATACGCTCACGACGTAGCGCGTTTAGAAATGGGTCTTGTAGAGATTGCCCCTTAGCCATTTTTATTTTCCTTATTTAATTTGTAGTTGTAATTATTTAGCTAGTGGTGCAATGCAAAAGATACGGCTTTTGCATCTGAGCTAAACGAATCAAAAATGCACTCTAAGTAATTAGCAGCATAGTATAAAAACCGCCAACAACAGATCCTTTGAGAGTGCGTTCACGCAAAAACGATCACATTATACACAGCTATGTCAATCAGATGCTATTGCTTCCGACATCGTTTCTAATGCCTGTTCAATGTTCTCGCTATCCAACCAAGTTAAATCATCCCAGCTGCGTAACCAGGTGATTTGACGCTTGGCCAATTGACGAGTCGCGCATACGCCACGAAATACCGCTTCGTCACGTGTACACTCCCCATCTAAATACTCCCACATCTGTCGGTAACCGACGCATCGTATGGAAGGAAGATCGGGGTGAAGATCTTTTCGCGAATGTAACGCTTTCATTTCTTCTTCAAAGCCCGCTTCCATCATCTTCTCGAAACGGAGTTCAATCCGACGGTGAAGTTCTGCCCTATCCTTGGGAGCTATTGCAAACTGCTTGACTCGGTATGGTAGGCTTTCACCTTTCGTTTGAGTCAATTCAGTCAAAGTTTTACCTGAAATGCGAAAAACTTCCAATGCCCGAGATAAACGTTGGGGATCATTGGGATGGATTCTCGCGGCTGACACAGGATCAACCTCTTTGAGTTCATCGTGCAACACTGACCAACCTTTAGTCAATGCCTCTTGTTCAATTTGCTGACGAATTTCAGGATTTGCAGCAGGAAGTGGTGATAAACCTTCAAGTAACGCCTTGTAATACAGCATTGTTCCACCCACAAGAAGTGGAATTTTTCCTTCTGCAACAATATCATCCATCGCTTTCAATGCATCTCGACGAAAGTCGGCGACAGAGTAAGATTCACTTGGATCCAAAATATCTATCAAGCGATGAGGCGCCAAACTTAACTCTTTTTCATCCGGTTTCGCCGTACCGATATCCATCCCTTTGTAGATCAAAGCAGAATCAACACTGATGATCTCAATCGGAAATTTTTGACGAAGACTAATCGCCAGCTCAGTTTTGCCTGATGCAGTTGGCCCCATTAAAAATAGCGCCAAAGGTAGTTTATCTGTCATGGTTTTAATTTGGCTATCGTGGCAGAGAAATCAACAGCGGATACGAATTTTGTATCTTCTAATGGCAATTGACCATGTCTTAGCTGTTCAAGTTCCGCAATAATTTGAATGGCTTCAGAAAAAGTATAGTGACTCTTCACTGTCGTGACCTGTAATGCGAGCCAATCTATCAACTCAGACAGCATCTGAGCCGCTGCTATACCTTCGTTCACACAAGATTGCGCGTAAGATAACAGATCTGGTACTAAATTTTGTAAGTTTTGTTGACGCAGCGGAGCTGGAACGCCCATCACCATTAAGGCGTGCTCGTTTCTCGCTTTCAATTGAATACCAAGCAATGCCAAATCTTGTTGATAATCTTGGGCCAGTCTCACTAATTCGGCCTCTAACTTAATAGATAGAGGAACAAGCAGAGGTTGTGCCTTAAGTGCACCATCGCTTGGAGTGAGCTGGCCTTTTACACGATAAAATTCTGCTCTAGGTAACGAGACTAACGCCGCCCCACTGTCACTGTCCATCAAAACAAATTGTTCATCGACCACCATCAGCGCTTTGCCTAATGCAGTAATCGATGGCATTGATGTGTGCGAAGTTATCGTTTGGGGCGCTATTGGAGTGACTGCCTGAGCCTCAAACTCTGGCGTTTTCAACAGCTCGTGATAAGCGCGTACTTCTTGTTTAGTTGGCGCTGGTTCTACGTGGCGCTCTTTACTGTGACTTGGCTTTGGTGCGGGTTTGGATTCCACCCAATCATTACGTTTGAATGACTCCACTACGCGCGCCTCTCGCACGGAGGTTTCACTAGGACCGCTATTACGAGGCTTCACTTCATAATCACTGCGTCCAGGATAAGCCGGTGTACTCTCTATCGCTTGATAAACCCGTTCTGGTACTGGTGAAGATGCTGGCTCTTGTACTTTTTCAGGCTCTGGCGAATGCTCAATCTCTTCAGACTCAGTCGGTTCCACGCGATGAAATGCCGATTCATTCACCTGTGGTTTATCAATCACGGCGCTTTGTGAAAGTGCATCCGTCAAAGCTTGATAGATGAAATCATGCACCAAACGAGCTTGGTGGAAACGCACTTCATGCTTAGCAGGGTGAACATTCACATCTACTTGGTGCGGATCTAGCTCAATAAAGAGCACATACGCAGCAAACTGATCTGGCTTTAAGCTCATTTCATAGCTTTGACGAATCGCGTGATTGATTAATTTGTCACGCATCATTCGGCCATTCACATAGCAATATTGTAAATCGCTTTGCTGCCTTGCTCCCTCTGGCGTGGTAATCCACCCATGTAGCTTAAACCCTTGATGCTCAAGCTCGATTCTGAGCATATGCTGCACAAACGCATTACCGCAGACAGCAGCAATACGCTTTTCGGTTTGAAGCTGATTTTTCGCCGCGCGATATTGACGGATGATCTTGCCGTTATGACGCACATTGATGGTGACATCAAAGCGGCTTAACGCAATGCGTTTCAATAACTCATCAATATGAGCAAATTCGGTTTTCTCCGTACGAAGAAACTTGCGACGCGCTGGAGTATTAAAAAATAAGTCCAACACCTCAACGGTAGTGCCAATCGGGTGCGCTGCTGGCTTAAGCTTCACCTGCATATCACGCCCTTCGGAGTAGGCACTCCAGGCTTCTTCTTGTGCCGCTGGACGCGACGTGAGCGTCAAACGCGAAACTGAGCTAATACTGGCTAACGCTTCACCGCGAAAACCTAGACTCATAATGGCTTCGAGATCATCTAAGGTATGTATCTTAGATGTCGCATGACGACTGAGCGCTAAGCCGAGTTCATCTTTCGCGATACCTTTTCCGTTATCACGAACACGAATCAGCTTTGCGCCTCCTTTCTCGATATCGATATCGATTCGAGTTGCGCCAGAATCAAGACTATTTTCAACCAGCTCTTTAATCACAGAAGCAGGTCTTTCGACCACTTCCCCTGCGGCGATTTGGTTTGCAAGTCTGGCTGGCAAAATTTTAATCGTCATAATGAGTTAGAAGCTCACCTACTTGTTTGGAATGATCAGGACTTGCCCAACCGCTAGCTGATCAGAGCGTAAGTTATTCGCTTTACGAATGCTCGATACGCTAACGCCGTATTTGGACGCTATTTTGCCAAGGAACTCACCCCGAGAAACCTTGTGCTTACGAATTGGTTTATCTTTTACCGCGACCGTTATCTTCAACTTTTGCCCTACCCACAAGGTATCTGACTTCAAGTTATTCTCTCGGCGGATATCTGAAACCTTCACTTTATAGTGATTCGCAATCTTACCTAAGAACTCACCAGACTTAACCTTGTGCGTAATGGTTTCTGTCTCAACAGTAATCGGTTTACTTGGCACTTTAATCGTACCAGCAGAAGGAATGTTGAGCTTCTGACCAATTGCCAAGCCTGTCGACTTCAAGTTGTTTGCCGACATCAGCGCTTTAGAGCTAAGCCCATATTTGTTCGCGATCACCGATAATGACTCGCCACGCTTTACAATATGTACCATTGGCTTCGCTGAAGGCGAGAACACCGTACCCTCTGGTGGGTTATCTTTTAAGTACTTGACGACCGCCTTAGTGATAGCCTGAGCTAACTTATCTTGGTGCGCTCGTTGAAACAGTAAACGCTCTTCTGTTGGGTTAGAAATAAAGCCCGTTTCCACTAGCACAGACGGAATCTGTGGAGAGCGTAAAACCGCAAGGCTGGTGTTGATCGGTTTGGTGTTATGCAGGTGCGCAACACGTCCCATCTCACCTAGGATTTCTGTTGCCAGCTTATAGCCTTCTTTTTGTGAATGACTAAACTGCAAGTCCAACAAAGTTTGGTTCACGTTACGATCTTTTGTCTTCGTGAAGAACGCATTACCCGAGCCGCCCAATAACTCAGACTGTTTCTCATGGTTCTCGACCCAACGAGCAATTTCGGTATTTGCACGACGAGTATTTAGTACGAAGACCGATCCACCGCGAGGCTTCGGTGAAGTAAACGCATCTGCGTGAATGGAAATCAGCAAGTGCGCATCATTTTCACGAGCAATCGCGACACGACGGTTTAAGTTTACAAAATAATCTCCCGTACGAGTCATGCGCGTTTTAATACCAGGAGTCGCATCGAGCTGAGCAGCAATTTTTCTTGAAATACTCAATACCGCATCTTTCTCGTACTTACGACGTGAAGGGCCAATAGAGCCAGGGTCTTCCCCACCGTGACCAGGGTCGATAACAATTAATACTTCTTGAGCTCGTTGAACTGAACTCATGTCTTTGCTGGCCGCCGCTGGCTTACTCGGTTTAGAGGTCGATGCCTTCTTACCGTGCGGTAAATCAATCACCAAGCGGTGACCATACTGCCCACCTGGTGTTGGGCTTAATTTAAATAATTCCGCTTGAACGCTCTTCTTTAGTTCAAACACCAAACGATAAGTGCCCTTCTCTGGAGGCGAGCTTTTTCGTACCAGTTTTAAAACAGGGCTATCCGTAACAGTAACAGGCAGTTTGGCCTGCATCGTCGTGCTTTTTAAATCCACGACAAGGCGATCCGGCCCTGATAAAGAGAAATAGGAATAGTCAGCTTCCGAGCCTAAATCGATGACAACACGCGTTTCATCAGGTGAAGGCCAAACTCGAAAACTCTTAACGACGTTAGCAAATGCTAAATTGGGGATGAGAAGGAGAAAAGTGGCGACAAACGTCGCCACTACTCTAAAATTTGAAAAACTCAACATAGTTCCAATCGACTGAGTAACTGCACACCATAATCATTATTAGCTGTTAGTTCGGCTACACGTTGCTCACCTTGGTAGCGAATGTTTACATCAAGATCCGGTTGTGGCAGTAAGCCATGCCCTTTTTCAGGCCATTCAACCAAGCAAATCGCATCGTCTGTGAAATAGTCTCGAATCCCCATAAACTCAAGCTCTTCAGGATCCGCAAGACGATAAAGGTCGAAGTGATATACTTGCCACTGATCCAACTGGTACGGTTCGACTAGAGTATAAGTTGGACTTTTCACGTTACCTTGATGACCAAGAGCACGGACAAAACCACGACTAAAGGTTGTTTTACCTGCACCCAAATCACCATGCAGATAAATTGTGGTTTGCTGGGAACAAAGCTGAGCCAAAGCGGTGCCTAGTGCAACCGTTTCATGCTCATCTTTTAAATTGAATTGTTTCGTGCTCATTGATGCTTCTCTAACTAATGATCGTTGACTATATAAAAATCAAAAGAACAGGAATAGTAAACCGTGTTGGTTTTGAGAGACAAGCTTTCAAATGTCATATGTGCGAAAAAAGTATCCAATAAACGGTATCTTAATCATCTTAGTATCGACCTAGATTTAGAATATATGCAAATGACTTCAATAAGCAGTATTCACAACATCAAAAACGTACCTAACTGGGTAGCACCAAAGCCAGAGATCCGTTAAGATCCGCCCCCCTTTATTCCGGTGGTTAACATGAACTACGAACAACTCGCACAACAAATCAAAGTTTGGGGAAAAGAACTCGGCTTCCAAAAAGTTGGGATCTGCGACGTTGATCTGAGTGAACATGAAGCAGCACTACAAAAATGGCTTGATGCAGGCTATCACGGCTCAATGGATTGGATGGCTCGTCACGGTATGATGCGTGCTAGACCCCATGAGCTACTCCCGGGAACCGTTCGTGTTATCAGCGTCCGGATGGACTATCTGCCACCAGAGGCTCAATTCGCTTCGAACCTCGCGAATAAAAGTCATGCCTATATTAGCCGCTACGCACTAGGGCGCGATTATCACAAGCTCGTCAGAAAGCAGCTAAATAAGCTCGGCAAACTTATTGAACAAGAGGTTGGTCAATATGGTTACCGACCTTTCGTTGATTCCGCACCAATATTAGAGCGACCTCTCGCCCAAAAAGCGGGCTTAGGTTGGACCGGGAAACATTCCCTGATTTTAGATCAAGACTGTGGATCGTGGTTCTTTTTAGGTGAACTACTTATCGACTTACCACTACCCGTAGATGAGCCAAGCGTTGATCAGTGCGGTAAATGCAAAGCATGCATTACATCATGCCCAACACAAGCCATCGTTGAAGACAAAGTTGTCGATGCCAGGCGTTGTATCTCTTATCTCACCATCGAGTTCGATGGCGTGATTCCTGAAGAGTTTCGAAAGCCAATGGGTAACCGCATTTATGGTTGTGACGACTGTCAATTGGTTTGCCCATGGAACCGCTACGCCGACATAACGGAGCAAGATGATTTCCACCGTCGTGACAGTTTCAAAAACCCTGACCTCGTCGACATGTTTAACTGGGATGAAGCGACTTTTCTAAAAAATATGGAAGGCTCCGCTATCCGTCGTATTGGTCATATACAGTGGCTACGTAACATCGCTGTCGCACTTGGTAATGCGGAATATAGTCAGCGAATCATAGATGCGCTGGAAAGTCGGCAAGGTGAAAATAAATTACTTGATGAGCACATTAAATGGGCTTTGACAGAGCAACTGAATCAACTCCCCACTGAGAGTAATTCATCTATAGAGACGAAAAAGCAACGCTTAATAAGGATAGTCGAGAAGGGACTGCCGAGAGACGCATAGAGCGTAGTCTATATGCAAGAGATTGAAAGTACTTTTGCATGTTCAATTCATGACCTTGTTCTCAATTTTGTAATGTGGAAAAAAATTTGAGATTCAAGAAAAACAAGCTAGCAGAAAAAAGTTAAACACAGCTCGGAGAAATGACTAGGATCAAAAAAATACCAGTTAATGATCGTATTTTAACGTACCCGATCCGACAAAAAACTTATTTTTTCTTTATATAACAAAGATTTAATTGATATTTCTTTGTTGTTTCCACTTCACTTTAGAGAAAAGATCTTTCTTCCCCATCATAAAAAGTCAAGCTAAAAACACTTTATCAACCAACTTATCCACAGAACGACGTGTGTGGATAACTCTGTTAATTAAAGTAGATAAAACACGCGAAGCCTCATCATACTTGTACGTCAGCCGATTCATATCGTGTTTTAAACACAAACGAAATCGTCCGACATCATATGATGCGGATAAAAGTTTAGCTTTTGGGGATTCATGCTTCGCAGCATTATGAAAAGAGCGATGTGATTGGTTGCGAGAAGCAGGCGTTGAATCAAGCGGCGCATCCGTAGACGACTTAACAATTGTATACTAAATAAGTACTCAATCTATCGTCTTGTATTTGGTTGCGGGGGCCGGATTTGAACCGACGACCTTCGGGTTATGAGCCCGACGAGCTACCAAGCTGCTCCACCCCGC
>NZ_JAWOTX010000034.1:0-52057 GCF_033339115.1 Vibrio sp. 947 | reverse complement strand
AGGTGTACTTAAAGACCTCTAAGTTAGCCACGACTGAACTTTCATTAACTGCAAATACGCAGTACCCCTTTTGTTCAGAGTGTACGCACCACGTAGCCAATTGAATTGGTAAATCTTCTGGATAGATAACTCGCTTTAACCCTTTGTGCTGTACCGCAAATACAGGCATTTGTTTTGTGGCTCTATCAACACAAAGTGACTGTTCATCTATATCATCGTTATACAGACCATCACGTCTTTTCTCAGCCCACGATAGCCATGCGTTAACAGTGTCTTGAATGTTTAACCAAGGGATAAAATTCGTGCTGGCTTTAACTTGGTGTGCAAAAGGGATCATTGTGTTCAACATGCCGCGATTCGCAAAGCCACCAGCAAGTAAGATTGGGGTAGTTTCTAGGAAGTCGGTAAGAGCCTGCTTACCATTGGGAATTGAAGTGTTATGACTAAGGTGCTGCAAATGATTCATTGTTTCCTGTAACGCCTCCAGTTCGGCATCTGGCACCGGAATGGGTTTTGGCATAAACAGGTTTAAATGATTCATTGCAGCTTCCTAATAATTTACATCCGTAATGAGCTATCCTTGCTCTTATTTACTTGATTATACATCTAATTGTACATAAATGGATACCGTTAGAGCAGGTTACGGAGAATTACATCACGGGCATTTAAGCCGCTTGTATGTTCCCAGCCCATTTTACCAGAACTCAATTCCTTGGCTGTCTTAATACTAAGAAGATCAACACCTTCCGCAATAATCTCTTCGCCAAGCAATAACTCCAGCATTACCAATACAATTTCTTCACCAACCGCTTTCAGTTCACGCTTGTTTTTGAAGCCAACTTGTATCAACACTTTGCCGTTGTGAGGATTGCTCTTAACCGCAACCGTGACATCAGATAGCACCGCTCCAACTTCGTTAGCGATACTTCTCATACCATACTGTCCGGCCATGTCTGTCACCCAGTTTTGGGTAACCTCAGAATCCCACGGCAATGCAGGTAAGCGATATGGTGTAACCAACTCTCGATATTCTTCTGGGCAAGCTTTTGCAAGCTTCATAGCTACCTTGCGACCTTCTCCCTTCTCTTTTGAAGTTATAATGATCGCGTTTACCTTCGCTTCCATCATATCAAGAGAGAATTCGACACGTACTGCCGGGTGAAACTCTTGGGCAGACTTGTTTACTGCGTCATAACGGATCTGAAACTCTTCGTTGTGGCCTAACTTCACGCTTTCTTCCAAGAAGTTGATGTGTCCAGGGAAACGGCTCCAGAAATTCTCTACTGCTTGGGTTTCTATTTTGTTAGTCATTTAGCGTACATCTCCAGTTATCCATCTTAGCAATCTTGTTTTGTGAGCAGGTATCGCGGTATTGAATACCTGCATGCCATATGTGTGTGCAATTCTGATTGCAGTGCTCATACAGCCATGACAATCGTTTTGTCGTTGGTTCTTATCAAATGTAGGAATAGGCGCCCAGCAAATCATGAATCGACTAATGTCGTTCAAGTCGTCGCCCATTAATGCCGGCACATACGTTTCATACTCAAGCGCTCGTTTGTTCGAGATAGTTAAGTATCGGTCACGGTGTTGCACAGCCATCGCCATAATACGGCCACTCTTCATCTCTTTGAGCTGGTGGACGTCAAATACCTGCTTTGGGTTTAACCCAAACGTATCCACTTCTAAAGACGGCACATACAACTCTAGAGATGGAACGGACACTTCCTTAATATCTGCCGCGTCCATAGCACCGCGTATAAACGGCTCAGGCGAGCCTATAAGACCGCCTGTACGCATAGTGTAGCCTGACATCATAAGACGCTCAGTAACGACGCGCAGAAACTGTTTCTCGCTCTCTGGAGCATCATCAGAGCATAAGCCGGTAATGTATCGATGATTGTGCATAGCTACCTCTTACATTTGATTCCTACATCATCAGCCAATCTGCAAATCCCGCAATCCCTCCAATAAAGAAAAAGACACCCGAATTCGAGTGCCTTTAAGAGTACTGGAAGTAGTACCGTTCTACGCGGCCAACATAGCCTCTAGTTCCTCTGCAGAGAAATCATCAGTTTCCTCAGTGGAGGTTCGTCTACCGGTTGCGTGCTCTTCATCAATTACAGCTTGAATAGACTGTGCGATCGTCAGGCCTTGTGCTTTATATCGGTCAATCGCAGCAAGTTCCTTACCATCAGTGGTAAACATCAACTGTTGGTATCGAGGTACAAACAATCGACACACTTCCCTCGAGCTACCAGTACGGATATAAAGCTCAGAGTACTCACCTTTCACAGTATGGATACTCTTAAGCAGCGCGAAGTCAGTTTCGTTACCGTCGAACTGTTTGTTCTCTCGTACTTTCTCGATAACTTCTGGCTCTTGTCGTAAGAACACTTTGAACTGTGAGTTATCAGCCATAGCTCGGCCTACTTCTGTCTCATACGCATCGGAAATACTCTGCGTAATACAGATACCCGCAGCTTGGTACTTACGGAAACGACGCCAGCCAGCTTCCAAGAATTCCGCTACTGCTAAACCTGCACCGCCCTTGATCTTAATGTATTCCCAGGCCTCATCCAAAATGAACAACTTGTTTCGGTCTTTGCCTGACAGGAACATCTCGTGCTGGATACAGCTGATACACTGCAGAAGTACCGCAATCTGTAACTGTTTACGCGACTTAAGTTCTTCAAGCTCGATAACAACGAAGTCACCGGAGAAGTCTACAGGAGGGTTCTTATCATCGAAGAACTCACCATATGGACCATCTTTACACCAAGGTTCTAACTGGAAGCCAATATCCTTAACACGCGGCTCAGGATCGGCTTTACACATCTCGGCAAAGTCATCAATGGTCGAGTTGTTACCCTTCTCATTCCATAGTTGGTTCAACAACACGTTCATACGCGCCGTCTGGAAGTCGGTTAGAGTACCCGATGGTGACGCCATGAATTTCAGTAGTGACAATACCATGTCACCCTGACCGTCTTTACCCGCAAATTCGTGTATAGACTTGAATGGGTTTAGTGAGTACTTAAAGTTCTCGCCAAACTCTAAGAATCGCCCATTGTAGAGTTCACAGAGTTTTTCGTAAGAGCGACCAACGTCGATGATAAATACTCGGCCACGGTCTAGAGGTTTACGCTCGTTCGGTAGAGGGTTATCTCGATACAGTTTACCGCCGCCGATGTTTCCTGACGTCAGTACTTGAGACACCAAGTAGTTAATCCAGAAAGACTTACCTGACCCCGATGCCGCTGCGGTAAACATATTATAGTTACCATCAGAGGTGAACGGGTCGAAACAGAACATCTGGCCATCACGAGTAACTAACGGCACTACCGGGCGCCCAAGACCATTACCCTTCCATGAAGCAATCATAGGTGTGATGTACTTCAATGCATCCGAGGCGAAGCGGTTAAATCGGTGAAGGTTTTTAACTGTCGCTTCATCACAACCCATAGGCAGAGATGACAGATAGAGTGGTAAACAAATGTAGCGGTCTTCCACAAACTTCCATTTACGCTTAGATGCAAATGACTGTACATCCATGACAGACTTTTCAGCTTTGGCTTTCGACTCACTGAATATGATCATCTGCAGGTAACAGTTGGCAATCTGCGCGCCCTTGTTCTCCAAGGACATGAAGAATTCGTCGTAGTCCTTCTTCTGGAAGCGGAGTCGGTCAACCCACTTAGCAATCGGTCCTGATGCCTGGTGCGTTAACCAGCCACGGTTCTTGGTAAACTCACGCTTAGCTTTCTCCTGTGGCGGGAAGTGAATGTTTAACGTCATCAAGAATGGCTCACGTAAGCCCTCTCTACCTTTACGCCAATCACACACCAGGTCATAAATATCACCAAAGGTTAATACCTCCGGGTATTTCTGCACGGAGAGCATCTTAACGAACGAGCCCTCACCCTTCTCTACGTCACCGAATTCCAAGCCATCTTGGTGGACGAAACAACTGCCACCTCTCTCCATAACTTGGTAACGAAGCGGTACACCTGCATCATGGCCCTTAACACCTTCACGCCAATCAGCATTCTTCGCTTGGTTATGTAAGATCTGCATCCGGTGAACATAAAGTTCAGGTGTCATGTCGTCCGGGTGCGCCCCAATAGATTCAAGCGTTGATTTAAGCTGTAGGTAAAGACGACGGAACGCGGTCAATTCGGCTTTTGAAGGCTGTTGCTTTTTGAGTGGCATCTTGAAAGATACCCAAACCTCATAGTCACGCACCTTCAAGCCTGTTACTGGGTGTAGTGGCTTATCCGTACTTTCTTCATAGTACTGGTATGTAGTACGACCGATTTCATCGTACAGCTCACCCATTTCACCTTCGGCACGGCCTTCACGGATATTCTCGAATCGTTCGAGTATCCACTTAATGTAAGGGGAACCAAACAAACTCACCTGTAAAAAACTGTCTGCTGGAAACTGACGCTCGTAAAGGTCATCCAGAGAGTTCATTAGGTCGTTGTTTACACCTGTCAGTGGTTGACAGATAAAAGTGAAACCAATGTAACCACCGTCAAGTATGTACCCGTTCATCTCCGGGATATACTCAAGCACAGGTAGGACATCACCGTATTGGTTATGCCCTACTATAGCGTTATGTTTATCTAGGATTCCTGCCATATCGCTACCCCTTACTTAACTGGTCGTGGTTGCGGAACAGGGACAGGTTGAATGATACCCATGCCGTTATCTGCTACTGGGTTATTGCGGCGTTCTTCCTCTTGGGAAATCTTGCGAATGCTTAGTGGTGTAATACGCGCTGGCGCCGTACTCGCACCGCGGCCAACTACCCAACGACGCTTCTCGATTTCAACGTAGGTATAACCAGGAATATGTAAACGACCTGCATCGTCTTCCCATGAATTCATCAGAACACGCAAAACTTTTGCTGGTTGACGAACTGCAATAGGTTCTGGAGCTGCTAACTTTGAACGATTTGACTGGTAATCGCGGTAGATGGCTTGGCGCTCAGCTGGCGTACCACCAGGATACGGCATTGGCTTAACTTCTTTATCTTCGTCATCGTCTGACTCATCTTCGTCTTGAAGCTCACCGTTACTGCGTTGACGAGCCTCTTCCAAATCCTTCTTGTTATCCGTCAACTTCCAGATTTCACGCGCACTCGTACAGGTGATACCGCCACTTTGTGCCTTCGGACACTCTGTTGGGTCTTCACCTATCTCGAACATGCTAGAACAGCCTGTGCTCATTAGCGTGATACCAGCAAGAATCAGAGCCTTACTTAGATGCTTTAACATCATTTACGATTACCTCTCCAATGTTGTCTACGTTTCGGCTCATGAATTCAGAAAGACTGTCAGGTGTCCCCTGCAGTTGAAGTCCATCAGCTCTGATTAAATAAGGAAGACCTTTGATTTGCAGAACGCCTGCAACACCAAGGGCTTTGATTAAGGGGTCTTTATTACAAGTAGGGAATATTTCTCCAGTAGCACTCTTTTGAGCCATCAGTTCATCAAGTGATTTCTGACGGTCTTTGGCGCACCAGAGTTTTAGGGATTCGTTGATTGATTCACCACCAAGCAGCGGAGCAAGAACAATCTCAAAAGAGTATTTGTCTGCCATAGCTTTCATTTGGTCGAAAAGCTTTACGTTGAAGTCACCACTCGGATCTACCAGCAGCGTCACGTCAGGCTTATCCTTCTTTAAGCCATAACGAAAGCTAGCCAAATCACCTGTATGAACTCCGAATCTGTCTAGCGTTACCATCCATGCAGCTTTTGCATCGGCCTGTGTGTTGATTGGACGCTTGTTCCACATGTCATAAACTTCAACGTTGCCGCGTATGGCTATACGAGCCTTCGAATCCATTAGTAACTTTTCGCCCTTATCGTTCTCAACCATAATTAGGTCGTTAACCGGAAGGATTTGAGTCCAATGGAGTTTGTTGAAGTTCTGGAGTGCAGTCTTAACATCCAGATCGCTCATGCCACCCACCAATGCTTTAGCACTCAACTTACCTTTAGCTGCTTCTTGCTGGGCTAATCGTTCCGCTTGGTCGAGCAAAGGGTCAGCCATTGCATTGCTGAACGTTAGCGCTGCTAAAGTACCAACCAATGCTTTTGATACTCCCCGTAGTCTCATAATTACCTTCCACCTAAAATAATCCGTAGATAGTAAGCATCCGGGGTTTCGGTTGTGGCGATTATGTGGGTCGAATTAGAGGGAGTTATTTGTCGCTATCAACAAGTAGCGTTAGAAAGGTTTTTTGACTAAAAAAAAGGCCCTAAACATGTTAGGGCTAAATTGGGAGGTGTATTGGAATTAGATTAGAACAATTCTTCCATAGCTTTCGCCATTTCTACCGCGTTAACTCGTGATTCGATTGCTCTCTGTGATGGTGCTATACGAGCGGTTGTTACCGTGACTTCTGCCTCGATGTTATAACAACGTGCAGAGTGCTTGTTATCGCATGGCGCCAAGCTTTCACTTAGTATGTGCATATCTGTCACACGGCCTGTCGAAGCGCTCTTTGTTTCTGTAATACCAGAAGATAAGTCCATTTTTGTGACTGTCAGGTATTCAAATTCAGCTTTACTTAATGCTGACTTTTTAACTTTTTCGATTGCGCGCTGACGACCAGTTTTTGACGTGTCGTATTCTGTCAGTTGGTAGCTAGCGCTAGTTACTACTTGTTGTGCTGTGACAGCAGCTTGAGATACATGTGTACCCATTACTGTCAGTGCCAATAGTAGAGCTTTTCCTAAGCGTAGTTTCATAAACGTTATTACCTCTGCATTACTTATACGCCTAGTTAAACAAAAACAAATCCTTCTGCAAGTTTTTCTTGCGCATTCAATACAGGCAGTTTTGCAAAACAACCTGTATTTCCTTTACTCAGACTATTTGCCTTCTGCCTGTCGAATCATTTGGCTCATTTTCTCAGGTGTTGGTACCATGCCTGAATACTTGCCAATATCACCAACAACACTTGCACTATCAAGCACTAGGTAACCCTTCTCGTTATAAAACTTGATAGTTGTTTCTACTGCCTTAATTGCCAGGTTATCGTTACGTCCTTTCCACTCGTTGGCTACCTTAGCCAAATCAAGTACAACAATCTTTGGAGATACAGCTGTCTGTTGGGCAAGCACCTTGATTTCATGATCAACCTTGTCGAGTCGTGACTCTGTATTACCTGTTAACACAAGGAACTTAAGCACTAAGCCAAAAGCAACACAAAGCACGATTGTCCAAACTGTCAGGATTCCAAAAAGACTCTTCTTCGTAACGTTCATATACATTCTCTTAATAGGGTTGTGGCCCCTAGATTACTCTAGGGGTAGTTTGGAACCGCGTTGGATAATAAAGTCGATAGAGATACCAGGGTTAACCTCGATATAAGGTTTCATCTCTTCTGCAAGTTCAATGTAGTAGTCAGCTAATCGTTCCATCGCATCACCAGCACCTTGTAACGCCGCGGTACCAGCCATTGATTTCATGATCTCTGGGTTTTGCATTGGACCAAAGATACCTGTTTCGTTATCGCCAATACTGTAAGTAGATTGACCCGCTAAGTTGGCCATGCCGCTCAAGAAACCTGCCCACGCCGATTTCATTGCTGCCTCACCATTCTTAGAAACTAGACGTCCCGGAATACCGTTACGACCATCACCACCTACTGCAAATGCATTTAGATTCGCCTCAACTGCTTTACCTGCATCCGTTACACATGAGATCGCTTCTGCTCGTAAGTAAGCACGACGACTTGCGATGTCACCAATACCAGAAGCAACAATCACACACTCTCGAATATCAGCGGTAAAGTTGTTTGGTAGCAGAGCTTCCTCTTTAATTCGAAGAATTGCGGGGAACGGGTCACGCTTAGTCGAGTTACCTGTTGGTACGTCCATACCTGTTACAAGTACACCACTGATAATTGAACCAGCCGGCAAGAAGATTTCTGCCTTATCCTTGGTCTTATCTTTGTCAGTGTCTTCCTCAACAACCTCTTCTTCAACCTCTTCGGTTACTCGTAGTTCTTTAATCTCACCCGTCGCATCTTGGAATCGGTCACCAGTGCTATCGATGGTACGGATACCAATACGCTTGTGGTCAATAACCTTTGGCATAACTTTCTGTACAGCATTTGCCATTGGGTTTGTCGTGGCTACAGGCTGTTGCGTCTGGGTAACAGGCTGTTGTGCTGGTGGCGTAAAAATTGGAGAGTTCTGATTACTAACTTGTTTCTGAACTTCCTCAGAAGCGGTTTTCTGCACTTCCAACTCACGCTTAAGGTCGTTCTGGTTAAAACGTAGCGACTCAAGCTCTTTCATTACGCGACCTTCCATTTGGCGCATTTCTTCTTCGCGTTCGTCGATAGCTTTCTCACGCTCTGCCAATTGGTCTTCCATTAAGCCGTAGATTTCATCCATTCGACCTTGGTCAATATCGTCAGCGCCATCTTGTGTAAAGAAGTTAGCTTCTACACGACGAGATTTTTCAGGAACAACTACAGCACCATTATTGTCTTTGCGAGTACCACCTGTATCGATGTCGTCAGTACTAAATGCAATAGAGCAAATGATACCTAGTAGTACCGCCCCCACTACGCCGTAACGTACTTTAGGGTTCTGCCATTGCTGGTTAGCTTTGCCTTTCAAAGAGGTCATATCCATTCTGATTCCCCCTTAGTAAGAACTTGTTAAACGTGGTCGAGTACGAACGCGCTTAAGTTTTTCGTTGTAAAGCTTGTCACGCAAAATGTATAACTCTGTGGTTTCACCCGGAGCCAGTGTTGCACGGTCAAACACACCAACAGCAATTACATCATCAGCCAAACAGTATTCTTCTCGCACTTCGCGGAATCCATTGATGTCATTTTTAACCAGAACGACATCGATAATTTCTCGGCCACTAATCATGCGCTGACCAACTTCGTGGTACATCCCCATACGCACGATGTCACATGGGTAGCGTTCCTCAGCTGGAATATCGGTAGTAATGTCGAAGCCATTTGGAATGTTACCGCCCGCAACTTCTGACAGAACGCTGGTGGCACGGTCTTCATGTTCAGTATTAACTCGAGGGTCGTTCTTAACAGTTGGACCTTTACGCGCTTCTGTAAGGAAATCGTTTTTCTCTTTATCGGATTTCAGTTTGGCGATGTATTCAGAGTGCTTTGCTTTAGTCTTTGCATCCATTTTTACTTTGACGTCTACCATTACTGGTGGAACATCCAAAGGCATAAGAGTTAGGCTTACCATCGTTTCTGGCATACCGCGCTCACCGACCATTAGACCGATTGGAGCCTGACTTAAAGGCGTGATGTAAACAAAACCGCCATCTGTTTGAATTGGCACTTCCATATCAGCGGTTTTAACAACGGCATCAACAAAAGGCGTTGCGATTCGGTTTTGAAGCCCTGCAGCAACAGGTAATAACTCACCGTGACCAGGCTCTATAGTTACTTCTTGATGTGGTTTGTATTTTGAACGTACTGAGTCAGTAATTGGGTCAGAAGATCCTTTAACCTGTGGCACTGCAGACGGAACTGGAGTTGCCGCAATAGCTGGTGGCTGCCCTTGCTGTGTATAAACTGGCGCAGTATCTACGGTTTTAACCTTCGTACCTTGAACCACTGGCATACCATAAGAGTCTACGGTTACCGGTTGCTGCGCTTGTTGTGAAGCCTTGTATTCCGCAACAGATTTTGCAGGCATACTTTTAGCAACAGCATCCATAATCGCTTGGTCTACAGCATTGGCGACGTTTCCATTTGAACCAGAGATGTCAACGGGCACTCGGCTTGCGTTCATTGGTGTAACAGGTATGTCAGCTGCTACATCTTTCTCTGCAGCAAATGCAGATGATGAAAAGGCAACAGTAAGCAACATTGCCAAGGCTGATTTATTCATAGAGTTATACTTCATTTGGTTTTCTATTCCTCGGCCTGTTTATTTTCTTCTTCCGCAGCTTTCTTCTCTTCAACTTGCTGCTGTTTAAGTTCAACTACGCGCTTACGTGTATTTGGTGCGCCTGCATATTGTGAAAAATGGGTAATCTTAGGCTGACCATTACGTGCGGCGATTTTGATTTCGTATGTCCACTTTTGAGTAGTTGTTGCGCCAGAGCGTGTTGAAGTGGTTTTCTTGTCGCCGTAAACCCAAACGGTATCTACTTGCGAGTTGTAAATTAGATCTAATGGTGTGAAGTTTTCCCTTACACCACGAACCTTGAGGGCTTCTACCTGAGATAGAAGTTGGCGTTCATAGTCATCAGCGTCACGTGCTAGGAACATTTTTCTCAACGTATCGACAACGAATGAAGCGTTACGATCGGAGATGTTGCCTGCCATGTTCGCAGCAAATAAGCCCCACCCTGTTTTGTAGGATTCGCTTGCCTTATTGCCTGCCATTGTGATTTCTTCTGTAAACGTTGGCGGCACTACGATGACAGTTTCATCTTTGCTTAAAGCGGCGTAAGCCAATGCCACTACTGCAATGGCCAAAGCCAAGTTGCTTTGTACTAGAAATCGAGATAAGGCTACGCTTGAGCTCCATGAGCGCAGCGCATTGGAATTTTTAAACACTTATGGTGCTCCTATCTGAAAAGTTCTCTAATGAGCGGGTCAGGCATTGAACGCGTGGTTTTCATTGGTAGAATCCCGTGCCACCATGCAATGTGGTTCAGAATTCCTTTGGCGTATTTGGCTTTAATTCTTCTAGCCACGTAGAAGTACAAAAGCCCAACAGGTAGCACGTAGTTGATAGCATCAAACGGCACACCTAAAGCAAAAGAAAGGATGATTGGCCTTACTTCGTCTACGTCCCAAAAGATAACCATCATTGGTTCATTGACTCGCATTGGGAGGTAATGCTGGTCACTTCTAAGCGCTTGCTGTTGTGAATCTTCCATACATTCTCATTCATCAAAATTGGAAAAATTAAGACGCTGAAATGATCAGCGCCTCAATCAAGGGTTGGTTAGCCACCAATAAGTGGTAGTAACGCAGCTGGAGCGTCAAAAATTGTTGAAGTCAATGATGAATCGATGATCTTGCCAGCGTTAGCTAGTACAAGAACTGACACAACACAGCCAGCGAAACCAACTAGGTTTGGCTTAACAGTTGAGAAGAACACAACACCCATTACCATAAGCATCATTAGGATTTTGCCCGGAGCACCACCAGCTAGACCTTTCACTTCGTCCCACATGTCAGCAAATTCACCTTCAAGGGTACCGGTCGCGGCTAAGGCGTTGAACGCTAGGGCAAATGCCACTACACCAACAAGCGCAACGAGAAACATCATTACTTTCTTGCTATCGAAGCCCGCGCCAAGCATGTTTTTGTCCATTACTGCAGTATTTTGCATTTTCTTAACTCTCTATATTAATCACGTAAGAATGGTAGATTGATCGTGTCTTAATGACAGAGGGTAGAATGCCAATAAAAAAAGCCCTACACAGCGATTATGTAGGGCTTTTTAGAGGTATTTAATTAATATGTAGGGGTTAGGGAATTGCTTTTAACGTCAGATTTGAACTCGTGGTAGATTGACTCTGAAATCATATCAACCAATGTACTCGCATCCATTGAAAACAGATTAGTCAACTTAAACTTCTGTCGTCCATGATATATGTATTTATCAACACCAAGTTGTTTTTCCAAGTACGCTTCTATCTCCATCGGGGTCTTTACACCATCGATTAGACCAAGTTCAACAGCTTCTTCACCTGTCCAGATAAGCCCAGAAAAAATATCAGGCTTATCAACCAACCTGTCGCCTCGGCCTTTCTTTACTGCATTTATGAACTGCGTATGGAGTTTGGTTAAGATAGAGTCTTGTATGAACGCCCTTTCCTCTTTGGATACTGGTTTAAACGGGTCCATTAATGCCTTATGTGTGCCTGCATGGAATACTCGACGTTCAACTCCAACTTTCTTAATCACATCTTGGAAGCCCCAACCATCCATACGTACACCGATAGACCCCACCAGCGATGAATCCATTGCGTAGATTTCGTCTGTTGCTGCCGCAATGTAATAGCAGGCACTTGCACATGAAGTTCTAACTGTCGTGTAGATTGGTTTTGTGTTTTCTTCTGAGAAACGGTACTTCATGATTGTTTTATAAATCATCTCCGCGTCACTTGGAGAACCACCAGGTGAATTAGCCTCAATTAGTATGGCCTTTACATTATCGTCTTCAATAGCGTCAGTGATAACTTGGCTTACTTTCCAACCATCAGTTTCACGGTTCCCTGTTTCAATTGGCCCTGTTAGCGAAATGACAGCGATGTGAGGCCCAATCTTTTCACTTGCCGTATCGCTAAGAGTGTACCCAACACTAACCATCATCATGATTGCGATAGCGCCAGCCTTAACGCCGTCGGTCCACTTTTTAACTTTTAGATGACGAGCAGACTCTTGAATGATTGCTTCCTTAAAGTTTCTTGGTTCTTGTACTTTCTTTCTCTTTCTAAAGGGGAACATCTTTTAAAACTCCGTGTATGAACAGCCCCCATTGAGAGGGCTTATAAAATCAGAAGACCTTACTAACGTTGCTAAGTGCATATCTGAGTGAGAAACCGAGGATTACAAACATAATCGGCGGCAGTAGAACTCCGAACACGCCTGCCGCGGGGAAAATGAAGTAAACATCGATAATGAAAAAGGCAAACATCCCGGCTTTAACCCAGATACGAAATAAGTTCGCACTGGCAATACCGAACTCGTACTGCTTTGTTTTTCGTTTGTAGTAACCATCCGACGCCAAAGCGAAGATGAATGGAGCACCAAGTATTAACCAGTGGAAAAACACCGCCATTCTGAAAACCGTCTGGTAGAACATCAGCTTTAAGTTTTCAACGATTCGAATCATTGGTGTGCGCCAGAATTCCTCACCACCAACCCCCGTAATCTGTACTGACTCTTCCATAGAAGAAACAACACCGGTTTCTAAAAATGCGTAGCTATACATGTCAGCTGCATTCTGTAATACATGAGCTGAATCTGTAGGGCCAACAACACCTTTAAAGGCGTTAATTTCAGCCTGTAAGGTTTGGCGGTAACCCTCTGGTGTCATCATAATCAACACATACGCAAGTGAGATCATGGCAACAGCTCCCACCATTCTGGCAAAGAAGTTTTTCTGCTTATTGGTATCTTTATCGCTAAACATATTTAGTCCTTACGCAGCCTTGAGGAACGGAATACGCCCCTTCACCTTACGGCCATCAGATAAACGTGCGATGTATTGGAGGTTTGGTAAGTCACCTAGCAAAGTTGCAGGGAAAACCTTCTCGCGGGATTGACTGAGCTGCTCTTTCAACCCACCAGAGAATTCACCTAGTGCACCTGTAGTCGATGTACCAGAGTTCAAAGAGAACCCAACTTCACGGATGCTGGCTTCACCAAAGTTCTCTGTCGCATATTCTTGTGTGATGTTGTCGTTCACACGTAAACAGAATAGGTTTGAGGCTAGACCAAGGATACGACGAGCCTGTGCCTCATTGGTTTTAGCAATATAATCGGGCAAAGTTTGGCTACTCACATACAACTCAAATTGCGCGCCCCTAGCGACAGCTAACATATTGATTAGTGGGTCATTTATACATGCGTGGGCTTCATCTACGAACAAGCTAACGCGACGTCCTTTACCTTCTTCATAGTTGTATCGACGTGCACTTGCCGCACAAACATCAGCAAGAATTAACTTACCAATTGCACTTGCTACCATTGAGTCAGACAAGCTATCCAGCGCAACATACAAAACACCACCAGTTCGAACGAGTTTATCCGTGTCAACGATAGGTCGTTCATCATCGGTTTCATCCATACGTAGAGTTGGAGATAACAATTCATCAAGTGGTTTAGATGTCAGCTGAGCAAACAATGGTGCTGTCGAGCCTAACATTTTCGTCATGTGTTCTTGAGGGTGTGACACCATCTCAACAATACCGTTGACCGCAGGGTTTGGATGATCAGCTTGCAGATTTTGCGTGTAGTAAAAACACATTCCAGCGATCAAGCTGCCCTGTCCCATTTTCTCGATGTCTTTACCCATAGTGGTAACCCAATCAGGCCCCAAAACTTCGCAGAACAATTTATCAAGGCATCGTTTGGCTAGTTGGAACTTGCCGCTCATTAGGTAATAGGCAATATTCGTAAGTTGCGGTTTCTCGCCAACGTATAACTGAGCTTCAATAACCTGATAAATACATTTCCATGCGAATTGAACATATGGGTCTGATTCCGCTTCGCCCGGAAGCAACGAAGACAAGCGAGACGCGAGCTCAGTGGTACGAACATACGAAGTTAACGGGTCAATCCTACAACTCTTACTTGGGTGCGATGGATGGAAGAAATAGAACTTATCTTCCATACCAAGAGCTTTACATTCACGCTGAATTGTTTTTCGCCAATCCGCATCGTTTTTTGGGTCAATAATGATTATTACGTTCCCACGATGAAGCGCACCACTTGATAACATGTTTAACAGCGTTGTTTTTCCGGTACCCGGATTTCCAAAAATTACTGAGTGAGCATGGAATACGCTTTCATCTGCTGTAACTTCCTTTTCCTCACCAAGACCATGTATCCAAGGACGACCACCTAGCTTACGTGTGGTTTTTTCGTACTTCTTACTGAATGGGCGAAGCACCAACGGCAGCTTTATCTCTAGATAGTCCGTAGACATAGACATAACTTGATAAGCACGTTGGGCATGTTCTGGCCCCCAGGGAAAGCCACGCCCAAGAAACGCGGTATCCTTCTTCTTGAGATTTTTCTCTCGAAACTCCAGTGCACTGATTACGTAAAAATAATTAACAAACAACTTGAACTGGCGCTTTAACAAAGGCAGGCCTTGTTTAACGCGAATTCCAGATTGAATCATCATGTACCCAAAGAGGATTACATGAATAGGTACAGAAGTGTCTAAGGCCAATCCCCCTGTAAACAGAGTTATAAAGCCACCAAAAAACCATATCTGCGCCTGTTTTAGTTCGAATACTGGACGGAACATGTTTTCCATCCAGAATTGTTTACCTCTATCTATCATTGAACCTCACTACCCAATTAGTTCTTTTCGAATCAAGAGATGCTTCTTACGCCCTGAATCGGTTTCTAAGTCAGTCACTCCATCAGCCATCAAAGTCAGTTCCTTAGATAACCCATTTCGACTTGCCCCCGGGCGTACATCTTGAATAAATGATTTGATAGCGCCTTGGGCGTAAATCCCCCAATGACGGCCATCTTTTGTTTTTTGCATGAATTCACATCCAGCTTCTGATTTCGCATTTAGGTACGTCATAAGCATGGTGATTTCGTCTTCCTCTCCAACGGCTTGACCTCCTGTTATTTCAGGGGTTGGAACAGGCTGTTTAGCGTTGTTGTTACCTTTAGGATCTTTTGGGCTTAAGGCATCACTTTTTGGATTAGTTACTTTGACGGTTTGGCTTTGTTCCTCAGCGGAATAGTCAATGTTCGTGATAGTTATCCCGAGCTCTGAACAAATTTGCTGGCTAACTGGTTTAATGAGAGAAAAAACCATTGCCTTATGGCGACCAAATGTTTTTCGCTGAACAAGTAGGTTTGGTTTCAGCTTGTCGTAATCGAGTAAACGCTCATTCTTCAAGGTCGATGAAATTGGACCCGCCTCAACATCGAGCACTTTTGTCATCATTTGTGTATCGATGTGCAACTGGCCATCGGTCAGGAAGATTCCCTTACCTGCTTCAACACTCAAATCGCCATTTGCCATTGCATTTGCCAAATCAATTAGGAACGAATCAGCTTGAGAGCGACCGTGTTTTTTCTGCCCTAACCAACCTTTCGGCTGTGCAGCTTGTGGTCGTTCTTTCTTAAATGCTTCTTTCCGCTTAAGAAGAGTTCCCATAGGCACAACACCCTCAGTTTTTTGTGCTTGTGGTTTTCTAGGTTTGATTTGTGAGGCTTCTTGACTTACAGATTTAGTAGGTTCTTTATTTGCAGCAGTCTCCATCTCAGGATTATGTGAAAGCTGCGTTGCTTTCTCCGTTGAAGGTTTATGCTCTACTTCCTGTTCCTCAAGCAGATATGCTGGCACATCCATATCACCACCAGCCTGAGACTGGAATTCACCGTCGTATTCATCGGCCATCAAGAACGCTGGCACTTCCATATTTGCGTCATTGCCGGTATCAACAGCTTTATGAGTAGACACCTGCTTTTGCGTTTCTTCGATTGGCTTCTGTTTGTTTGGTTTATCTTGTTGTGCTGGAGCACCCTGATTAGCAAACACTAAACCTTTGTTACTATCAGTTGCTTTAGGTGGAGTTGATGCCTGTGTAGAACTATCTTTTTTATCGACTGTTTTTTTAGCCGCCTGTTTCTTGCGTGGCTTCTTAGGTTTACTTTCTTCGGCTTTATTTGAGGCATTGGAATCCACTGACCCAACATCTGTTTCAGATTCAGCCTTAGTAGTATTTTTCAGATTCTTACGCTGCTTTGTCGCTTCACGGCTAGACTGTGATTCCGATGCACCTGTGTTTTTTTCATCAGCATCATGCTCTGGATCAATCTCAACAACAGAACCATCTTTTCTATACTCAAGTGACTTGCCATCGTTATTTAAACGCAAGACTCCAGGTACCGATCTAGGAACGGGCATGGTTTCGTATAGTAGCCCCGGCCAAGCAAGTTGAATGACACGTTCTGCTCCAGTCACATCTTCCATTTCTGGTGTAAACATGCTGTATGTAACGCTTTCATCCATCCGATTAACCAAATTACGCTCTTCCAAAATCTCCAGAATTCGCGTTGGGTTTACAGGAACATCTACCTTGTCTTCTTGTAGTTGCTGAACAATCAGTTGAATTGACTTAGGCCACGCTAGATAAACTTCCTCACCAATAATCCATATATGACCTTTGGGCTTATTTACATCCCAACTATCACGAAGCCGGCGCATTGCTTTAACAATTGCGCTTTCCAATGGGTAGCGACGTTTACCAATCATTTCATGCCACTGAGTTCGAATATCTTTTTCCGTACTCGCGCTATCAGCTTCACGGATGCACGTCTGCAGATAGCCATCACTTCCACCGTAATGTGCAAGTGCATGGTTGATAGCTATTGGAAGTTCATCAGAATTGTCCATTAGATAGAACTTGGCTTCTGGAGTGAGAATCCATTCCAAAACTTGGACACTTAAATTTTCGTGTTTTTTATGGCGATGCTCAGGCTTCCACGTAACACGGTATCGAGATACTTTGTTTTCGTGAGCCCAAGAAATTAGGTCAGAAAGGTATGGGTTCCAGTCTTCACCGGTATCAACATCATATACGCGCATGTCGTATAGAATTTTCCCTGCATCGTGTAGCAACCCACAAATCCACGCTGCGTATTGCCAACGTGGTTTTCTAGCCTGCTCTTCATCTAAATGACCAATTGCTGGCAACACTTGTTGCTGTGAACGGCGCAAACTGTTGAGTGCAACCTCTAAACTGTGACGAGCCAAACCACCAACATCACTATGATGGTGGTTTTCAGATGCAGGAAGTAAATGGACATATCGAATGTAGTTGGTAACAACCTGACGAAAAAGTGTATCGAAGTTAAGCTGATACTCTTTCTTCTTTTTGTCACCTTTTGAGCTCCCCTTATCCTCTTCTGGGTCAGGCAGACCAGAATCACGATGCATCAATCGCAATATCTCTGATTGAGAAGCAAGTATTTTTTCCAATGTGATAACTGGAATACCTTTTGTTTCTGGCGGGTATCGAATCAGATCTTCAATAGACAGTTCTGGTGCAGGCATAACTACACTACCAGTATCAGGAGCCACCCTTTCGGCAGCTCCTGATAACATTTTGTGTACCGCACCTCTTAAGCGGCTAAGCATGAAGGACTCCAATCACTACGCTGCTGTTGCAGCGGCTTCCTGCTCACCAGTTTCATTCTCTTGGTGCTCTGGAGCTTCTTCGTTTTTGATTAGAGCCTGCATTAGTTCGTTGTATGCATCAGGATTGTATAAACCACCCTTACGATTACGTGATGCATTGGTAACGTAGTAGATACGATTGACCATTGTACGAATAGTATTGATGGCTTGGCCTTGAGCGTTCTGCAGGTGAACGTCTTCCAATTGGCCAGATAACCATAGGAACTCTATCTCTCCCATAACGTTATCAATCATCTCTACCAGACCAATCAGTTTCCAAAAAATTGGGTGAGTGATCTCAACGACGTACTTGTAGTTTTCAGGAACCTTTGGACGAGGCACATTAGTCACAATACCTTCGCTATATTTTTCCTGCTGTACAGATAATGCGTTAGCACGCTCAGATGCATTGGCGATTACACTTTCAAACCACGTATCCAATCGCTCACGTACAACTGTGTCATTCGCTGTGAACTGGATAAGACCTGCTACTCGTTGGAATGCCCCAGCTGCTGCTCCACCATTACGTGACATATAATCCAGCATTGCATTTGATTGCACTTGCAAGGTGTAAGGAACTGACTTGCGTGTTTGCACAAACTCATTGCGTCTTTGCTGTGGTCTGCGCGCAGATGGTCGATTGCCTTGTTCCGTTCCATTTTGTTGTGAATTTTGTTCTGCCATTATTCTTGTTCCTCAGAGTTCAGTGTTTCTGTTTCGGTTTTATCCATTTTTGAAAGGAGACGACTTAGATAAGCCTGAGCTCCATGCACATGTTCAATTGCATAACGTAAAGGGCGAAGTTTGTTTTCAGCTTCTTCAATCATCTCAAGTTCCCAAGGTTGAGCCTTTTTAGCGAACTGGGACATTTGATATACCGGACCCTTTCTAGGAGCTACTCGCTCACCCCACGATTTCTTTCTTCCCCCATAACGACCAGGCCCGTAAAAAACCCACTCGATATATGTCTTACCCGTTCGAACGGTAATGCGAGGACCATAATTCCCTCGAAGATAACCTTCTGGAGCCCCTTCTTTTCGCTCACGCTCTTGGAGTTTCATATTCATCATTCTGAATTCAATCCAATAGCCATCAACAACCGTGGTTGCCTCTTCAATGAGCTTTTCTAAGGTGGTTCTAATTTCTGCCCTAGCAGTTTCGATTGACTGTCTTGGCATACGCCCCCTCAAACCTCTTTTTATTTTTCAATCTCTACACCTATTTGCTCGGTGCCGTGTTTGATTATTCCGGCAACGGGTGAAGGAATGACCTCCACGTTCAGTTCGGTGCCGGGTTTGCATTTCCTTGATGAATTCGTAAAAAACGAAGAGGAAAGTGCAAGCAAGCCCTGCAATAGTTCGGTGCCGAGTTAGCTGGATTTCGGCAATGTTAGAGATACGTCTCTTTTGCAGTTCGGTGCCGGGTTTAATGCTCATTAAACTTCGTTGTTTTTTGACATATCCAGGCGCTGAAAATTAACGTCTAATATCCGGCACTAGTTCGGTGCCGACATTGCTGGTTTCCTGCATAAGTTAGGTTTAACTCAACACTCTAGTTCGGTGCCGAGTTAGTCCCGACCGACTTACAAACCACAAACTATCTCAAGTTCAACAAATTTTGTTTTATCAAACATCCGCACCGAGTTCGGTGCCGACTTTTATGCAAATCGGCAAATTATGAACAAATGCAATCATTCAGTTCGGCGCCGACTTTAATCAAAATATTGAAGAATTTATGACTGGAGATTTTGAAGGAGTTTTCTTGCAACCGTGGTGATTATCTAGCCTTATTTGCACCACTTTAATTGGTAATTTGGGTTCGATTTTCTATGACTAAGTTCTAAATGGGACGCTCATAGGTATCAATTACGTCGATATTTTCTGATATTGGCTTACCTAACATCAGCATCAGCACTACTAACCATAGTAAAACGCTTGATTTGCTCGTTTTTTATTCGCTTCTAGCCCAATTCTTTTTAATCAGTCAAAAATCTCAATGGTGACGGGTGTTCCATGCGACTCCCTAGAAGTCATGTAGGACACTTGCTTGTATTTGGAAATATTTTGGATTCTATTCAAGAAGTCTTGTGTGACTTCATGGAAGTCACAACGAACACTTTAATGAATCTATTGCAATTTCAATATGTAGCGTTTATATTTCAGAAGTCCCACGCGACTGCTATAAGGTCGTAGAGGACACCACCCAATTTTTGAATGATGGTTGAAACCATTTACTGGAGTAAAATATGACTGATCCAATCGTTAGATCTGTTGAAATTGGCTACGGCACGTCATCTACAGTGACTGGAGTAACAAAAGAAGGCTTTGTTATTCGTACTTACCCATCCGTACCAGTACCTGTTAAGTACAGTAAGCAGAATTTAGGCAGTGACATCCTTAGTTCACGTAAAACCGTTGTGGTACCAGTAGGTAAAAATAAGTATGAGGTCGGTGAAGATGTTCACGCTTCTTCTGACCCGCGATCTTCTCGCGTGTTAAACACTGAGGGATACATTGATTCTGAGCGATACAAAGCATTATTACTTGGCGCTCTAAAAATGATTCCTGATGAACAAGTAGATTTGCTTGTTTGTGGTCTACCAGTTTCGGTTATGCCTCGCCGTGAAGAACTAAAACAAATGGTAGAAGGAAAGCATGATCTTGGCGAAGGCCGTGAGATTACTATTAAGTCAGCTTGGGTTATTGCACAGCCACTAGGTGGTTTATTGGCTTATGCGCGTGAAGGCGGTCAAGGTCGCTTTAATGAAATGAAGAATGAAAACCTGCTTGTAGTTGACCCAGGTTACCTAACTGTCGACTGGCTTGTTACTCGTGGTCTAATTGCCAATGAAAACCGTTCTGGTGATTATGAAGCTGGCATGTCACGTGTATTGGCAACCGTAGCAGATGCTGCATTAGAGGTGTTCAAAGAGCATCCGTCATTTACACGTATCAACGACATCAATGTTGAGCTATTAGATCAAGCGTTTGTAACTGGTAAATTAAAATTGTTTGGTCGTACTATGGATTTCCCAGTTCATCAAGGATGCGATAAAACACCGCAATTTGATTTCACAGATGCTATCAATTCAGTTGCGGAAGAAGCAATCTCAACTGTCGTAAACAAGGTTGGTGACGCTCAAGATTTGGACCGCATCATTATCGTAGGTGGCCCGGCTGCGCTTTACAAACCAGCTTTACAGAAAGCATTTCCAAACCATGATATTCAAATTCTTCAAGATAGCTTGCGTGCAAACGTAATTGGTTTCCAAGAAGGTGGCATGCAACGAATGAATGCAATGGTGAGAAAAGGTCTTTTCAAGAAGTAATAGGAGCATGTTATGAGTAAGCCTCAACAGCTTCAAAACGACGTAGAGTTTGTAAGATGTAATCTACGTGTACTTCAAGACATCCACCCTGACCTTTTTGACCATCTTTCACGAATCAATGAAAAGGGCCGAGCGGAAGAAATTCGTTATCTAATGAGACTCGGCTTAATGGTTAAGAATGGACAGCTAGGAGGATTGCCTGCAGTAGCATCACCAGTTCATCAGGTAGTTGCTCAAGATATTCCAAGTAGCGCACCTACATCGGAAACAATAACGAGTAGTGGCACATCGGCTGACAGTCAATCAAGTTCGAATGTTACCAAGCCAGCAGATTCGAATACTGTCTCCCTCGACCAAAGTGATCTTGATTTTGGCGATGATTTGCTAGATCTAGACTAATCCAATATTCCAAACCACTCTACTGGCCAGTAGGGTGGTTTTTTTTGTGTTTACTTTAGTCTTTACTTCACATTCGAATATAAAAAAAGGTCACGATGTGACCTTTATAATTCCTAATCTTCTTGTTTCATCTCTTCAAGAGCTTTTATCGTGGCATCGAGACATTGGTTTACTTGTGCCCTATCCTCCCAATTAACCTCTTCCCAGTTGATACCTTCAATCTCCATTTTAGTTATGTCGCTTGTGAGAAGCGTTTTAACTACATTGGTATTCTTGATTCTTGGCGGGACATAATATTTGGCTTTACGACCTCTTCGAGTCTCATTTTGTGGTTCTTTACCTGCTTGGGAATCGTCATTCTCGTTACTTTGGTCATTGCCATTTAAGCCCAGATCAGAATCATTTGGTGACTCTAGATCTTCGTCTTCATTAATTAATTTCAAGTATTCAGGAACTGGCTTGGAATTATTTAAGAACATCTCTGCTAGGTTCATCTTAACAGCTAGTTCTTCATCTTCCGTTCCATCTGATAATTTGAGAGCTTCTTCAAGTTCCCGGATGGTCATAAAGTCAATGCCATCACGAACGGCATCATAGATGAACGGGAATTTGTTTAGCATCAGATATCGGTAGAAGGACGCATTTTTCAAACCCATCAACTTCATGGTTTCGACAGCCGTCAGATCTTTGGATTCGTCTTCTTTGATTTCATCATATGCCATTTTAAAAGCATATATTTTTTCATGAAGAGCCAGATCACTTCTGGAGTTATTCTCAGCAAACTGTCTTAACTTAGGAGACTTTGGTTTCTGTCTGTGTACCTGGAACGGCCATACACCATCCCATCCAGTTAGATATACAACTGAATAAAAACGTCTATGTCCAAACACAATTCTGTAATCAGTACCTCCGACACGGTACACCTCTATTGACTGGTAAATTCCACCACCCTCACGGATCTGTTCAGCTAGTAGAACTATTTCATCAATCTGAGTTTGAATGTGTTTGTATAACGGATGGTTTTTAGGGGTCTTATTAACTATGGTTCCTTTATCAATAATCACATAAGGCTTACCGACATTTTCTGCCTGAGCAAGAAACATAGCCTCAGCTGTTGGCCTGATAACAGGAAAGTCACGAGCATTCTGAGGGTCAGGACTGACAGAAGCGATAGCTAAATCATCACGGATACAATCTTTAGCACCTGTATTGATTGCTGGTTCCCAAGGTTGTTGAGACTCTTGATTTCCATTGTCTTGCTGTTCCTGTTGCTCACGTACTTTAGAACGAGCTTGCTCCATTTTATCGAGGCCAGATGAACGTCGATTACGTCCTCTTACAGTAACTTTGTTTTTACTTTCGGCCATAATTAAACACCAATTCTTTCACTTACAAATTTGTATAACTTAGTCATTTCTTCCGTAGCTTTAACATCTTTCTTTAATGAGAAAACTTCTTCTAAGTTATCTGGCTTACGTCTAGGTTTGAAAATCACTCGATTCACTAAAAAGAAGTCATCCGGTACAAGATTACTAGTATTTAGTACCGGTTCGTATCGACTCACATTCTCAATGAGGTTTGTGAATTGTTCTAACTCACTATTAGTCAAACTACTAGAACGAACGAGGTTCGGAATAACACCAACAACGTTTATTGGTTCGTCAGTGGATTCATTGTTGATTCGAATTGTTTCAAGTAGATTCGGTACAGCCTCTACAGAATCATATTCCAGCTGTGTCGGAATGATCACGTGTGAACACTTTGTCATAAAGCCTTCAGTAATCGCTGTCTTACTTGGTGGTGAATCAAAGATAATAATATCAACTTCATCCAAGTCACCTTCTACTTCAAGGTATGTTTCTGTCAATTCAGAGATCAGTGGAATGTATGCATCTCTATCAGAGAAAACGTCATTCAGCCTATCTACACGCCCCTCAGATGGAAGAACTTTCAAGTTAGGTACATCTTTAACTGGGTAGTATACAAATTGACGATCGAAGAGTATGTCTGAACTCGTTGAGTAACCATTCCACGTGCCGTTATCTGGGTCGCCATCTACGTAGTCTGGATGTAATGGCGGTAATAGATATGGCAACCCACTTCTATATTGCATCTCTAAGAATGTTTTACTGGAGTTTTGTTGGCTATCAAGGTCAACTAAGACAACGCGATACTTCTTACCTTTCTTATCTACTCCGCCGGTTGCAAATAAGTATGCTAACCAACTCGCAATAAAAGTCTTACCCACACCACCCTTATGGTTGTAGCAAATAAGCGAAATGGGCTTTCTAGATTTAGCCATAAACACCAGTTCCTCTTGAATAATCTAAGCTTTTAGTGATATTACGCCACCAGTTAGGCCTTATCAATAAATCTATGCCATAATACCCCAGCAACATCATGTTTTTTATATCCTGACTGAAAAGTAGTACATTTTTCGGTTCGATTGGCCGTTTATATTTACTTTACCTGATTGTTGTTTATAATTTGAACAAGCCTTGTAACTATAGGTAATTAATTTTTTAAAAATTAAAATAGCACCTAACCTATTGATATATATAGATAAAAAGGTCTTTTTGCTAAAGTCTCCCACGTGGGAGACATTTCACTCTGAAACGAGTGTGGCAGTACTGCTCAGAGTTAATTTTTTAAAAATTAAAATAGCACCTAACCTATTGACAGATATAGATAAAAAGGTCTTTTTGCTAAAGTCTCCCACGTGGGAGACATTTCGCTCTAAAGCGAGCATGGCAGTACTGGTCAGAGTTAATTTTTTAAAAATTAATTTCGCACTTAACCTATTGAAAAATAAAGATAAACAGGTCGTTTTGCAAAAGTCTCCCACGTGGGAGACATTTCACTCTGAAACGAGTGTGGCAGTACTGGTCAGAGTTAATTTTTTAAAAATTAAAATAGCACCTAACCAATTGAAAGATATAGATAAATAGGTCGTTTTACCAAAGTCTCCCACGTGGGAGACATTTAGGGTAATCCTAACGTCAAATAACGATTTCGGTGTACTGTGGTTATCAAAGACCTGTATAGCCACCTATACAACAAAGCAATAGAGAGCTATCAAATGGCAACAAATAAAACAGACGCATTGGACCTTATACATCTTCATGAAGAAGAAGGTTTAAGCGCTCCACTAGTGAAATTTGAAGATGCTGAGCTCCAGCTAAAAGTAAACCGCTTCCTACCCTCGGTAGGTGTAGCTCCTAAAAAAAGAGAAATGGTCAATGCCATTTTCGATATTTGCGAGCGCTCAAAAGAATCAATAACATCTCTTAGTAAAGTTTCAGACTCATTTGGTTTATCAGTCAATACTATAAGAAGCTATCTAAAGGAATTAGAAAAGTTAGGAGTAGTTGAAACTGTCACCTGTACAACTGATCCAATAAATAGACGTAGAGGTATGCTTTACGTATTTAAGCAACCGAACTTATCAGCTGTATTCGAGAAATTGGTAGAAGAAGACAGTAAACAGAATGACACGCGTCCAATAGTACAAATTGAAGATGTAGATTTAATAAACCAACATGAGCTGACAGATATAGCATTTTGCGACCTAATAACAACTGTACTATTTGGTGCTTTACGTTTTAACCGCAAGGGAAATGCAACCAAGATTGAATCACATGTTTTGTGGGGACCAGAGCGAGTTGCTGTAGAAACACGTTCCGGTAAGGGTGAAAGAATAGCTTTACTATTCGATTTAAAATACTACATAGGAACAATAACTGTCCTTGAAAACATAATTAAAGAAAGAATCAAAAATGATGAGTTAGTTACAGAAACCTATAATATACCTCTAAATGCAATTTTGAACTCATTGAGGCTACCCAAAACCGGAGGCCATAAAAACTCAGCACTAACAGCAATAAGGAGGTTGTCTGGTACAACATTCCATATTCGACAGCTACCAAAATGGTTTCTTCATAGATATGGGATGACAAGCAACTCTGCTTTGCACCTAAACATGCTGACATTAAGAGTCGAAGGAGAGTCCAGTGAAGCACCAGGATCAATTGTGCTGCAATTGCAATTCCCACCAGAAACTATTGCTCAAATAAAAAGACAAATAGACGGAAACACTGAGGCAATACATGAATTGACCCGAGTGTATTCAAATGCACTAACCACATCGAATAGTCTGGTGTTTGGATTTAATTTATGGACATCAAACTATTTCAGTGAAAAAGGCATGGCAATAATAGATTGGCTGGAACTTAAAGACCGAACAGCACCACAATTATCAATCACGGAATTTAAGAAAAGCTTTAGCGAGATACTAAAAAATCATGCGATTAAAGCGTCAGTAAAAGAGTATGACCAGAGTCTTGATAGAGAAGTTGAAGTTATCGATGTAGAGTACGAATCCATCTATAACAATCAGGGTATAGCATTGAAAGAGACATCTTGCATAAGTGGAATAAGGGTGTCACTTGAAGATGGCCAGTTCGTGTTACTGCCAGAAATAGATACTTCATCATTAATACTGAAAAATCTGTACCTTTAAACGATTCATAATAATAGATAAACGAGGTTGGCCTTAATGCCAACCTTTTTTATGGAAACAATAAAATTACTAATTATTAGAGCGAAGAAACGGTAGTGTTTTGTAATAAAAATAAAATGTTACGTCGTCACTTACCAGCGGAACTTTTAGAGAGCATCAACGGTACAAAAAGTATTATCAAGTACTGTTTCTAGAGATAAAAACTCTAAACCATAACAATAATAGGATAGGGGAGGGGAATCTGATAATTAATGTATATAAATCAACAGATTTCAGAATGAGATCTAAATCACTACAATATCAGCCCAATACGATTCCATACTTTTAAAAATTTTACGGATTCACTACGCATTTAAAGGCCAATAAAGTGAATTAAAATAAATAAATTGAACCTAAATCGGGAAAGATGATTTCAACAAATATCCTTTAGAAAAACATTTTTCTTTTTAATCAACAACTTATTAAAACATTAAAAAATCAAGCACCCTTTTATGGCTAAAAATTACGTGCATTCATGAAAAAAGAGTAAACGTGAAAACTTGAAAATAACAAAAAAACGATCGAAAAACGGTATTGAAAGTTCAAAACGGTACTGAAAGTTCGGATCGGTATTGAAAGTTTGATAATTGATCAAGGAAATATGGGGAGATCTAGCCGTTTTCATTAAATCTATCGCATAAACAATAGGTTACAGCACGATCTATTATGATCAGTAGATCGTTGATCTATTGACAAGATCAACTTAAAATCTAATAAGTTCGTAGATTCAAAAACATAACTGCAATTATGTGTTTCTACAACTAAAACCATAACGATGGTAAAAAAAAAGCTGAAAGCCCTGCAAGGCTAACAGCTTCATTACAACATTAAATATTGTGATGGATAAAGACTGCAATCTCTATCCTTCAAGCATCCAATTAAGTTTGGAGGACGCCCTTCACCCCTAATTATACTAGCTATCATAATTAGGTCAATGTCCCCAACTATGGATGCTCTCAAAAAGAGTGTCTTATGGCAGGGACTAAACACGCCTTTTTAAAGGCTATAGAGAAAACATACCCATTAACATTTGTTGATGACGAACGCGATCTACATACAGAAGAGTTGGCATTAACCAAAGCTCAACTTGTGGAGATCTTAACCCATCACCAAAAAGCTACAGATAAATCTGTTCCAGCATACATTCCAGGAACGTTTAACTCTCCAAAAACTAAAGCGATAGAAGAAGTGAGACAACTTTCACTTCTCGTTTATGATGTTGATTGTAAAACAACCACTTACACTTTAAGCCAACTCGAAAGTAAGCTTGAAGGATATGCTCATATAATCCATTCAACATACAGTGCTACCTATGAAGCACCAAGATGGAGAGTAATCCTATTTCCATCAAATCCAATACAACCAGAAGATTTTCATAAGGTATACGTTGGAACTGCTAAACGCTTTAACATTGAAATTGATCAAACTTGTACTAATGCTAATAGGCTTTTCTACCTACCATCAGTAAATGTACTAAATGACTTTGTATTCTCTACATTCAATGACGGTAAAGAGATAACAATCAAAGAACCTAAAATAAAAACTAAAAAGAAAGTGAACAGAGGATACGTTTCCTTAAGTTCAGTAAGTGAAGGTTCGAAAGATAGATTACCTTGCCAGTTCGGAAAAGCCTCTAGTAATGGCTCTGCTAATGGTTTTGTAGTACCACCAGCTCTTAAGGCGCCATTTACTAAGGAGCAGTTCGATGAATTACTCTCGCATCCGGGAACATGGCTTCGCGCAGCAGAGTATATGGGTCTTCCGGTAGAGGGTATTGGTTCCAAATCAAACTATTCCAAATCATTTTCGTCTGTAATTCCGGGTGTAGAAGATAGAAAACCAAGTTGCAGCCTTGGCCTTCTTTCAGATACAACAAGGCTTGTATATTTTGCTTTCAATGAAGTTCATGAGACTACTTTAAGCTCAGGCCCTGTTAAGTTCGATTTGGCGCATATATTTGCAATGATGAAGTGTGGTCGTCGGATACCTCAGACAGAGTTTAAATCTGGTATGCACAAAGCTTGGTTAACTCGTTTATTGATAGATTCAGGGCTGATTATCCCTCAACCAGTTACAGATTTACCTGAGTTGCCAACTGATGCTAAGTCAGCTGAAAGATTGTATGTTGGTTTTAAAGAGCTATTACAATGTAAACGAGCTTTCATCGATCAGATTGATGACCCAACTGCATTCAGCTTAACCTTTGCGTGCTATTGGTGTGGTATAGGCAACCGAAATACAGCTAAAAAGTATACTCAAATGCTATTAGAACACGGTGTATTACGATTTGTAGACAAAATCACATTGCCTCGTGGTGGTTCAATACCAGTATTGTTACCAGCAGGGAAAACTACCAATGTATATCAAATGCGTAAGAGAAATTCTCATAAGAAGTCGGTCGAAGCTGAGGTCGCTAAGCGTGTACCTACTGCGAACACTGTTCGTTCTACAAATACGGAGAGATTGCCATCTGAGCAAAATTCTTGTGAGGTTGTTACCTATGCAAATCGCCGGGAAATAGGGAATTATGCAAGGATCGATAAGCTTCATGACGATTATATTTTCGCAGATCAATCAGATGTTAATTGGATAGAAACAGATCCTGCGCTTAATAAAATTCACGAAACACCACGTAATTTAGGATACGGCTAACCCTTTCAATACTCATTGTATATAACCAACAGGGAAAATTGTTGAACGAACGAGCAAACAGACATATCATACTACTACATGTTTAATGATTTGCGTTTTAAAGGCTACCGTTCAATGGAAATTGGAATACTAGACAATAACAGTTATCGCTCGATTCAGGATTCGCAGACCGCATATATCATGTCAATGCGAGATTTAGCGCGTGTTGACCCTATCAGTGTGGCAGCATTGTTTAAGATTTCCACGGCAGAAGCACGTAGATTAGCAGAAACGTCAACATATGATCTGCAGGTCGCTTTACATTCTTGCCCTCCAATCTTGACGATTAAAGGCCAGGATACTTTACGCGGCGCAAGTCCAATGACAGCTCTTCTTGACTCGTTAGAATCTAATACTGACGAGTTTCACAACACGGCTGCACACATCAACGCTTATAGTGGACCCGTTAATACTTCTGGTTTAACTACCACCCCATTAAAAAAGGCGAGAGGGTAGTTTGTGAGTAGTGCTGCATCGAAGCGTAGAACCCAAAGTTGGGAACCAGATATTTATTACGAAAAACAGCAACTCTCTTACCAAATGGCAAGACTCGGTGCTAATACTCGTGTACTGAAAAAATTCTTTGTTGTTGATAAACGACTAGAGAAATCGATAAACAAAGAGCTAGGGAAATTTCGTAAGGGTTCTGGATGGATGACTACTCATGTTGTTCACCGAGTTCATGCAAACATTGTTTATCGTAATTACTGCAATGCAGTACCTGATAATTCAGACTTTCATCGTCCACCTACGCCAACTGAATTGCTGTCTTTAGCGCGTACATATTTGGTTGTGTATAACAATCAGTATATGGATATTAATAGAATCTATCATATTTTCGAGTACTTGAAGGATGGTACTTTCACAAGAAAAGTCTGCAACAAATGTGGGATAGATTATATCTTTCACTCAGAAAGAAACTACAATCAATGCCCGTTCTGTGAAAAGGACTCTACCTTGTATAACAAAGGTAAGCGTTAGTCATCTGTAATTCTTTTTAAATAATCCCATTAGGCAAATATGATTAACAAATTTACAACTCCAATCCTGTTGGCAATTGCACTATGTTCATGTTCTACAATTGAAACTGAACAACAGATAACGGTTGATTCTCCAAGCGATCTAGAACTGCCATCCGTTTTTACAGAAGCTTGGTTTAAAGATAACCTACCAATCCTTCGTGAAAGAGCTATAGATGATCCAACGGAAGCAAACGTTAGAAAATATTTTATCGCTCAAAAAGCTATGCTTGATATGGCTGAAAAGAAAGCTAACTCTACGACTTACCCTCAGTAATATACCTATTCCCACCCAGCGCTTTTAGCGCTACCACGCTATCAAAATCATATCGATTAAGTGTGCCTACTAAGACCCACTTAATCGACACGCAATCTATTCCAATCCTGCAATATTCATTGCATGAAAAAACATATCTTATCTTTGGCTGTGGCTGTCTGCCTGACGACGGCTTATACGTCGAATGCATTTGCTAATAGCGATACATCTGACTCCTTCTATAACCGTAAAAGTGAAGGTTGGTTTTGGTATGAGCCTGAACCGGAACCTGAGCAAGAAATAAAGGTAGAACCTAAGAAAGAACCAGTACAAGCACCGGAAACAAAACAAGAAGCTAAGCCAAAGAAAGAAGCAACTGAAAACAACGAAGTAGTTGTCAATGTTGCATGGCTTAGAGAGAACTTACCTAAATTACGCGATTCAGCGATCGATAATCCAACCTATGAAAACGTTAGGCGGTATTTCTATGCCCAGCGAATCATGATGGATAAAAGTTCGAAATTTGCCTCCGTCGCACAACAAGTATCAAAGTTTGAAGTGCCTTTGGATGAAACTTTGCGTCGACCAGAAAACCAAGTTGCACTAGTTGACCAAAAAATTGCGGCTAAACAAAATCGAAGTGATTTGATCAAACAGTTAGCAGATAAGGTCGGGTTCTTCTTTTTCTTCTCTTCTACATGTACTTACTGCATGAAAGAAGCACCCATGCTCAAACGTCTGCAGATGGAAACAGGTATAGACATACTTGCGATCTCACTTGACGGCCGACCGCTGCCTAATAACGAATTTCCAGATTATGTAACTGACCCAGGCACATTAAAACAGAAACTCCAGGTCATGGTTACACCCACAATTTACCTCGTTACGAAAGATGGCAGTGAATTCCATAACTTGGCCGTTGGACTTACCGCGCCAGATGAATTGATGCGTCGAACCATCATGTTAGCAAGCAAAGAAGGGTGGATTACCGGCGAACAATATGATGCGACACAAGACGTTCGTGAAATCCTCTTGGATGACGCAACTAAGAGTCAGTTAACAGTCGACCCAGACAAAGTGTTCAGTGACCCAGATTACCTAGCGAACAAGCTACGCGCCAAATTCCAAAAGCAATATGACCAAACGAAGGACATCCAGAATATTAATCAGGACGTGACACCGTGATGAATAGTAAGAAAAGACTGTTATTAGCATCGACAGCATTAAGCTTTTCTATGCTAATGCCTAGCCAAACCTTGGCTGGTGACCCCTTAAAAGAAATATTCGGGATGATGACCACTGCAACCGGTTCTCAAGTGTATGAATCACAGAAACGCAACGGTGTAGCCTTCGGTACGTTTAGTGCTAGGTTCTCTATGTATCAGCCAAAAGTTATTAATTTTCAAGCACCTAGCATGAATGCCGGGTGTGGTGGAATTGATTTTTTTGCGGGTTCAATATCGCTGATCAAGAAGGAGGAACTTGTTCAAATGGGCCGCTCGATAGCTGCTGGTGCGGCTGTCTATGCATTTAACTTGGCAGTTGAGTCCATATGTCCATCATGTGCTCAGGGTATGGCTTGGATTCAGGACAAGCTTGATGACTTCAATGACTTAGTAAGTATGAGTTGTCAGGATACTGTGGATGCATTGAGTGAAGCGAAAGTTGGCCAAGGTTTGGCAAAGTCTCTGACTGATACTGTAAACAAAGATGGTTGGCAAGAACGATTAGGTTCATATGCTGAAACAAAAGTTGACGCCATGAGTAGTTGGGGTGACTTTTTCTCTGAACGTTCAGAAGATGGAGACGCTAAATCTGTCAAAGTACCAGGCCTTAAAGGGAATATCGTTTGGGATGCATTGGGTGCTGCAAAAGTTGATCAATGGAGTTTTGCTACAGGCTGGGAAAAAGACGATATTCAAGAACTGATTATGTCGTTAATTGGTACAAAGGTCATTACCGTTGGTGATGGTGATGAACTTGAAACCACACCATACGCAAAAACAGTTTCTGCAGAGGACCTTCTTTATAACAAAGAAGGTGAAAAGATTGAATTACTTAGATGTGATACTAGTGAAACTAAAATCGATAACCGTCTCCCTTGTACGAAAATTAAATCAGGTTCAGCAGCAAAAGTAGAGTGGGAAGGGATTTATCCAAGAGCTCTTAAACTGTTAAACGGTGACGGTTCAGAAGTAGGCATCCGTAAACGCATTCTAACCAAACAAAACCTGACAAGTGAGCAGCAGAAATTTGTAGAAAATGCTGATGTTCCGATGATGACATGGCTATTTATGACGGGTAAAGATGATGGTGCTCAAGAAGCGATAGCCAATCTAGTAGCTTATCGTGTAGCGGAAAAGTCGTTACAAGATTTGATGTACCAATTACAAGAAATCCTCAAAAAAGCGGAATTGAGTGCTACCTCTGACGCTAAGGCAACCCAGAACTTAATAGATTTCTTGAAAGGCAGGATGATCGAATTCCAATCTCAGATTGATGACATCCAGACGAAGAAACGCGATGAAATAAAATCAGCTAATGATCTAATGAATACTTATGAAACTTTAGCTGAGGCAGTTAAAGCAATGGCAGCGAGTGGGGTGTAGGGATGTCAGGTTTTGTAATTTATTCTATGGGTGACCCTAGCTTCATGCGACTTGCGCTTCTGGGGTTATCTCATGCTTTCGAGCAAGGCGCTATTTCGATTGCAAAAATTGGTTTGATGCTCGGTTTACTTTCTGTCTTTTGGAACGGTATTTGGAACCCTGGAAAAATCGAATTCAAGCAGTTTTTTATCGGTTTCTTCCTAGTTCTGATCCTTTTCGGTAAATCCGTACCTGTCACACTCATTCATGCCGATGGTGGTGCTGATGCAATGCCTGATATTCCAGTTGGTATTGCACTAGGTGGAACACTTGCAACTACGTTTGGATATACGATGGCCAATAGTTTGCGAGAGTTCTACCACACAACTTATGTACCCGGTAGTGCGGCAACCGGTAGTTATCGCGCAATGATAGGGGTTGATGGTGACGACCCAAGTTCAGTTCCAGTTGCTGGTAATGGTTTAGAGCCATTGCGTGAATTGATGAAAATGCGATTCACAGGTGACGTTGATGAATTTAAGGCAGGCCAAACATATGCTGCAACAGCTGCCATTGCATCTGGTGCATCTGCTACTGATTTATCTTCATCGGTAGAGAGCTACATTAAAAATTGCGTACTAAAAGATTTATATCTAAAGAATGGCGCGCAAGAAATAAATGAGAATGCAATGTCAACACTTCCATACTCTTGGGATGCGATGAAGGTTACCTATAACGGTTGGACTACCGAGGTAAATGTAGACGCGGGTCAGGGCTGGAAAGTCATGGGTTGTGGTGATGCATATACCAAAATTGGTAATGCTATTGGTACTGAATGGAAGTATGTTGCTGAGCATGGTGCATCAATAGGTGGTAATGCTGACGAGATTCAGTTGAAAGAAGGTCAGAGCATGTTGACCCAAACAAGCTATGACGCATGGAAAATCAAAGTTAACCAAATTCTACAATACCATTGGAAAAAGGCTAAAGCGGGTAGCCCTTGGGCAAGTGAAGCTGAACTAATGGCAAGCCAGGCTGAATTCCAAGCAATTGACCAACGAAGGGTATCTACTGCCGTTCAGTATTCCTTGTGGTCAGAAATGGCTATCCCACTTATCACATACATCGAAGCATTTGTATTTCTGATTGGTCCAATCATGCCTTTTGTAGTTGCCTTTGGCGAGAAAGGTATGGGAATGGTGATCAAGTACTTCTTTCTGTTGATTTGGGTAAATACTTGGCCAATTCTGCAAGTCGGAGTGAATATGTACCTGCAGAATGCGATGAATAACGCGTCATTCAACTCGACTAGTTACGATGCCTTCTCATGGGCTGGATACAACACAAGCTTTACCGAATTAGAGTCATTTATAGCAATGGGTGCCACATTACAAACTATGGTGCCAGCTTTGAGTTTAATGCTTCTATATGGGTCTGTTCATACAGCTATCAACTTATCGAATAGTGCATCTAAAGGTGGTGGTAGTGAAGGCTCCGTTGCAACACCAAAAGCAACTGGCTCGGCTGATGGCGGTAAGCTGTCTGTTGGACAAAACACCAAAGCGTATGATGCGAGTGCTGGTGGAGCAGTAGATTCGTATAATGGTTCAAACGCCGCCCCAATTGGTATGGCACAAAACAATACTAAGACTGACCTTAACAACACTACCTCTACTGCATTATCCAATGCGACAGAAACGGCCAAGCAACAAGGAACGAAACTGAATAATGCTCAACAGGAAATGTATAACAACATGACTGTTAGTGGTGAAAATGCAACGGCAGCTCAAACAGAAGCGGCTACCAAAAATGAAGGTATTGCTCGAGCGAATTCTTACGCAAATACCTTGATGAAAACTGGGCAGTTTAGCGCTCAGGATGCTAAAACTCTTGGTTTAGCATTGTCAGGTGGTATGGGTGTTAAAGCACAAGCAGAGGCTGCAGCAGCACTTGGGTTTGGCAAAAAGGATGGTGTGGCAAGTGCCAAATTTGGTGCAGCAGTTAAAGGTGAAATTGGTGTAGATGCTAAATCGAAGCTCGACGCAGCTATTAGTAATGTTGCATCAAAAACAACTCAATCGGGCGATAACTGGAACTTTGCCAATACAGAAAGTGGTAGTGCCATGTTGTCTAAAGCCGAAACCTTATCGACTTCTCGTTCAACTGGGCAAAATGCAGGTTTTGGTGAGTCTGGTTCAAGAGCTGTTGAAGCAAGCACCGCATGGACTCAAGCCCAAAAACAAGTGGAACAGGAAAGTCGTGCTCAAGCAGCTATTGCAGGTATGTCATCTGGGATTAGCTACAACTTGGCAGGTGTAACATCTACTGGTGCAAACAATAAGAACGATGAAAAATTCGCAGATGGTTCTTTACTAGCAGGTGTTGCTCAGAAGACAGCATTAGGTTCAATGGATGCGGAACAGCGTCAGAAATTCGATGACTTTAAAAAGCAAGGTGGTTACGAACCGGGTCTTAATGGTGATATGAAAGCCCTTAAAGATTTCTCTGGTACTAAAGATGGTGAATCACTGAAAGGTATGTCAAGTCAGTTTAAAACGACTGACCAATACGCTGCAGAGTATGATCAAGCTATCAAGCAAGACGTAGGTAATGATAAGTCACTACAAGCTCGCATGGCAGCAACGGGTCGTTATGCCGACAACGCCTTTAAAGATATTATGAAAAATAGCGGAAGCCAAAGGTTTCAAGCAGGTGCAAACTATCTTGATACTTTAAATGAGAACATGGGTGGAGGAATGAAACAGTGGGCAGCAGCAGCTAACGATATAAGAAATATTGGTGCAGCAGCAGAAGCGCCTCTTAAAAACGGCCCACCTCCAACAGCAGCACAGGACGGCGGTCCAACTCAACAATCTGTCGTGGCCGCTAATCAACAAGGACGTGCTGGTGCGGTCGCTGCAGTTGCAAGTCAGCAGGCAGTAATTGCAACAACAAACCCATCTCAGACCCATGAAGAAAATAAGAATGCGGTTAAGGAAAAGGTTGTAGCTGATCCAACTAAGCAAGGCGAGGCAGACCAAGTTCTTAAGAAGGCTGATGACAGAACAGGAGCCGCCCAAAACGAGGTCCCTGCGATTGTTAAACCACTAACCGATGGAATAGTACCAACAGCTAAAGCACTTGAACCTTTAGCTCAAAGTGCAGCAGATACTGGTAAGTGGTTAAACAATACAATCAATGGAACCAAACAAGAACAAGCTACAGAAAGGTTGGCAGCTAGTGAAGGTGTGAGTAAAGATATTGCAGCAAAAATTACTGGCCAGGATTCTAAAACTCAACATTCTGATTTGGTTGAGAGCGTGTCTAATGGATTGCGATCTGATGCTACCGACCAAGAAAGGAAAGAAGCATTAGGGACATTAGCTGCGGCTAAAGGCGCAGAAACTGAAATTGCTCGACTACGTGCAACCGGTGACAAAGAAGATGCTGCTCTTGCTGACACAATGCAACGTAATGTCAACTCCGTGAACACAGCTATGGAACGCGTATCTGGCATTGATAAAGATGTCTTATCGGGACTAGCTAACAAAGTTAATAGCGGTGAGCTGTCATTGTCTCAGGCAAACGCCGGCCTTCAAATGGCTACGAATGATAAGTATGACCCGATAAAGGCTGCGGAGGGTAGCTTCAATGTTAATACTGGTGGAATGCAGGGTGCTAACCAGTATGGCCACAAGGTACAGGAAGCAGCATTCGACCGGTTGGAAAACGATATTGCTGGTGGTCGAGCAATCATGAGCGAGATGGAGAATAAAGGGCAGACCGCTACAATTGACTATCAACTTTTGAGTTCTCGAGTTGAACAGGCTGAACAGTTCATGGAGTCGAAAAAGGACGAACATACTGCATCTGTTGCAACCAGTGCTTACCGTGATGGTATTAATGGCCGCGACAACTATAACGAGTTAAGCAAAGTCGGTAATCAAGTTATTTCTGACGCCATTAGTGGCAAAGATGTTTCTGCATTGAACAAGGCTAACATCGATACTGCAATGTCCGGTTCGGAACAGAAAAACGGTTTCATGGGCTTTGGCACTGGTGAGACAACAAGCGTTGAGCAGATGAAGCAGTATGAGCAAATGCGAGGCGGTTTAGTTAATGCTGCAGAGGCGCTTAAGGCGACTCCAGGTATGGAAGATGCAGGCGCACGTCTTGAGAGTGCAATTCAAAAGCTAGATACTCAAACTGGGTTTGATGCACGTAACTCTGCGCAAGGACAAGGTACAGATACCAAGCCGAATTCGAATGGTGATAACGCACCTGTCGGTAACGGTGACCAAGGCACGACAGCACCTGCTAATGCTGGTAATGCCGCTCAAGGCCAAGGCGCAGATACTAAACCGAGCTCGAATGGTGATAACGCACCTGCTGGTAACGGTGACCAAGGCACGACAACACCTGCTAATGCTGGTAATGCCGCGCAAGGTCAGGGTGGTGATTCATCCGTGTCGATAGATTCTAAAACAGTGGCTGGTACTAATGGTGCTCCAGATCGTATCGATGTTACCGCTGATGGTTTCAAGGATATGATGCAAGCCGAAAACGGTAGTAAGTTGGAAATTGGTGGTGAAGAATTTACCAAGGTAGCCAGTGGTACTAACTTCGGCATGGAATCCGTGAAGTTAGAGAACACGCAAACCGGTGAGAACCATTATTTATATAACAGTGAATCAAAGGGTAGTAATCTTTCCATTGAAAAATAGGGTTGAATAAAACCATTAAGCCAGGGCAATTGCTCTGGCTTTTTTCATTTTTGCTATTGCGGAAGGATTGATGTGTGTTTTCATATTGTTAATTAGATAAAGGAATGTGATTTAAGTTTATGAAGAAAGTTGTCCTAATTTCAGTGCTTTCGCTTTGTTCATCAGGGCTATTTGCTCAAGAAATCCCATTTACGGGGACTGGTGTTTATCAACTTGGTGAATTCGATAGCATAAACTCAGCAAAGTCTATAGCAGAACAAAAAGCCTTTGAAAGTATCAGTGAGCAGGTTACCGATAGAGTGTTATCAATAAAGAGCATGGATAGCAATGGGTATCTAAGCCGGGCGAGCTGGTTGTTAAATGGCGCGACAATTAGCTCAAGACGAACAGATGAATCCATCGGCGCCTGTGTCAGTGAAGATGGTACTTGTGCAACCGTATCTGTTAAGGCTGTCATCGATACCGAACTGGCAGACAAGGTATTGAAACAAATGTACCTTGATAAAAAGGTTCAGCAGGTTCTAGAAAAATTGATTGTTGAAGATGAACGTTTTGAATCTTATGTACTCAATGGCGATAGCATTGATGTGGCGAAATTAAAAGAGCGTCAGAGTAAGAGGAACGAAATTGTTGAACTGATTAGTCGCCTGCCAGAAAGCAAAACGGCGAGAAGTGTGGACACTGAATTTCTAGAAGATTTGCTAACAGAAAAGGGTAAGTATGACCTAAAGCAAATTGGTAAAGAAAACAAGAAAACTACATACAAAGCTTTACTTGGTAAGTTGAAAGAGAATGTGTCATATGAAATTGTTCAGCAAGTTCCCGTTGTTAATAGTGATGGCACAAGTGGGGTTCGCTTAAAGCTGAAAGTCAGTACGGATGGCGCAGAAGATCTTGTAGAGTGGGTGACAAAGGAGCTTGGAGTCTCGGAAGGAGACTGGAGTGACTATCCAGATACGCGTGTCTCTACAAATAATAAGGTTTTCACTTACCATCCAGGAACAGCGGTGGCCGGCTTGCAAGATGCAATAACAGTGACCCAATTGGATGATAACGCAAGAGAGCCCGGTAGGTATCTAGTTGGTTATGGTGTTGATAATGTCACGTATGATAAAGCAAGTAACAAGATTGATGGACGACTTGATCCCGATAAGATAGCAGTTCTCAAGGCCTTGTCTAAATACCGCGTCTGCTCAGAAATCTCTTTGTTGGGATATGAGATTGGAAAACAATGCATCGCTGGTGGTGCAGGTAACAGCCAAAATGAATACGTCTCTCCTGTGTGGGATAAGGCTACACCGTATGTTTGGTTTACTAAGGATAATTCTGAGTTTAACGTCTATGTCCCATTATCATCAGAACGGTTGCGCGATACCGAGAAAATGAGAAAGTTAAGTCTCAGCTATACAAGTTATGTAACTACGGATTAAGGTGTCGGTTTGAAAATCAAAGTTTTAGCAATGTTGTTCGTTATTATTGTCGGTAGTAATGTTTATGCCAGTTCGAATGAATCATTTATCGATCGTATTATGAATTATGGAAACGTGTTACCAAAGCCCTTAGCTGAAATTGACAATGAATATTTGAATGGTCATCTAAGCACTATCGTTGAACAAGGGTTGAATCTAAAAGACGAACTGTTTGATAGATTTCAATAGTATGAAGATCAAAAAAGCCACCGCGAGGGTGGCTTTTTACTTGTGGTAATATAATGACAAATATTCTTACTTTCTTAGGCGAGAGTATCCTAGAAAATCTGGCCAACTAGTCCATTCGTTGCTTTGGTCATAATGCTTGTCTGGGTTACATGGCACCACTGACAGGTTCTTAGGGTCGTTACGGCGACCTTCACGAAATTCTAGATAACTTTTGAACCCATAGCCTTTGACTAACTTCTTCGCTTCTTCAAAAGTCACATAAGCTGATTTTTTTGGGCACAATAATTCTGAAAACTTCACATCGTATTTTTTATCAGGGGCTGATGGAATGAAGCCTGGTCGCTTACCGGATTTAGAAATTTCACGAAACTGAGTGACCGTGTAAACTTTGTTATCAGCAAACCACTTCTTACATTCTGACATGTCGCAGAATTCATCTTTGATGATTTGTGTTGCTTTGGTTGCAGTGCCTAAGAAACTTGGCCAGCTGACCCACTGGTCTCTACGACCAAAATATTTTGATGGATCTCCCGGAATGTTGCGTGGACGAGGTGTGCCGCCTTTACGAACATTATGGAATCCGAACCATTCACGCATGCTTTTGATGTTGTTCTCATGAGCGTACTGCTGAACTTCTTCGTAAGAAAGCATGTCCTCTGGAGTCGCCAGAGTGTCGGTATCTTTAGTTTCAATTGTACTAATTTCTTTATTCATATTCGTCACACTTCTTTTATCGAAGATCGGGCTAGGGTCTTCGTGTATTTGGACATTACTGCCTCTTTAGGTAGAGGTGTAGCCTTTTTATGATTGGCCTACCGCCAATCTTTGAGTCTGATCTTACACATCGTCTAAGCGATGAATCGTAATCCAACAGAGGACTGACGGTTACGGGTTGATCTTGAACAATAATTATGGGGAGATGCGCGCTTAATTGGGGCGTTTCCTCACAATCAGTATTTACGGCTGCACTTACCCTAACTGGGCGTTTGATACGTAACTCCGAACCAGCGGGTAGACGCTGAATATCGGTAACTTCCCCATTCAAAAATGACTCCCATTCTCTGGGGTCTTTCCCTTTAGGTGGATGCTTGATTTGCTTCTTAATGGAAGCAATTACTTCATCCTTGTTTGTTTTGTACGTAACGAACTTATTCGTCCAGAAAAAGCCCATGTAGCTTATGTTTTCGACAGCATACAAACTACGGTATAGCTGCTTAGTTATCAATCCAGGAAATAGCGAATGAACAATGTCATGCTTTTTCTTGGGGCCATCTATTTTTAGCACTGCAGACTTGAATAAGTCCTTATGCTTATTAATGCGGCCGATAATTTCTTTTATGTTGCTATTAGAACTTCCCACTTGTATGTAGCCGGGTAGTCTAAAAACAACTTTGGTCGAGATACCTTCTTCGCCGTACAATTTTTTGTAAGAACGAAGTCCTTCATAAAGTGCGAATTCGTCTTTTATCGATTCGACTGGAATTTCGGTAACATCGACATGCTCTTTTGCTTTTGGAACTGTTGGTAGCTTGTAGACTTCCGCACCAATGAGATCTGATGCATTTATGGAATCACTCAACTCAACAAAGAGCTCATTTATGATTCCCATTTGATTTAAAAGTTCTTGTTTGATCTTTAAATCTGCATCAGCCATTCATAAACCTACTAAGAAACTACTCATTCCAAAAGCTATGTATGTAATCTATACACATTTTGTCTAACTTGTAACCTTATAATATCCCAATCTGTATAATTATGTTGTCTAATTTTTAAGATATTTAACGTAAATCACTAAATTTATGGGAAATTATTGCTTTTTCATATCAGTTTCAAAAACTGTCTGTAGTAGTGCTACGAGCAGTGTTTAATTATCTGCAAATTTCATTACGGTTTCAATACAGTTAGTTTGTAAAAGGATGTAAATACTAAGCGTTTTATAAAGTTAGTCGTGTCATTAAACAGTAAACATTTCGAAATAAACCCGTGGTATCTCCATATACACTTGTTTTTACTTAACAATTCTCATGCCAAACACAATCGATTTAAAAAAGTTTTCACCTTCAATCATAAGCGTTAGAATGTGATTAAAATTATTGGAGATTGAGGTTTACGTTTGAAATGAGGATAGTTCACACGAGTTTTTTGATAAGTCTAATCTTATCGACATCTGGCTGTAGCCTTTTTCAGCCACCAGCAGATGAATCTCAAGAAGAACCAATGACATCTGTCGGACAACTAACAGGTCCTGAACACTTGTTTGAGGATAACAACCAGAATTACATGCAAGAACAAATGGCTAAGAACCAAGCAGCTAAAATGACTCGAAGTGAGCAGATTGAACTGGCGGTTGAAGCGGCAGTTAGTGACAGGGTAGAACCAATCCTGTTGTCGCAACCACCTCAACACACAGTTTATTTCACATTTAGTTCATCTGTAGTTGAGCAGAAATGGAATGAACAACTCAAGCAGCATGTGAACTATCTTTCATCTGATAAAAGCATCCGTCTTTTAGTGGCTGGCTTTACTGATTCGAAAGGCTCTGCCGACTTTAACTTAAAGCTTGGTCAGCTGCGGTCTAACAATGTTTGTAAAATGCTCGAAACTCTAGGAGCACGAAAAGAACAGTTAACTTGTGTGAGCTATGGAGAAACACATCCTGCAGATCCTGGTAGTTCAGATGAAGCTCGAGCGCGAAACCGTAGGGTCGAATTGCTTTACTAGAAATATAAAGGCGCTCAACCAGTTGAGCGCCTTTAAGCTAGTTTGGGTTTGCGAAAATTGGCTGAATAAGCCTTGATTTGCATAAACGATGGACTTCATCAATTACGTGATGACCGTGTTCTGAAATGATGATCGCGTTCGTGTCTTCATCACGAGTTAAATGACCAGCCTCAAGCAGTCGATTGATTATCGAATTACCAAAGTCTGAATCTTCGTTGTGAGTAGCGAACATTGCTAAATCTTCATCACTTACAGATGTTTGCTCATGTACATAAGCGATCGTCATGTATTCTTTTAATGTCATATTCCCAGTACCTAGACGACGGTCTAGTGCACTGATAGCTCCAAGCCATGCAGAAACCATTTCAACTCCTTAATACTTCGATTTTAATAACAAGCGTTTTATAAGTGTAATCATATGACAACATACTTCTTTTGTCATTGACTTGATTATCCTATTACGTATGTCATTGGCAGTTATGCGCTATGTATCAACTAGTTGTCTTTTAATTGGTAAGGCTGTTTTGTAGAGAAATTATTCAGTTAATTATCAATATAAATTTTTTTGATAGTCGAAGCGTTAAATTTCTTAATGTTTTTGGTAGTATGACCACGATTTCAATCAAGAGCGTTACTAAATGACAATCTTAAAACCAATTTGCTATGGGGCTGTCGTGTGAAGTTGTTTATAGATTTAAAACTAATTGCATTAGGGCTAGCTATTGGCTGGGCTGCTAAGAATGTAGTTAGCAACGTTACACAGAATTATGCGGTATATGGATTCTTAGACCGTCAAATTGATTGGTCAATTCTAAAGCCTACTTCAATGCAAGATTGGCCCTCGGTTGACGCCAGGGTAGAGCTATCTCCGAAAATGGATGGCAAGGGTAACGATTCATGTTTGTTTGTGTTACCAGTCAAGCCAGAATATTCAATCGTTTCAAAACTAGAAGATGGAACCAAGTTGTGCTGTAGCGTTTCGGACAGCTCTGTGTTTGTACCTTACAGAGAGACAGAAGAGGCTACCGAGTACTTCTGTGGTAATTACCCAAACCAGCAAATTGTTCGCGTCCTTAAAAACCAACCCTAAAGCAGATTTGCTTAGGGTTGGAACAAACTTTTGAAATAAACCTAATAGAACAAATCAAGTGTTCAAGTTATTTTGTAGCTGCGGGTCTTTTGGAGGAATGATCACAACAGTTGGGTGTTTGTCTTTGATGCCAGCGAGCGTCTGAACTGCATTGTCTAAGTTATCAGTCATGCCCGGCCAGAAACCTATCTCTACTTCCTGCTCCTTTTTCTTAGCAATAAGTTCTATATAAAAATATACAAGAGTTGAAAGTGCCACTCGAAAGCCTCGAATAGCTGCTACAATCTCGAACCCTTCTTGTTGTGCGTCCATTAGACGATCTTCAATGGCCAATGGAGGCATCTCCTGTTCTGGTTTTTCAAGTGTTTGCTTCATATTAACTTTTCTTATTCTCTATACACGATTAAATACATGTATTGTGCTTCTCTATGCCTATGGTGTGGCACTATCGCACTAAGTGACAGTTGCAAATGGGCAACCAGTTAAGGCTATTATCAAATTATTTTTTTCTAGTTGTGATGATTTTTCTATGCAATGTAAGGGCATTAAATCAGCCTCTACTACCCTAAATGCAAGTGATTATTACTTTTGGTCTAGTGCAATACTACCACTCGAATTTTCGCATATTACCTGTTAAACAATTTCAAACGCTTTATAATGATTACGAAGTAGTCAGGAGGGTTTGCAAGTGTCAAACAGGCTAAATACGTATCTATCCGAAAAGTTTTATCCGTTGTACAAGTTAACTAGAAACGATCTGTTTAATGGATTGCGACCGATTGAAAAGAGTGATGGTAAATCATGTAGCCTCGTATGCCCGTCTTGTTGGGGTAATAATGCCTTCCATTACTTTGGTACCGCAAGCATTCGCTGTAATAGCTGTCATCAACACACAACGCTAGTAAGCGCTTTATGCCTACTAGACGAGGTAACAGAACAAGAGGCAGCTAAACGTCTACTTGAGAGTGCTGGATTTGCGTTACCACCGATAGTTGACATTACTGCAGAGCCCCACGATAAAGCAGAAACTGAATCTAAAAAATCATCCGCGATTACAACCAGATGGCTGCTTGACCAATTACGTCTGTGGCTAAAAGATAATGATGACGCTATAGAATCTTTATTGAGCAGTGGTTGGGAGAAGGAATTACTGTTCAAAGCGCCAATTGGGTACCTTCCGTCAAGTAGAGCAATTCAAAATGTTGTGACGGATAGACTTCCTACGTCCCTTTATAAGTCTGTACGCAAGATTAAAAACGGTATAGTTGTACCTTGGGTACTACCAAATCACGATGTATTCCTATGGGGTTACAATGATTCCCTCCAACAAAACCAACCTAGTTTTGATATTAGCATCAAGCCCAGTTCACCTTGTCATTTGAACCACCCGGTCAATTTAAAGTCTGAGTGGCTTCTTGTTGTCGAAGACCCGATTTTGGCAAGTCTCTTGTTAGCAAGGCGAATCCCCGCTTGTGCTGTTGGTGATGAATCGTTGAGTGAGTTAAGCAGCAAAGGGTTGCAAGGCGTTAAAAAATCAATATTTATCCTCGCGGAAGCGGATTCTGTAGCGGTGAAGAATATTCAGAAATACTCTCCAAATGCAAAGGTAGTTGAAGAGGTCAAACCGATAGCATTTGGTCCTTATCATGGGGCTTACTATCGTAGGTTTACGAAGTGGCATGTATCTCGATTTAAGAAAATAGCCACAGTTGTACCGAATAACGTCCTTAGTGACGAACAAATCATATTAATGCTATCCGCTTTAGTAGATGCAGAAATGTCCTTTGACGAAGCAGTAGAAGTGCTTGAAATCAAAACCGGTAAAAGAGTCACCATCGCCCAGGTTAAATGATAGGTATTGTGCAATATGCATGATAGCTGATACTGGAAAAAACAATCGAAGAAGAGAATTAATAAAGGATGTTAGAGAAATTGAGCGATAACCAGATGCTCGCAGTTGCTGTCGTGTCACATGTTTACTACCACCGCGATCCGATGTCATTGATCGCAAATTCTGAAACAGATTCAGGGGTGGCGAAACTCAAGTTTTGGGTAGACACTCATAGCGGCCGCGTAACAAGCACACCATTAAATTCTCAAGTTCACTCACTACTCAAATCTCCGAGAGTTGAGCTGCCACATGTAGAAGTACCAATACACAGTATTGCTCAAAGCAATGACATGACTATGCCGTCTGGACGTCGAGGCTTTGTTCACTCTGTACTTAGTCATCTTGTAACAGCTCAATGGTCGAAAGAGGTTAAGTTAGAATCTATTGGCTTGACATCAGAGGACTGCAAAAATCTGAGAAGCAAGCTACTTACACCGAAGGTTACGCCAAGAGGAACAGAATGCGCTCAGCAAGTCTTGGATAATGTAATCTTGCCAGTGTTAATAAATGACATGCCATCAGACTCAAAAGTGCACTAGGACGAAAAGATGTTAGTACTTCCATTCCACACTCAGATTAATGGCCAGAAGGTTTTTGGTTTTAGCGTATCTGCCGTTTCTAAAGCTTTCTTATGTCTTTCTGGGTTTTTAGGGTTCGTATGCTTAAGCAGCGCTTATCATTCGATGCTCTATGGTTATACGATGCCGAACTGGGCTATTCCAATATTCATGTTGTCTGTTATTCCCTTTGGTTATCGAAAGCACATTGGTCTGAACACAGAGAAAACTCACTTACTAATCCAGAGTAGGGTTTTCGGACTAAAGCTAGGCGATAAGAAACAGCAAGTGAGCGCACCATTTGAAGAGTTTAACCTTGTAGAAACAGGGGCGTTAGACAAGCAGTATTACTTTGTAATAAGCAATGATCATTTGAATGAATCTGTGTTCTATTGCAAAGTAAATGATAAGAAAAAGAATGAAATAGCAACAAAGATTAGTTGTTTGCTGGGATTAAAATAAAAAGACGGATGTAACTATGAAAAAGCAAGGGTTGTTTGTAGTCGGATTGTCACTATTGGCTTTAAATGGGTGCTCAACGACAAGCGAGAAAAAAGTTCGAATGTGTTTGGGTGAGCCCTGCATCCAAGAAAGGAAACCTGTAGAAAAGCCAACGTTCTACGTTACTGAAACCGAAGAGAACTACACTCACTTCGATGATGGTTCAGTAAGCTCACATAAATTAGAGAAAGGGCTGTACCGCCTAAGAGAATATTTCAACCGTGATGGTTCTATCCAAACGAGAGAAGCTAAATTTCTTGACCCGGAGCGCGGCTCATTAAACCAGAAACTAACTGGTCGTCAGCTCAAATTTAATGGTGACGGCTTTGTTGCAAGCGCAGAATATGGATATAACCTTGAGTTTAACGAACCAACACAGTTCGATAACTTCTGGCTTAAAGAGTCAGAATCACTCTATGGATTACCAAAACCTGCATTCAGCGCCAACGATGACTACATCGCAATACTATATGCGAACAGAGAGAACCAATACACTGACTATGGTGCCCGATTTGGGATTGTAAACCTAGAAAAACCGACATGCTCTGTAAGCAACATAAGCAATACTGTTTATGGAAAAGTTTACGGTAGAGACATTACTTTCAGTCAACACTGCGCGAAGGTTGGTAATAAGGTTGCGTTGATCTACAAGCCAGCTTCCAAAGCTGATGCACAAAACATGATTAATGCGATTATTAGGCCTATTGCACGGGCAAAGGTCGTGGATGGCGTTAAGTTAGAAAAGGTATACATCGAGGTGCAAGGTAAGCGGGTATCTTTTGATGTTCGAGGTTGGGATCAGTACTTCATCAAGAATGGGGAAAATAACGGTTCTCCTTACAGATTGTTTTAAACATAACAACACAAAAAAGGTGCCGATTGGCACCTTTTTTTATCCCTGCACATCTATGAAAAGCATGTTTGTAAAGGTATCAAGTGACTGTCCTGTAAATATGGATAAAGCGTAGAAAGGTAGCTTCATATAAAAAAGGGCAACCGTATCTGATAGGACTGGAGCAATAAGGAATGCTGCAATCAGGACTACTGATAAGATGTACGGGTCGGTTGAATACTCATTCGCTGGTGGCATTTCCTTTAGAGCAATGGCAATCATTACAGTAATCACCCAAGTTAGGAAGCAACATAAAACAGTATCGAAAGTGTTCATGTCACCAGAGAAGAACCACATTGAAAAGAGTATCGCTCCCCCCGTTAAAACCACCAGCATTTGGCCAACAGTTCGTTCAACCTTACCCGGATAGCGCAAACGGACAATATGGTTAGGTGCTGCTGATTTGCCTTGATCAGAATTCATATTCACACCTTACTTGACCAAAACACATAGAGAACCATCAACCATTGCTTCATCGAGCAATTGGACCGATTTTTTCATGCCGGTTGCGATTGTTTCAGTATTCATGTTGTATTGGCTGTCTACCGCGCCGTCACGTGCGATAGTTTTTGCACTCTCCGAACCAGAAACATCAACCTTGTTAAAGCCTCGGCCTTGGTCTTCTGACGCGAACTGCAAAGCCACCTTACGAGCCATATCGATGTTAGCGCCGGCTGGGACGCAATAAACAGATTGCCCCGCAGGAGTGCTCGAAACCCACTCGGGGATTTTTTTTGCAAGTACAGGGGCTGAAACTAACGTCAAAGTTACCAGGACTGTGCTTAGGGTTTTGTTCATTATTTATACCTAACTCTGTGTTTTATATTGACATTGAAACTCAAAACAATTTAAAACCAGTAAGTTTTAAATCAGCAAACTTTTCTCTGTTATACACCGTCTGTGAATATCTTCAACAGCAAAGTCTTACGCTCTTAAAAAACTTTGTATATAATCATTCTGTACGTTGTTCCACTACGAGCAGAATTCAATGATTGAAGACGAGACAGTAATTTTGGATAAGAGTAAGCAAGGCAAAAATAGAGCCGTCAAAGCTCCACTGAGTGAGTTAGTTTCTCCTATCCAGAAGGTGTTAGATCGTCGGGAGTTTTTCAGTGAAATTGAATTGCTCATTTCATTCAAACAACGGTTCTTCTTGCTGGCTTTAAAGGTAAGTAACCAAGACCGGTTGAACGAAGAATATGGCTACATAGAAACAGAAAAACAGATTGAGATGGTTCAACCTTGGATTATAGAGGTCATCAGTAAGCTCGTATCACCAGAAAACTTCACCCTGTCAAAAGTCGAATCAGATACTTTCTTCATATCACTGCATGACGATGTACCAAGGGAACGCATATCCAAAATCATTGACCATTTACTACAAACAGGAACTGGCCAAGACCTAAACACAATTCATTCAGCACCATCACTGATTCAACTCGCCGCCGGCCTTGGGGTTTATCCAGAAAGCGGTGACACCTTAAACCAGTTAATCAATAGTACTGTTGCCTCTTTAGCAAAATTCCGCAATTCAAGAGATCTCGGTGGAGATTCTGCATCCCATGCTATGGCCTTCTCACTGTACGACATTAAACGAGCTATCAGCCAAAAGCAGTTTCAACTCTGGTATCAGCCGAAGGTTGACCTGAAAACATCCACTGTAGTTGGTGTGGAAGCTCTTATCCGCTGGAATCACCCAGAGCTAGGCATTCTATTACCGCCGTACTTTCTGAACTGGGTAAATATGTATGGCCTAATGGGTGAGCTCAACAAGTGGATCATAGATACAGGCTTCGCTAAGTGTCGAGAGTTCTTGGATTCAGGTAAAGAGATAACAGTGGCCATGAACTTAGATGCCTCATGTCTATTGGATAAGAACAGCCTACTAAGCATTCAAAAAGCACAACGAAAATATAAAGTGCCACCGCATTTAATAGAGTTTGAAATCGTAGAGACTGTAGGCGTTAGAAAGGGTGACAAGGGGTTAGAAGTTCTTGCCGCCCTTAAAGCAAGAGGTTACCAAATTTCTATTGATGATTTTGGTACCGGTATGAGCAACATCTCGTATCTCATGTACATGCCAGCCAACATTGTGAAGCTGGACAGGATGTTTTGTAACAACATCGATGACGAGAAAATGATAGTACTAACGAAGGCCGCGATCGAGATGGCCAGCATCGTGGACATGTCAGTTGTAGCAGAAGGAATCGAAACCCAAGAGCAGTTAGATGCAATGTTAGCTCTTGGGTGTGATATAGGGCAGGGTTACTTCTTTGGTCGTCCTGCCCCGGACTATTCAATATAAGATCATACGCCAGAACTGAGCGATAGAACTCAGAACGGCAAAATTCCATAAACAAGTAGTTACTTTTAGGGGCCGCTGTCCCTAAGAGAACTATGCGTTTTATTTAGAGATGAGGAAACAATGAGCCAACTTGGATTTAAAAAAACGCTTATCCTAGCGATGTTATCGGTCATAACACTGGCTGTGGGTGTGTCGAGTTATATTAACTTTACGAGTTACTACGACGACTTTAAAGATTCCATATACAGCAACACAGAGTTTATGGTTGCTGCAGAAAAGAACGCAATCACGAAATATCTAGAGAACAAAGCCGCAACCGTTGAGCAGGTTGCCAATGAATATGCTCGATATGGGCATACGGATAATCATGCAGAAAGAATGAGATTGGCGGCAGTAGCCGGTGACATCCCGAATTTAACAGTTGGATTTTCAAACGGTGATGCATTTTGCTCAGCTGATGTACCAGGATGGACCAATCACAAAAATCCACCTTCCTATGACCCTCGAAAACGCCCTTGGTACCAAAGTGCGATGGCCACTAGTGGATTGATTTATACAGACCCATACGAAGATGCCACGACGAAGGAGCTGATGGTTTCCATAGGTATGAAAGCTGACCGTAATGGCGTGGTACTAGCGGATATTCCCCTCACCATCCTTTCAGATGCAGTAAAGAAATTCGCCACTGATAGCCTTATATCTCTAATCGTAGATGAACAAGGGAATGTATTGACGAGTAGTTCAAAGTATGTGAAAAACGGACAGAACATTGCGAAAGACTCTTCGCTGCGCGAAGTGAGTAAACAACTTGGAAGCCGCGGCGCCTCGGTAGTTGATTACACGATCGATGGAACGGATAAAGTAATGTTCATCGACGAAATTATCTTTGGTGATAAACGTTGGTATTTAATGGTTGGAATGGACAAAGATAAGGTGTTTGAGAAGCTCAACGCCACAAAAAATCACTCAATCATCATAACTATCATATGTGCGGTATTAAGCATCGTTGCCACGATGGTCGTTCTGAATCTGCTATACAAACCGATTATTGCTCTTAAAGATACCATTCAAAACCTATCAAGTGGGGATGGTGATCTTACACAGCGTCTTGATGTTAAAACTGATGACGATATTGGCGCTATAGCTAAAGGGATAAACGAATTTATCGCGCAGCTGCAGAACCTAATGATTCAAGTTCAAGAGGTTGCAAAAGAATTAGAGTCCAATGCTTCTGAGCTAAAAATGTCATCGTCGGATAACAGTCATGTGCTTGGTCAACACGCTCAAGAGACAGACATGATTGTCACCGCTATTGAAGAAATGAGCGCGACAGCTAATACGGTTGCACAAAACGCTAGTGAGTCATCAGCTCAAACCCAAGATGCTGCGACCATTGGTGAAGCATCGATTAAGGTTCTAGACGAGGCAAAAGCAAATGTTTCTCAGTTGGTGTCAAACGTTGAGAAAACCAGTAGCCAAATGAGCCACCTAACAAAAGAAACTGAAAGCATCAGCGGAATTTTAAATGTGATTGGTGATATTGCCGATCAGACAAACCTGCTGGCTCTTAACGCAGCAATTGAGGCAGCTCGAGCAGGTGAGCAAGGTCGCGGTTTCGCTGTGGTAGCTGATGAAGTTAGAGCTCTAGCAAAACGTACTCAAGAAAGCACTGTTGAAGTTGAGAATGCCTTAAGTCGACTTTTGGCGGGTAACAATGATGTATTGGGTTTGATGGAATCTACACGAATGGAAAGCCAGAAAACACTTGATAGCACTGAGTCAGTCAACGCTACGTTGAACGAACTGGTCACACAAATCATGTCTGTGAAAGACCTGTCTTTCCAGATCGCCACTGCAGCCGAGGAACAGTCATCGGTAACTGGTGAAGTGAACCAGAACATGAGCGCGATTCAAGACATTGTTCGTTCCCTAAATGAGAACGGAGAAAGTGTTGTAAGTCAGTCAGATGAAATTTCAGCAATGAACCAAAAGCTCAATGCAATCGTAGGTCGATTCAAGCTGAACTAAAGTGCGGTTGCTGGTGGCCTCAGATACGAATAGTAATTTAGGTGTATTCTATGTTCTTTAATACTGCTTTAAAAAATGAGCTAGAAGCGACAAAAGAGAAACTTTTCTCGTTAGAACAAGTAAGTGAGGGTATTCAGAAGGATTTGCTTACTCTTACACTGGATTCAAGCGGAAAGATAACTTCTGCCAACGAAAAGTTTTTATCTCAACTAGAGTTAGACATTTACGAAATTTTGGATATGCCAATTGGAGAATTGGCACCAAAAAATTGTAGATCAACAGATCATTATAAAAGCATGGTAGCTTCACTTTCGGCTAAGCGTATTTGGAATGGCGCTATGCAGATTCAAGCTCGTGGCCAAAGTGAGGTTTGGTTGCGAGTATTGATACTCCCAGTATTTGACACAAAAGGAGTGTTGATTCAGTTTTCGGTCATTGCATCAGAATTGACGCGTACCATAACAACGTCACGTGAACATGCTGATTTGCTCAAAGCTTTGAACAAGTCGATGGCTGTCATTGAGTTCACTCCAGAAGGAACAATACTGAATGCGAATTCTAACTTTCTTCGAGCAATGGGCTTTAATGACGTTACTCAAGTATCAGGTAAGCACCATCGCATTTTCTGCAGCCAGGATGAAGTTGATTCAGAAGCATACAGAGAATTTTGGCGAAAACTTGCTAAAGGTGAGTATGCTACCGGACGGTATAAGCGATTAGATAACTATGGGAATGTGGTTTGGTTAGAGGCTTCATATAATCCGATCTACAACGATAATGGTGAGCTCTATAAAGTAGTAAAGTTTGCGACTGTAATCACCAGTCAGGTTGAGCAGGAACAAGCAGTTTCAGAAGCGGCCCAAGTTGCGCATGATATATCGCAGGAAACTGGCAAACACACTGTTCACGGCAAAAATGTTGTCACCGATATCATTGAACAAA
>NZ_JAWOTX010000033.1:0-54096 GCF_033339115.1 Vibrio sp. 947 | reverse complement strand
TTTGAATTGACTGTGCTGAATCCGAAGATTCAATGGTCACTTCGTTTCATTGAAACCTAATTTGATACCGAAGTATCTAATTGGATTATCATCAACGAGTGCCCACACAGATTGATAGGTTCTTATTTTTAAAGAGCTTTTCTAACATTTTCAGCAACTTAGCTGCTCGTCGTTAGGGGTGCGTATCTTACTTCACACCGTGAGAGAGTCAAGCATTTTTTTCAAATTCTTTTTTCTCTCTTCTCGACTCGCTGTGTGACTTTCGTCTCACTCCGTGTCGGTGGATGCGCAGTATAGGGGGTTGAGAAATTAGTACAAGCGTTTTTTGCAAATAAAAAACCAACCGGTCACAAATTATCCAAAAGTGCGATATTTGCATATTTCTTCGTCACATTTGAGACATATCACAGCAATTGGTTGGAAAAACACCAACCATATACGTAAGATTCATGTGTCTATTCTGTTAATGGACAATCGATCTCTTTATCACTATGTGTAGTAATTAAAATGACGTCTAAAAAAAATCTGATTTTATGTGTTGGGCTGGCCATCGTTGGGGGAATCATCTTCTCTCAATTCATCATCCCACCAGCCTTGAGCTTCCTCATTGGTGTTATCGCTACTGCTTTTCTTTTTTCATTTTCTAGCAAAACACCTGTTCTTCAATCTTCGGATCCTGATCCTTCAACTAAAACGCTGTATGTCGGCAACCTTCCTTATAAGGCCAATGAGAGTCATGTTCGCGATTTGTTTGCTGAATATGGACAGGTCTATGCGGTACGCTTAATGAAAGATAAGCGTACAGGAAAAAGAAGAGGGTTTGGTTTTGTAGTGATGGCTGCGGCAGATGCCAAGCCAGCTATCGCTAAACTTAATGAAAAGGAATATATGGAGAGAACGCTAAAAGTGAGAATTGCGAACGATCCTAAACATCCGGATGGTGGTAAACCTGAACAGGATTAAAACCTAGCTTCTTTAAACAAATGTTCAGTGCATCTTCCTGCCAAGGAGTTGCACTGGCATAAATCGACTTACTTCCCTCTTCTGTATCCTCAATTTCATCACTTAATAGCAATGCTTTTACTCGACGTGCAATCGCTGCGCCTGAATCAATTAAAGTAACGTCCCCACCCAAAGCTTGATGAATTTCCTCTTTGATTAAAGGGAAGTGAGTACAACCGAGCACCGCAACATCGACTTTATCGCGAAGGGGAAGCAGGATATTTGTCAGTTCGTCGAGAGAAACGCTGTTGCCCCGCAACTTCTCTTCGGCCATATCTACCAAGCGAGTTGATCCCACCAGCTCAACTGGTTTGCCTTGCGCAAAGTCCCGTATTAACTCGTGAGTATATTGGCGTGTTACTGTCGCCGGAGTGGCGATCAGCCCTACCCCTTTTGATGCTAAAAGCGATGCGGGTTTAATCGCAGGGACAACACCAACAACGGGAATCGATAAATTTTCGCGTAAGGAAGGAAGCACTATGGTGCTCGCCGTGTTGCAAGCAATGACGACAATGTCGACTTGGTGTTCTTCGACTAAAGAAGAGACCAGTTGGTTAACTCGTGAAACGAGTACAGCCTGATCGAGTTCACCATAAGGGTAAGCCTGATTATCGAATAAGTATAAGTAGTCTAGCTGGGGCAATAGGCGATGTATCTCTTGGAATACAGAAAGACCACCAACACCAGAGTCAAAAACTAGGACTTTTTTCTTACTTGCTACTCGCACGAGTCTTACCTAAAGAACAGAAACGTTGCGATCATACTGCGTAGATTTGTTTTGGCAATGCTTTAGCATGGTATCTTTGATGGCTGAATCTATCTCCAGATTCTACATCTCGCTTCGTCAACTCGATATGTCCTTGAAAAGATGGCGAAGACGTGACCAATGTGTGAAATTCACCATTTTCCCCACAGGGATCAATTTGACTTGGTAATGACTCTATTAGGGCTTTGTCATACCAGCGACCACACCATTCTGGAGGGAGAACTCTTCCGTCGATGGTGATTAACATAGTTTGAATACCACGCTCTATGATTTCCATCGCTAGTTTTTCGCTGCTCTCCCCTAATAGAGGAAAGACGCATTCCCAGCCAACAGGTTCAATATAGCTGCGTCGGTAATCGGCAATGCCATTACAAAACATATCACCAAATGCGACAGCTTCTATGTTCAGACCACTACTTTGTAATGCATTAACGATGGTCGATTGATAAATGTCGTTACTTGGAAAGATTTCAGGTAGCTCGATAGTAATGAGCGGAAGCGCAAGTAAGTCTGCTTGCATTTGAACGACTTCAAGCGGAGTTGCTTGGAAAGGGACTTCTTTCCCTACGTAAGTCGTGTACAAACCGACAACTTGATAATTTGGATTCTCGTTAAGGCGCTCAAGCGTTAATGTCGAATCTTTACCACTGGACCAACTGATCACCACTCGCTTGGGTTTCTTCATTCGATTTTCCACCACAAAATATTAAAAACCGCCCGAAGGCGGTTTGTGCTCATTCACGATTAGAATTCGTAGCCAACGTTGATATAGTACGCTCGCTCTGCAGCGGGGTAACCTTTTGCCATCTCATACTCTTCATCAAGTAGATTATCGATACGAGCGCTAATAGAGGTCGACTCATTCGGATAGTAAGTCACTGCCGTATCAACCAACGAGTAAGAAGAAAGCGTGATATCTTGTGAAGGCCAAGTGCTGTAATCCACATCTGGACGCTTACCGACGTACTGATAGCTAACCGACCAGTCCACTTTATCGAAGCTCACTAAAGCATTCCACTTATACATTTCTTTAGCGCGACGCTGCAACTGATGCCCTTTATCGTCTTCAGCATCTTTGTAATCTGCACTCAACTGGTGCTGCACAATCCCTGTATCAAACTCAGCAACAAGCTCCACACCTTGGATATGTGTTTCACCATCGACATTCAAATATTTGTACGTGGTTGGATGGTAATCGATAAGATTCGTGATTTTATAGTCATAACCCGTGACGGACCAAAAAACGCCTTGGACATCACCGCTGAATGCTAGCTCCCAAGCATCTGACTCTTCCGGCTTCAGATCTTTCTCACCGTATGTCGGGTCATACTGCTGATATAGGTTTGGAGCCTTAAACGCAGTACCAAAAGAGGCTTTAACCCCAAACTCTGGTACAAACTGGTAACCAGCCGCTAAACTGTAAGTGAACTCACTACCGTATTCTTCATTATCATCAAGGCGAGCACTGCCCTCGAGCATTGCTTTATCAATACTAGTGGTTGCCATACCAAACAGAGCGCCATTGGTACGATCAAACGTTTTATTCGCACTCTTGTCTTTATAAGACTCGTTGCGCCAATCAATACCACCAGCCAACGTCGTATTGTTGTTTAGCAAGTAACTGTTGGTCCACTGGACATTTTGCTGCTCAAGTTCATCTTCAGTACCTGAGTGTTTGCCTTTTGCTTGCTCATAGTTCCAAGACTTCTGTTTCTGTGCTGTTACTTGTAGTTCTGACATCACATTATCAGACTGATACTTACCGCCCAGAGTGACAGAAAGATCGTCTTTTTCTGCTTCGTAGTAACCGCGACTACCGTAGCTGCTGTCATATTGATAAACATTTTCGTAAGCACGTAGGTTACCAAATGCAGACCACTGGTCATTGAAGTTATGCACGTAACCTAGCAGACCATTCTTTGTATCAAAGCCATGGCGATCACCGTCATTAACTCCCGGTACAGGACGAACGTTATAACCATCATCACTTTCACTACCAAGCGCGATATTTAGCTGGCCGCTCTCTGTGACTTTAATACCAGATGCCACACTCAATTCTTGATAATCTAAACTACCTAAACCCGCACTTAACTTCGTTCCTTCTTCGTCAGCACGCGCAATGGTGATGATATTGATCACGCCACCAATCGCTTCTGAGCCGTAAAGTGACGCACGCGCACCACGCACGTACTCAATACGTTGAACGTAAGTAAGTGGGATTTGGTTAAAGTCCACAGCGCCCTTCGCTGCTCGTGCAAAACGTACGCCATCAACCAGTACTAAAACTTGGTCGGAACTGGTTCCACGAACAAATAAAGACGCTAACTGACCACGACCACCATTTTGTGAAACTTGAATTCCGGTAAGGCGACGCAATACATCTGGTAGGGTTTTCGCTTGAATGCGATCGATGTCTTGTCGAGTAACTACTTCGACATCTGCCAACGTACGGCTTTCGGCTTGCTCAAAACGGTTTGCCGTAACAACGATGGTTTCGTCAGTGGAGGTTTCCTGGGCCTGTAGATAAGAGACAGGTGAAAGCAGCGATGCCAAAGTGATCGCCAGTGCGGATTTTCTCATTGTATTGTCCTAAATCGCGTAATTCCTTCCGAGCCCTGTCATCATGACAGTCCAGTGCTGTGGCTCAGTTGTTGGCAGGTATTCGGACTCAAGAGCACGGGTTTACCGCCTACTTGCTCGACTTCCCACATAAACTAATGCAGTGTCTGATGAGCGTTCGTTCTCTTTTACCGCTGCGCGTCAGTTCTGGATTCACACCAGATTCCCATTTCAGCCATCTAGATTGCTAGATAGCACCAACTTGAGGCAAATATTATTCAGCTATTGATTATTTGTCCAGCCAATATTGCCCTTAGAAGTTGTAACGTCTTGATTGATTTTGCTTTCTACTCTGCCTGTACGCACTATCTTTAAATCAATTCCAGTACAAAACTGGACATCCTATTGAGATTGAATAAAATCTGCGCTCTTAAATTGAATGCACCATAAAAGGTAAGATCATGGCTACTCTTGATGTAAACCCACAACGCTACCAAGAACAACTGGCTGAAAAAGTCGAACGTCTCACTGATATGTTCGCGCCATACAACGTGCCAGAACTGGAAGTGTTTGAATCACCAGAGCAGCACTACCGTATGCGTGCTGAGTTCCGTGTTTGGCATGAAGGCGAAGATCTTTACTACATCATGTTCAACCAAGAAACTCGTGAGAAATACCGTGTTGACCAATTCCCTGCAGCAAGCCGTCTGATCAACGACCTGATGCCGCTATTGGTTGAAGCGATGAAAGACAACGACTCACTACGTCGTAAACTGTTCCAGGTGGATTTCCTGTCGACGCTAAGCGGTGAGATTCTGGTTTCACTCCTTTACCATCGCCAACTTGATGAAGAGTGGATTGAAAACGCGAAAGCCCTTAAACAGCGTTTAAATGATGAAGGCTTCAATCTAAACATCATTGGTCGTGCTCGTAAGATGAAGATTGTCCTAGACCGCGACTACGTGATCGAGAAGCTCGATGTAAATGGTCAAAGCTACATCTACCAACAAGTAGAGAACAGCTTCACTCAGCCGAACGGCAAAGTCGCAGAGAAGATGCTGGAATGGGCTGTCGACTGTACCCAAGAAAGCACTGGTGACCTACTAGAACTTTACTGTGGTAACGGTAACTTCTCGCTGGCGTTGGCACAGAATTTCGACCGCGTTCTTGCAACTGAGCTAGCGAAGCCATCGGTTGTATCTGCACAGTACAACATCGCCGCCAATAAGATTGATAACGTACAAATCTTACGTCTATCAGCCGAGGAATTTACTCAAGCGATCGAAGGTAAGCGTGAATTCCGTCGTCTACAAGATGCAGGTGTAGATCTGAAGAGCTACAACTGCAATACGATTTTTGTCGACCCACCACGTGCTGGGATGGATGTCGATACTTGTAAGATGGTGCAAGGTTACGAGCGCATCATGTACATCTCTTGTAACCCTGAGACTCTAAAAGAGAACTTGGACATTCTATGCGAAACACACAACGTGACGCGTTTTGCTCTGTTTGACCAATTCCCTTATACCCACCACATGGAAGCGGGTGTGCTTTTGGAACGCAAAGTGTAACCCACGGCGTCAAATACAAAAAAAGCGAGCTCAATGGCTCGCTTTTTAATTTGATTCGTTTTGCTTATTCCGCAGAAGTCTTCTTGCTGACAAAACCTAACTTCTTACCAATCCATGCGAGTAAAATCATTGAAACCATGATCGCAAAGAAGTTTGAGCCTGCTTCTGGGTATTGCGCTTTAATAAACGCAGAGTGACCAAACGCACCTACGAAGAAACACGCCAAGCCAACTAATGGGATATCTTCTGATACCGGATTATTTAGGTACTCTTGGTAAAGAGCTTGTACAGCCAGTACGAGTGCAATCAATGGGAAGATTGAAAAAGACACTTCACTCATGGTCAACCATGACAACAAAGCATCACCACACATACCTGCAACCAGTGCCAAAATCAGCGTTTTCTTTTCAGATTTATTTCCATTCGACATTATTCTATCCCGCCTTTTAATCGGTTACGTTCACGTTCTTTGCGATACCAATAGGCCCCTTTGGCTATCATTCGCAATTGCATGATCAATCGCTCGGCGAGTTCATCGCGCTCACGTCGATCTAAATCTAAAGCTTCAGCCCCCGAACTGAAAACCAAAGTCACAGACGCTTCTGCTTGAGTATACGCCTCTTCTCTGGTCACGCCGGTGCTCATTAAATACTCGGTTAATTCTGCCGCAAAATGCTGGATTTCTCGAGCAACAGCGGTACGAAATTCAGCAGAAGTGCCGGAGCGCTCACGCAACAACAAACGAAAAACGTTCGGACTACTTTCAATGAATTCCATAAAGGTTTCGACCGAGGTACGAATTACGCTACCTTCTTTCACAATACGTTGACGCGCCTGACGCATCAGTTGACGTAGTAGCAAACCGCCTTCATCGACCATGGTTAAGCCTAGCTCATCCATATCTTTGAAGTGACGGTAAAAAGAAGTCGGTGCAATCCCTGCCTCTCGGGCGACTTCTCGCAAGCTAAGGCTGGAAAAGCTGCGATCCGCACTTAACTGACTAAATGCCGCATCGATCAATGATCGACGTGTCTTCTCTTTTTGCTGTGCGCGGATTCCCATCGATTTCATTCTTAACTTGCTCTTTTTCTGTAGGGTACAAGAGCCTCAATATAACGCAATTTGCTCCTACGGAGAAAGATATGTTGCTTCGCTCGCTCTGAGCGCCGAGAACGTTACTATTGGCATGCATCTAATTGCAATGTTCTCGATGCAATTTATAGACATACAACATACCAAATCACCCTTTTGGTCGATTCTGCGTGATCACTTCCACTCTCTAACAGGCATTACGTGTACCAATAGAGTAAATGAGTTAAAATCGCGCTAAAGCAATGTTAAGCAAATATAACAAGGAAGGCATCATGGCGCATGTTAATCACTATGACGTGATCGTAATCGGTAGTGGCCCTGGCGGAGAAGGGGCTGCAATGGGATTAACCAAAGCGGGACTGAATGTTGCCATTGTCGAGAAAGAAAGCAGTGTCGGCGGCGGTTGTACTCACTGGGGTACCATTCCATCAAAAGCACTGCGTCATGCCGTTAGCCGCATCATCGAATTTAATAGCAACCCGCTATTTTGTCGAAACAACACCAGCGTTCATGCAACATTTTCTGACATTTTAGGTCATGCTAAATCGGTCATTGATAAGCAAACTCGACTTCGTCAGGGCTTTTATGACCGTAACTCATGCACACTTTTGTTCGGAACCGCGCGATTTATCGATAACTACTCAATTGCAGTGATGCAAAGCGACGGTACAGAAGAAATCTATTCTGCGGATAAGTTTGTCATCGCGACGGGTTCTCGCCCGTATCAGCCTAACGACGTAGATTTCTTGCATGAGCGCATCTACGACAGTGATTCCATTTTGAGCCTGAAACACGACCCTCGCCATATCATCATTTACGGTGCGGGCGTTATCGGTTGTGAATACGCTTCTATCTTCCGCGGCCTTGGAGTGAAAACCGACCTTATCAATACCCGCGACCGCTTGTTGGAGTTTTTGGATAACGAAGTGTCAGATGCGCTGTCTTACCACTTCTGGAACAGCGGTGTGGTAATTCGTAATGATGAGACCTATGAAAAAATCGAAGGCACAGAAGATGGCGTGATTATTCACCTACAATCTGGCAAGAAGATGAAGGCGGACTGCTTGTTGTATGCGAATGGTCGAACAGGTAACACCGATAAGTTGAATTTGGGTGCTGTGGGTCTGGAAGCGGACTCTCGCGGACAACTAAAAGTAAACCGTAACTACCAAACCGATATTGAGCACATTTACGCTGTAGGCGATGTCATCGGTTACCCTAGCCTTGCAAGCGCCGCTTACGACCAAGGGCGATTTGTCGCACAAGCCATTACGAAAGGTCAGGCAGAAAACTATCTGATTGATGATATTCCAACGGGTATCTACACCATCCCAGAGATTAGCTCTGTGGGTAAAACCGAGCAAGAGCTAACAGCTGCGAAAGTACCGTATGAAGTAGGACGCTCTTCGTTCAAGCATCTAGCTCGTGCACAGATCGCAGGGAAAGACATCGGTAGCTTGAAGATATTGTTCCATCGTGAAACCAAAGAAATTTTAGGGATTCACTGTTTTGGCGAACGTGCCGCGGAAATTATCCACATCGGTCAAGCCATTATGGAGCAAAAAGGCTCAGCGAATACCATCGAGTATTTCGTCAATACCACCTTCAACTATCCAACAATGGCCGAAGCGTATCGTGTCGCTGCGTTGAATGGTTTGAACCGCTTGTTCTAATCTATGCTTCTTGATAGCAGACAGAAAAACAGCAGGCTTGGACCTGCTGTTTTTATATCAACATTGTGCTAGGAAGGTATCCTTGTGCCATTGGTAGAGAAAGATAACCCCTAAACCAATACCCCGCATCAACATAAAGCTCGTCATTGCAAACCACAGCGCGTGATTTTCCCACTCGGCGAATAAGTAAAAGACAACGAAGAAGCTGCTGGTCGCGACAAACATACTATTGCGCATGTCTTTGCCTTTGGTTGCACCGACAAAAATGCCATCCAATAGAAAGCACCACATCGACGCAAGTGGCATCACCACCAGCCAAGGTAGATACACCGCTGCTTGCTTTTGTACCGCCTCAATTGAAGTGATCATGGCGATCAACTGCGATCCCGCCAAACCAAAGAGCGCGGTCAGTCCTAAGCAAATAACCAAACTCCAAAAGAAAGTGCCGACAAGCGATGCACTCAATTGTTGCCTATCTTTGGCACCAATCGCCTTCCCGACCATGGCCTCCATTGCGTAAGCAAAGCCATCCATGCCATACGAGATAATCATCAGGAAGCTCATCAGAACCGCATTTGCAGCGACAACCTCATCACCAAAGCTCGCGCCTTGGAACGTCATAAAGCTAAAAGCCGCTTGCAGACACAAAGAGCGTAAGAAAATATCACGATTCAATTTCACGAAGCGCCCTAAACCGTGTTGAGTGCTGGTTAGCAACTTTTGAGGTGATGGTAATTGCCTCTCTCGCCAGGTTTTCCAAACACACATGAGACCAAAACCCATGCCTGAGTAGTCAGCAATCACCGATGCCAGCGCAGCGCCTTCTACTTTCCACCCCAAACCAATCACAAACAACAAATCGAGGGCGATATTAGTCACGTTGGTGATGATCACCATCCACATTGGTGCTTTGGAATTTTGCGTCCCGAGCAGCCACCCCAACAACACAAAGTTCATTAGCGCAGCGGGGGCACTCCACACACGGATAGAGAAATATTGCATGCCGTAGTGTTTTACCTCTGCGCTGGCGTCACTCCAGCCAAAGATCAAATCAGCAATCGGGTTATGGGCAATAAGGAAGACTAACGCAAACAGCAGCGCCATAAGTGAGCCTTGCATAAACACCAAGGCAAGTTGCTTTCGGTCTTCACCGCCATAGGACTGCGCCGCCAACCCAGTAGTCGACATACGCAAAAAACCAAGCAGCCAAAACGTCACGCTGATCATGGTGCTGCCCAACGCAACACCACCCAAATACCAAGCGTGGTCTAGATGACCAATCACCGCAGCATCGACCAAACCGAGCAATGGGACAGTAATATTCGACAGCACCATAGGTATCGCTAAAGCTAAGACTTGGCGATGAACTTTTGGGTTAGATAAAGGAGAGAAGATTGAATTTGTCACAGGCACCTCATCAGTAAGATCGACGAGTGTACCTGAGCGCTTAACGACTAGCCAATTACCACTTGATGTGAACGAGGACTGGCGTGAGGCGATGCTTCAACATTGGAATCTTATTAAGCCAACGCTGCCAAGCTTTCCAACGAGAACAGAATCTATCGAATGGCGAGAAAGCTTTCGCCCATTGTGCCCATGGTAACCATTGCAATATCTGTGCTGCAGGCGCTTCAAAGCCATGAGCATAACGATCAGATCCAAGCTTTTTCCCCCACTTGGTTTCCGTTAAATCTCCTGCCAGCACCATACACAGTTCAGCAGAAACAAAATGTCGACCTAAGGTTTGAATAAATTTCGCGACTTGACGCTCTGTGCAATCGAGCAGTGCCATTTCACATAAAATGAGTACCGGTGCTTGCTCTGGAATGGCTAACGTCTCTAGCCACGACATTTCATCCACACTGCCACAGCGATGTTCATAGCGTTCATTTTTGTGGAACAAGCGCTGACGCCATACCAAATTTTCCGTCACATCCAGCTCTATCCAATGGCAGCGTCCATTATCCAAACGATAAAAGCGGGTATCCAGCCCCGCTCCGACATTGATTATCCAGGCATCGGGATACTGCTGTAAGAAGTGGCTAACCTGCTGGTCACAAAGCTGAGTCAGCGTCACGTGCAGCAATTGCTTCTGCGCAATATCACCACTCAAACAATCCGGCGCCATCTTACAGCTCAAACACGCTTTAGCAGCTATCGGATCGTACACCAAGCCATTGTCGACCATGCTTTCACGGCTACGCAATAACAGTGGCTTCAATAGATGGTTAGGAACTTGATGTTTAGACTGAGACATGGGCATTTCCTGCGCCAGAGAGAAAACATAGACATTAATAAAGATGATAATGAATATCAATTACACTATCAAGCTTATAAATTGGTCAAAACAAACAAGGTCAAGATGATGAGCAAGCTTTTGGAGGAAGTAGAAAAAGAGAAAAGAAGAGAAAAGACAAAACAGCCCAGGTCAACTGGGCTGCTTAAATACACTTACATCCAATCGGTATTACGAATAATACCAACGGCTAAGCCTTCAATCGTAAGGTGCTGAGACGTTAAGTCCACTTGGATTGGGGCAAACTCTTCATTCTCAGCATGCAGTAATATGGTTGAGCCTTTGCGCTCCAAACGCTTCACAGTCACATCATCATCAACACGCGCAACGACAACTTGACCGTCTCTCACGTCTTGGGTTTTATGCACCGCGAGCAAATCGCCATCCATAATCCCGATGTCTTTCATACTCTCGCCATTTACACGAAGTAAGAAATCCGCTTGCGGTTTGAACATCGCAGGATCGACTTGGTAGTGCGCCTCTACGTGCTCTTGAGCCAGAATTGGCTCACCCGCTGCAACTTGACCAATCAATGGCAAACCCTGCTCATCATTGGCTGCGTCTTCAAGCAGGATACGAATCCCACGAGAAGCGCCTGGAATAATTTCAATTGCTTGCTTACGAGCAAGCGCTTTTAGGTGTTCCTCTGCGGCATTCGCAGAGCGGAAGCCAAGCTCACGCGCAATCTCTGCACGAGTTGGTGGCATTCCGGTGTCATCGATTTTACTTTTAATCAAATCGAAGACTTGTTGTTGGCGTGGCGTTAACGGCTTCATGTCTCACCTGTCTTTTTATACAGTTAACTGTGAGTATATCCAGTAAATGCTCAAATGAAAACCCAATTGGTTGTTTTTTAATTTATTTGTGGAGAGCTTTCAGCTTACCGATTAAGTTCATTCTTTATTCGTTTAAAACACCGACTTTTCAGTTAATCAAGTCAAAGCAATAACTTAGGGGTTCGACTAATTTACAGCCAATAAAATTAAAAGGTTTGACCAGTTTCTGGTATCCTTGCAGCGCTTAAATTTTATCGCCTAGGCTTATTTCTATTGCCGTACTCATCTCTTTTTATAGAGAAGACATGCAAAGCGGAAACTGAAATAAGGTTAGGCCTGTTTGAATACCTATTGAGGCTGTGAACTTTATGTCTTCTGGACAATCATTTTCACGTTCATTACTAAAACTACCTTTATCGGTACTGGTAAAGGGCACCACAATCCCGTCGAACCCGATTGAAGATCTGAACATCGACCTAACTAAACCGATTGTATATGCCCTGCCGTTCCGCTCGAACGTGGATTTGCTGACACTGCAAAAACAAGCCATGAGCCTTGGTCTACCCGACCCGCTCAGCCCGCTGGAAATCAATGGCAAAACGCTGAACCGTTTCGTCTTTATCGCTGCGCGTCCAACTGTGATGAACAACGATAATGATGTCCCAACCGATTCTGTTTCTCTGTTCACTGACTTACTGGAACTGCACAAGCTGGATAGTGAGTTGGATGTTCAAATGATCCCTGCAACCGTGCTTTGGGGTCGTAAGCCAGGTAAAGAAGAGAACCAAAAGCCTTACCTTCAACCGATGAATGGTCCGCAAAAAGCCAAAGCAGTAATGGCGGCGGGACGCGACTGCTTAGTTCGCTTTAGTCCCGTGGTATCTCTGCGTTATATGGCAGACTCTCACGGTACCGACAGCGCAATTGCGCACAAACTGGCTCGCGTGGCGCGTATCCACTTCTCACGCCAGAAACTGGCTGCTTCAGGCCCAAACCTGCCACAACGCCAAGTGTTGTTTGCTCGTTTACTAAAATCTCCAGCTATTGAACTGGCGATTGCTGACGAAGCCAAGAGCAAAAACATCTCGATTGATAAGGCACGTAAAGAAGCCCACGACATCATGGATGAAATCGCTGCCGACTTCTCCTATAGTCTGGTGAAAAACGGCGACCGCATCCTGAGTTGGTTATGGACAAGACTATACCAAGGTTTGCACATCAATAACGCCTCGACTGTGCGTCGTTTAGCGCAAGACGGCCACGAAATTGTGTACGTTCCGTGTCACCGTAGTCACATGGACTACCTGCTGTTGTCTTATGTTTTATACCATGAAGGCATGGTGCCTCCGCACATTGCGGCAGGCATTAACTTGAACTTCTTCCCGGCCGGTCCGCTTTTCCGTCGTGGTGGGGCGTTCTTTATTCGTCGTAGTTTTAAAGGCAACAAACTGTACTCAACCATTTTCCGTGAGTATCTAGCTGAGCTGTTTGCCAAAGGCTATTCAGTCGAGTACTTCAGTGAGGGTGGTCGTTCACGTACAGGTCGCTTACTGCAAGCGAAAACGGGTATGCTGGCTATGACCATCCAAGCAATGCTACGTGGTTTAAACCGCCCAGTAACGCTAGTGCCGGTCTACATCGGCTACGAGCACGTAATGGAAGTGGGCACTTACGCGAAAGAGCTGCGTGGCAAACGCAAAGAGAAAGAAAACGCAGGGCTTGTACTGCGTACTCTGCGTAAACTGCGTAACTTTGGTTTGGGCTATGTGAACTTCGGTGAGCCAATTCAGCTCAACCAGTACTTGAACGAGCATGCTCCTGAGTGGACGAAAGACATCGACAGCATGGGTGGTAACAAACCACAATGGATGAATCCTGTGGTGAACGACCTTGCTAATAAGATGATGACGCACATCAACGATGCGGCGGCGGCAAACGCGTTGACCTTGTGTGCAACCGCACTGCTTGCTTCTCGTCAACGTGCACTTTCTCGTGACTCGCTGATCAATCAGATTGAGTGTTACTTAAAGCTACTCAAAAATAACCCGTACTCAAGCACCTCCACTATCCCTATCGAAAGTGCTGAGGAGTTGGTCGATCATGCAATTTCGCTTGATAAGTTCGTGATTGAAAGCGATAGCATGGGTGACATCATTTCGCTGGACCGTAGCCAATCGATCCTGATGACTTACTATCGCAACAACATCATTCACTTGTTCGCTCTGCCGTCATTAATTGCCCAAATGCTCATTCGTCAGCGCAACCTTTCGGTAGCCAAGATTCAAGCGAATGTCGCGCAAATCTACCCATTCTTGAAGAAAGAGCTGTTCTTAAGTTACCAAGAAGACGAGTTAGATGAATTGGTCGTTAAAACACTGCATGAATTTGCCGATCAGAAAATGATTAGTCTTGATGGTGATAAGCTGGAAATCAATCAGTCGAACAACCAGCCTTTAGTTCTGCTAGGTCGTACGATAACTGAAACGCTGCAACGCTACTCTATCGCGATGAACTTGCTTGTTGCTTACCCTGAGCTGGGTAAATCGGACCTAGAGCAGAAGAGCCAAGATATTGCTCAGCGCCTAGGGCGTTTGCACGGTATTAATGCGCCAGAATTCTTCGATAAAGGTGTGTTTACCGCGATGTTCAATACGCTCAAACAGCAAAAATACCTCGATAACGATGGTAACTGTGACACGAAGAAAACGCAGCAATTTGCACGGCTACTGTTCACTCTGCTTTATCCAGAAGTGAAACTGACGATCGAAGAGAGTATTCACCAACTTCGGTCGTAACCGTTTTACCTTCTTCCAATAAGAAAAAAGGCATCCAATCGGATGCCTTTTTCTATTTCTTCGCTTACCAAAATGCGACCAGTAACCCTATCGCTATCACCATGCCAACATAATTGTTGTTAAGGAAAGCCTTAAAGCACAACTCACGCTCACGGTGACGAATTAAGTGCTGCTGATAAACAAACAACGACGCTGCAATCAAAAGGGTCCAGTAGTAACTTTGTCCCAATTGGTAGAACTGCCCTAACCAAACCAACATCGCGAGTGTAATCAGTTGCAACACGCCAATAATAAGCTTGTCATGACGACCAAACAGAATTGCCGTCGATTTAATGCCAATCTTTAGATCATCATCTCGGTCTACCATCGCATATTGAGTGTCGTACGCAATGGTCCACAAAGCATTAATGAGGAACAAAAACCAAACAATTAATGGTAATTCCCCAGTTTGTGCAGCCCACGCCATTGGAATCGCCCAGCTAAAAGCCAAGCCTAAAAATAGCTGTGGAATATGAGTGTAGCGCTTCATAAATGGATAGATGAACGCCAACACAATGCCAGCGAAGGATAGCTGAATCGTCAGCGGGTTCATGGTCAGCACTAACAAAAACGAGCTGATACCCAAAACCAAAAATAATCCAATCGCTTCTTTTGCTGTCACTTTCCCTGATGGCAGTGGACGTTGCTTAGTACGCTTTACATGGCCGTCGACTTTGCGATCTGCAAAATCATTAATCACGCACCCCGCACTACGCATTAGGAATACCCCCAATACAAACACGATGAATACATCCCAACTTGGCATCCCTTGGGCTGAGATAATTAGCGCCCAAATCGTTGGCCACATCAGTAACAGTGAACCAATCGGGCGATCCATACGCATCAGTTGCCAATATGCTTTGGCTTTTTCTGCGGACATTTACACTGTCTCCTTAGCGTAAACTGGTGAATTAGATAAGAATAACTCGGCGACTAGCATCGGTTTGTGATTCATCCACAACCTTGAGCGTCGCGCTAACAAACGTCCTTCTGGTACGGCTACCCATCCCATTTGCAAAGAGTCCCGCTCAACGTTATCTGCGCTGAACACAGTTAGTCCTAATGGGATATCCCCTTGTTGAGCCAAATCATACTGCTGATCAACTAAGGTTGAACGAGGAATCAATGTCCGCCCAATAACCCAGTTGTTATTGTCACCGCACAAAATTACCTCTCTCAGTAAGCAATTTTGTTCGGACAATAACTGGCTTTCGTCCTGTTTTAATGTCGCTGCAGTGACGATCTGATTTTGTAGTAATTCTACCGTTAACGCTTGGCAGTGCTGTTTTAAACGACGTGACAAAGACCCTTGCTCTTCAAGCCAATGCTTGGCAAATTCATTTGGAAATTCGAATTCTTCGGGGTTTTGCCACTCTACTTCCAATAAAGAAGCAAGATAGAGTGATGTTGGCTGATTCATACTAGTATTCAATTGGAGGCTTTATGCGTACAATAAAGCAACAACTTACCGTCCATAGTAATGTATGTAACCGTAAGTTCCGTTATTTGTTATAGACGGCCCATTGTATCAAGACTGAAGCGATTCGAATATCGCGATCCAGAGAAAGAAAAGTTAGAAATATGTACAAACGTTATATAGCCCAAATTATTTTTGCGTTAACCATACTATTCGCCGCACCAAGTTGGGCTGAAACGGAAGAAGCTGGACCTAAGTTGGCATACTTTACCCTAGAGCCTGACCTCACTACTAACTTTTACACCAAAGGCAAAAAGTTAGGTTATGTGCAAGTGCGCATCGACATCATGGTAATGAGTCAACAAGATTTATCAGTTGTTGAGCATCACCAACCTTTGATTCGCGATGCAGTGATTGAATTATTGGGTAAGCAAACAGAAGATACGATTAAGTCCCTGTCTGGCCGAGAAGATCTGCGCAAAACCTTAGTGACGACCCTCAACGAAACGCTTTTGCCTGAAACAGGTAAAACCATCATTGCCGATTTGTTGTTTACAAAATACCTTTATCAATAAACCCAAATCCGTTTTGAACATAAAAAAGACCGCTCTTGAGCGGTCTTTTCATTTCATCTGCTTTAGGCTTGCTGTTGGTATTTCATCTTGCCTGAATCAAACAGCGCAATCGCCATCCCCGACAGTAGCCCAACTAAGTGAGCGGTGTTTGCAATCGCCATAAATGGCTGCACAAAACCAAGAACTAACCATACCAACATAAAGACGATGATTGGCTTGGGTAGCGTAAGGCCTAAATGTGGCAAGCGGTAACCCAATATCCACAAATAACCAAGCAGTGCATAGACCGCGCCAGACAAGCCGCCGAAGTTAGCCCCTTCAACATAGAACTGGCCTGCCCCTGAAAACGCTGCCGACACCACAAAGAGTTGCAATAGCTTACCGGAACCGAGACGACGTTCGATGTCGCCACCCAACTGCCACCACCATAGTAAGTTAAACACGATGTGAGTTACTGAAAAGTGCAGTAACGCATGACTTAGCCATCGCCACACTTGCCATTGTTGCCCCTCAAAAGCCGGGAAGTGCAACAACTTAAACACGCCATTGCCAAAGCCAAACATTTGTAACAAGTAGATGATGATACAGACTGTCATGATCAGCAAAGTCATGGGGCCAGCTTTCGCTTTGACCATGCTCATGATACTCGGGCTGGAATAATGAAATGTGCTCTTACGAGTATCGGCAACGTCCCACGAGGCGGCGCTGTATTTTGAATCAGACGGGTTAGCAAGGAACTGCTTAAGTTCGGCTTCCGCTTCTATTTCATGCTGGCTATCAGTCAGCCACAGCGCAAATTGCCCATCCCCTTCTGGCATCATTTCGATGTCAATTTGGCGAGAGGCCATATAATCAATAAAGGCTTGCGCCATACGTGGATTATTTAACGTTACCAATCTCTTCATTAACTTCTCACTATCGGTAGTTCTGCTCGATGCCAGGCTTCAAAGCCACCATCTACACTGTACACCTGTTCAAAGCCTTGGTTAACCAAATATTGCGCCGCACCTTGGCTACTAATACCGTGGTAACACATCACTAGAATAGGTTGTTCGAACTCCACTTCATCCATAAACGCAACGATCGTATCGTTAGTTAAATGATACGCGGACTCCGCATGCGCAACGGCAAACGATTGAGGGTCACGGATATCTACAAGCTTCGCATCACCCTGCTCGAGCAGCGCTTGCGCACCTTGTACATCGATATGCTTAAACTGATCCATTTACTTTCTCATTGTCTTATTAATATACCCAAGCAACCTCGAACCTAACGTACTAATCAGCGCCCGTGGTACAGCATAAAATCCATATTTGAAGCTGCTTGGGTATACTGCCGCTATTGTAACCTATCCAACGGAAAACTTAGACACATGGATAATCAGGGTTTTCAAAAGTGTACACATTCCAACCATTTGTGGATAAAGCTGTGAATTGCGTTGATAAAGTGTATTTGGATCTTTTGATCCACAATATGTAGTGATGATCCTGATCTAACTGTGTGTATATCTATAACTATCCCCAGATGGAAAAGTGCTTGAATCCCTTATTTTGTCCGGGTTTCGAACAGTTGATAAATAATTACTTCACAGAGTTATACACAGGTAGCACATAAAATCCAGATCGCAAACGCTATCGATTTTCGATCGACAATAAAAAAGCCGAGATCACATGATCTCGGCTTTCTATGAAAATCTTACTTTCAATTAGCAGTGGAAATTAAAATTCACCCACGGCCAATTTTAGTTTCTTCATTGCATTTTTTTCTAGCTGGCGAATACGCTCGGCAGAAACACCGAACTCATCAGCTAAGTCTTGCAATGTTGCTTTCTCATCATCTAACCAACGAGAACGCACGATGCGCTGACTACGCTCATCCAAACTCGCTAATGCATGACCCAAGCGATTGTTGGTGTGCATTTCCCAGTTGGCGGCTTCAATGTTGTCGGCCACATCAGACGATTTGTCTTCTAGGTATAGCATCGGCGCTGTGTAAGCGTTTGAACTGTCGTCTTCATCAGTTGGCATATCAAAGGTTGAATCCACCGCCGCTAAGCGTGATTCCATCTCGCGAACTTCAGAAGGCTCAACACCTAACTCGCGCGCAACGGTTTCCACTTCACCGTTGTTAAACCAACCCAAGCGCTTTTTCGACTTACGCAGGTTGAAGAACAATTTACGTTGCGCTTTAGTGGTCGCAATTTTCACGATACGCCAGTTACGTAGCACGTATTCGTGGATCTCTGCTTTGATCCAGTGGACAGCAAAAGAAACCAAGCGAACCCCTACTTCTGGGTTAAAACGCTTAACGGCTTTCATTAGACCGATGTTACCCTCTTGCACAAGATCCGCCATTGGCAAACCGTAGCCAGAGTAACCACGAGCAACGTGAACAACGAATCGTAGGTGCGAAAGAATTAGACCTTTTGCAGCCTCAATCTCACCTTTATAGTGTAATCGTTCTGCCAGCTCACGCTCTTCGTCTGCAGTCAGCATTGGGTAGCTGTTTACTGAGCGAATATAGCTATCAAGGCTATCTTGCGTGACTAGAGCCATCGGATACGCTTCTTTTGTCATTCAATTCCTCATCAATCTCTGATCTGGAGCATTACATTGCAATTTAGCTTCGATATCTTGAACTCAAAATGAGCAAGTTTCAAGAAGGGGAAGCAATTATCCATAAACATTTGGTCTAAGCAAGGGTTCAAAATTAGCTAATGCTAATGAAATCCAAGTAATAAGACCGCCATCACTTAAACTGGTTCAATTTCTTTTAAATGTCGTTGCGCAGAAAAACGCGCCGCAATACATCCCAAAAGACTCCCAATGATGATTAATAACAAAGATTCATCCCAATTTAGACCAATCAGGCGGAACTGGCTATCGTACAACGCAGCAAGGTCTTCCACCGCACTATTCATGACAATGGTCACTAAAGCCGTTACCAACCACGCAATAGTGGCACCTAACACGCCAAACCACATGCCTGTGTACAAGTAAGGGCGCAGAATGAAACTGTCCGTCGCACCGATCAGTTTCATGGTTTGAATCTCTTCTTTATTCGCCAACACATTAAATCGCAATGTATTGCCAACGATTAAAAATACCGCACCGAGCATCAGCACTGTCAGGGTAATGACAATAATACTCGCGAGAGTTTTGATGGCATCAAGACGCGCCAGCCAGTCTTCGTCAAGTCTCACGTCGGTCACATCTTGTTGCTCTCGAACGTCTTTGGCTAATGACTGAATATCACTTTTTAGCTCCGAATCTGGCGTAATCACCAACACACCAGGTAGCGCATAGCCACTTAAAAGGCTGATAGCTTGGTCGAACCCTGCATATTGGCTTAAATCAGATAGACCTTGTTGCGGTGAAATATATTCTACCTCTTTTACCAAAGGCCAAGTTTCAATTTGATCTTTGAGAACCATCACTCGTGCATCCGGCATGCCTTCAACTAAGTAAGCACTAACTTGTGAAGGAGAAGCGACATCTTCCGCTGCCCCCGCAACGTTTTTCCCCAATAGATACAAACAAGCTGGCATGGCAAGTGCCATGGAGATGACCGCTAGGGTCAGAATGTTGCCTAGTGGTCGTTGCCATAAGGCGCTAAAAGAGGATTTAGCTTGTTTTGCATGGACAGAGAAAAAACCATCGGTATTCGCACGCTTGGCACTGCGGCCTTTCCCCTTCTTTTGGGAGTGCTTGTTACCTGCCATAGTCTTCTACCTCACTTAGGAAGCCTTGGTTCAATTCAAAATGACGATACTGTGGGCGAGTGTTTACTAACCCCACATCGTGCGTGGCAAGTAGGATAGTCACGCCCGCACGGTTAAATTCTTCGAATAGACGCAACACACGGTTGGATAATTCTGGGTCAAGGTTACCCGTAGGCTCATCAGCCACCAGCAACGTTGGTCGATTAACCACAGCACGGGCAATACCGACGCGCTGTTGTTCACCACCAGAAAGTTGACTAGGTAGACAACGAGCTTTATCGAGTAAGCCCGTTTTATCTAACGCCGCAGAAACACGGCGTTTGATTTCGTTTTCAGAAATCGATTCGATACGCATTGGCAGAGCGACATTGTCGTACACACTGCGATCCATCAATAGGCGATGATCTTGAAAAACAATCCCAATATTGCGGCGCAAAAAAGGGATGTCTTTGCCTGGAATACGCGTGATGTCGTGGCCATTAAAATGGATTTTGCCATCGGTTGGTCGCTCTATCGCGCAGATCAATTTCAGCAAGGTACTTTTACCAGCCCCGGAATGTCCGCCTAAAAACGCCATTTCACCGCGCCTCAGGTGAAAATCGACTTTTTGCAGTGCTTGTCGACCACCTCGGTAAGCTTTGCTTACTTGCTGAAATTTGATCACCGTTGATTTCCTCTAACTCTTTTTATTCTTCACGACTAAACAGTGCGTCAATAAACTCTTGAGTTTCAAATGGACGCAAGTCTTCGATACCTTCACCCACACCAATGTAACGAATTGGAATACCGAACTGATCAGCAATAGCGAAAATTACGCCGCCCTTGGCTGTACCATCCAACTTAGTCAAAGTAATCCCGGTTAGAGGGGCAACATCACTGAAAAGTTTCGCTTGGCTAATTGCATTTTGTCCTGTACCTGCATCAAGCGTTAGCATGATCTCATGTGGTGCAGAGTCATCAATTTTCTTCATCACACGTACAATCTTACGCAGCTCTTCCATTAGGTTCGCTTTGTTCTGTAGACGACCTGCTGTATCAGCAATCACCACATCCACACCACGTGCTTTTGCCGCTTCAATCGCATCATAGATAACAGAGGCACTGTCTGCGCCAGTATGTTGAGCAATCACAGGAACATTATTACGTTCACCCCACACTTGTAGCTGCTCAACCGCTGCGGCACGGAAAGTATCTCCCGCTGCAAGCATCACTTTTTTGCCTTGAGTTTGGAACTGCTTCGCTAGCTTACCGATGGTCGTGGTTTTACCCACGCCATTTACACCCACCATCAAGATGACGTAAGGCGTTTTGTTGCTATCGATTTCTAGTGGCTGTTCGACTTTAGAAAGAATCTCAGCCATTTCTTCTTTCAACAAACCATAAAGGGCTTCGCCGTCTTTCAGATCGCCACGTGTGGCTTTTTCTGTCAGGTTGTTGATAATTTTTGTTGTGGTATTCATGCCCACATCAGCAATAAGCAGTTGCTCTTCTAGCTCTTCAAATAAGTCTTCATCGATTTTCTTACCGCTGAACAAACCGAAGAAGCCAGCACCAATATTTGCTTTTGTTCGGCTTAGGCTGCGTTTAAGACGAGCAAAAAAGCTTTCTGTTGGCTTTTCTTGTTCTTGAACACGAGGCGCGGCCGATACGACTTCTGGCTCTTCTGCTTCTGCTTCTGCTTCTGCTTCTGCTTCTGCTGGGGCAGCCTCTGATTGTTTCGCTTCTTCTTCAAGTTCTGGCGTTGCTTCCGCTTGCTCAGCAACCGCTTCGGTTTGCTGCTCTTCAGAAGGCGCTTCCACTGCTTCTTCTTTTACTGTTTCTTCAGTTTTTGGTTTTGGGCTTTGCTCTTCGTCACCAAAACCTAGCCACGAAAGTAATCCGCGCTTCTTTTTTTCCGTCATCTGGGGCTATCCTAGATTGTTCTTTTATCTATTAATGACTCTTTTTTGACAAGATTATTATCTGTCTAAAAAAGGCTAATGACAAAGTTCTGAAAACTTTCCGATTAGGTAATTCTAATCTTATTAGTGTTACACTCTGTCATCTTGAATATTCTGGGCTGTATCCAAGCTCCAAGCTCATTGCTTGGGCGATTAGATATAGTATCACTTTATTAGCGGTCAAAAAATCTATGGTAAGACGTCGCCAGCAAAACTCATCACAAAAAAAGCCAACAACGGGCTTTGTTCGCATTATTAGTGGCTTATGGAGAGGCAGAAAACTTCCTGTACACGATGCTGAAGGCTTACGCCCCACGACAGATCGCGTCAAAGAAACGCTGTTTAACTGGTTAGCTCAAGATGTACCACAGGCAAAATGTCTCGACTTGTTTGCTGGCTCTGGCGGCTTGGGATTTGAGTCAGCTTCGCGCCAAGCAGAGCAAGTGACCATGGTTGAGCTAAACCCACAAGCTTTCCAACAGTTACAAAAGAATGTTGCCTCTCTTAACGCGAACAACATCCAAGTGGTAAATACCGACGCACTGAGTTTTTTGAAGCAACCGGGTTCTGCTCACCATGTGGTGTTTATTGACCCACCGTTTCGCAAAGGTCTATTGGATGAGACCGTGGCTCTGCTAGAACAAAATGGCTGGCTCGCGGAAGATGCGATGATTTATATTGAAACAGAAAAAGAACTCAATATTGCCGACTTACCAGAAAACTGGCAATTACATCGAGAAAAAACAGCAGGCCAAGTGAGCTATCGTCTGTACGAACGTACCTCCGCATAACGCCTCGATTTAAAAGGATACTTAAATGAAAGCACTAATTATGCTGGCCAAAGCGGCTATCGCCTTTGTTTGGTTAGTATTAATCCTAAATATTTTTATGCCCTTTCCCGGCAATGCCGCGATTGCGCTATACATCATGACCGCTTTTTTGTTCATCATGCACGGTTTACAAATGGCCATCTTCATTGGTGCATTTGGCGACAAAATAAAAATGAGCAGTTGGGAAAAATATTCAATCCTGATTTTTGGTATTTTTGCTCTACTCGATATTCGTCGTAAACACATGATGTAATCGCTCAGATACGAAAAAGCCGCTCTTGTGAGCGGCTTTTTTTCTGCGTTTCGTTCGTCACCCAATGTAACTTTTTACACCATCCAAGAACATTTGAGTGGAGATCATCACCAGTAACAAGCCCATTAAGCGTTCTACCGCCTTCAAGCCACGTTCACCCAACAAGCGATTAAAGAAGCCATAAAACATCAGTATAAAAAATGTTGCGCCCCACGCAATTACGACTGATGCTGACATTTCCAACATTTTCTCTGGATGTTGCGAAGACAGTAAAAGCAAGGCTGCAATCACTGAAGGGCCCGCGATCATAGGAATGGCCATCGGAACAATAAAGGGCTCCTCGCCTGCTGCCAGTCCAGTGATGCTGCCAGCACTCGGGAAAATCATCTTAATCGCAATAATGAAGAGAATAATGCCACCTGAAATGCTGAGCGTTTCTGGCTGGACATGCAAAAAACTTAAGATGCTTTGTCCTGCAAACAGAAACAGCATCAAGATCAGTAAGGCAAACAGTAGTTCACGAATCAATACCTTACGACGACGCTTGGGATCGATATGTTTGAGAATAGACAACACAATCGGCAAGTTACCGAGAGGGTCCATGATTAGAAACAGCATGGTCGCTGCCGAAAGAATGTCCATATTCTGGCCTCACCTAAAAAATGGCGGCCAGTGTATAGCAAACTGACAACATGAGTATATGACTGAGGGCGAAAACACCATATTCATCCTCGATCTTAGCCGCCGTTTAGTGATTGCAAACTCGCGCCATATTGACCACAAACTTACCTTCAAGCTCACGAATTTTGTCGCGCTTGAGCAAAAATGCTAGTAATGCATCTAAGTCTAGATCATTCAGTTTACAGGTGTGAAAGCGAACGCTAGCGCCAAAGTGCTGTGTGAGGGCTTCGCGATCCATTGGCGTTTCTCTAAGTAGGTTTAGCAGCTCGTGAGCATGGATTTCACTCATTATTGACTCCAGTTATTAAGAACAATGCGTTCAGTTTACTGAAATCCTCAAGAGCTGCTTTGACTTAAATTAGTAAATGATTGAGGCAACAATGAGGGCATGAGCAAAAAAGTAACTACCACTCACCCACAAATAGGCGTGTTTCATCGGTTTTCGATAACCGTGTATCGCGTATGCCAGCGCCGAATAGATGAGAACTAAGGTCCCGCTAAAGCCGATAGCATTGGCGTAACTCGGCACTTGTAACCAAACTTCACCGGCTGCCCAAGCAAGTTGAACCAGCATCATCCCCATGATCACAACGGGGAATACCAGAGAGTCGAGTTGAGGTAGCAACAAAAAGAACGCCACGATACTCGCTGCAAGCAGCAGGGCCAACAGCCACCAGACAATCTCACCATTAAGCTGCACCCAAAATGACTTGCTGTAGCATACCTGGGCAACCAGATAAGCCGTAAAATAGATTAGCTTACGAGTTTTAAACGAGTGCAGCGTATCTGCCACCATAGACACAATAAGCCCACCCGCAATCCAGTAGGTATATGTTGCGGATGCACCTTGAGTTAACACCAACACAAGAAGAAGTAGCAGAGTAAAGATTTTAAACACGAGGGATTGTGTCGGGTTAGCTTGCTTTGCTCCCAACACGGAATACACACCTGATAGCCCTATCGCCAGCCAACTCCACATGCAGTATACACCTTTTACTTAAACTCGCCGCTAGTCTAGGTAGACCAGTTTTGATGTAAAGACACAATCTACGAAAGTTGGATCTCGCTAGCGATTCGAAACATTTTGTAACCCTCAGCCTACGTAATAATAAAGCCGATGAGCCTGAATGATGCCACTAAACATTGGGGCCAAGCTTTGCTCATCAGCCGAACCCATCAAATCACACGACACAATAACCAACGCTTTCTAAAACTATTTAACTGAAAAACAGATAAGTGCTCCAGGTAAGCCGCCATTTCACAAACTGACGATTAAACCACCAGGATGTATGTAATGCAGGCAACAAGAATAAATAACAGACACAAAATAGAAAATAGTCTTAGTAGCGCTCTAAGAGAGGAGAAACCACTGATGACTAGGGGTAAAAACTAAGAAAACCGACCTTAATTCAGTAAAAAAAACATCAGACAAGAAAAGTAAGTCAATGATAAATAAAACCATAATTTCAATAACAGATAAAAGTGCGGACTTCATAAACCATAAAATCACTAAACACTTTTGAAGCCCATATTTTCTCATAAGGTAAGAAAATCTCACTCCATGCTTTCGATTTGACGATGCAACCTCATAGCACATTTTTTAATTTTCTCAATTTTTGAGAAATACAGACAAAATAAACACCCAACATACCATTCGAAACAAAAAACAATTACAAAGCCAACATCACAAACCATTTAACATTATAAAATCATACACTTAAAACAAAAAAGGATAGAAATAAAACAATGTGAACACTTTAAATACAGCACAAAAAACATAGTTTCATTAGTCAGAATCATGTAAAACCAGACAAGTTAAGTGTGGTTTTTGAAAAGATTAACGAGCATATGTTGATCAAACCCCAAAAACAGTGCTATATTAAATTCATCGAGTTCATCAAAGATTAAGGGGTAGTGTTATGATTTCATCTTCTCAAAAACAAGGGCTGGTTATGATTGCAGTGGTTGTGGGTTTAATGACACTGCCAATGATGTACTAACCCAATGATTTAAAATAAAAAAGGACGCAAATGCGTCCTTTTTTATTTATCTGTATAGCTCTACTGAATGTGCTTAGACAAAATATCCCAGTGCATATAGTAGAAACCAAGAGCGGCCAGCGTAATCAACGTCATTAGCAAAATTGCTGTACGCCAAATAAAGCGAGAGCTTCTTGGTGTCAGCTCTTTTTCACAAGCATCACATGCCGCCATAAAGCCTTTACGATCATCCAGCTTGTAATCGTCTTCGTGCACCACTTTGTTACGCACGGTTGCGATGAATCGAAGCTTTGCTATCACGTCATGCGGTAAACGTTCTTCACAACTATTAATAAGTTGGTGCAACCCTTTCCCTTCTGCATGGTACTGAGTACGCAAAAGTTTTTCGATCGTTCGGGTACGCATGACTACTTTTTCAATATCTGACATCGTAACCCTCCTTACCAGACCCTTCCTATGTTCATTATTTTTATTCTTCTATAAATTTAGAGCTTTTTCGAGCCGTTAAGTGCAATTTTACTTTCAATTTGTGCCCTTGAGCGCATATAGCCTAACAAGTGAAAGCCGCTTCGTTCAGCTTTAGTGACTTCGCTTGCAGATGAAGCGACGATTTCATCGTGCATCATTAAGATAAATCGTGAAGTGCGCCGAATAATCTCCATATCCCTTTCATTAGATTATGAATAAGTTACCTCAACTCATCGTTTCGTCAGCGAGTTCTGTAGAATGGGACCCGATAAAACATTGGAGGTTAATATGCCAATCTCACTTATTGTCGCCCTATTCGCCCTTATTGCCTTGGGCGCGTGGGTGTTTTTCCGTTTTTATAGTAAGCACTATGTGGGCGAAGACGCTCCAGAGCAAAGCGCGCAGGTAACGATTTTAGATAAACAAGCGATAGACATACCAAACGCACCACCAGGTCAAGACGATCAAGAGTATTGGATTTACGTTCAACGTGGTTCTATCGGTCCAAAGCGTGAATTCCAAATTGGAGTGCATTACTACCATGCACTCAACCCTGGAGATAAGGGAACACTGACCTATCGCGGCAACAAGTTCCTTCACTTCGCTATCAAACGTTAAGGCAGTAACCAACGAGTCTTGGCAGAACGAGAAAAGAGATAGCTCATCGCCAAGGCTCCAGCTCCACTTAGAACGATCCAGACTGGAATCACCCACGCAGGATGTCCTGTGTACCAACCGAACTCTTTCATCGGCCATAAGAAAATAGGGTGAAGTAAGTAAATCCCTAAGCTGTGCTGACTGATCACACTAACCACTTTTTGTACTTTTGGTGATAAGCCTTCACCAAAGTAACGCCCGATCATAAAAATCATCGAAGCCGCTAGAATCACATTCAGTGTTTTATAAGAGAGCCAGCGCCCAACCGTATACTTCTCCGCCTCTAAGCTATTTGTCACAACCATCGTAAAGGTCACTGCCAACGCCACGAGTCCTAGCCCAACAAATAAGGTCACCATAGAGCGATTCAAAGGTACCTTTTGAAATAAAACATACCCCAGTGGAAGGTAACCCATATAAAGCCACATCTGATTACTCCACGGGCCATCAATCTTGAACAAGAACAGTGTGCTGGTGAAAAGCCAAAATGCGAGATAGGTATACAAGACGTTGTCATCCACGTTGCGTACCATCCATTGAAACAGCGGAATCACAAAATACAGTGGTATAAAGTAATAGAAAAAGCCGAGATGGTAATACGTTGCGTGGAATGGGCTATTGCTTAATACCTCTTTTACGGTTTCAAAATCAAAGCCTTGAGAAGTCCAACCTGAAAGGTATGCATAAAACATCGACCAAATAAGAAATGGAACTAAAACTTTGCCCAAACGCCTTTTGATATAATACTTACCGTCAAATGGTCGAGTGTCACTGAGCATTAGCGCTCCGGTGATCAAAATAAAAACTGGCACTGCCCAGCGGGTTACGCTATTCACGCCTACCGCTGTCAGCCATTGGTCAAATGGAATCACTCCTAACTCATTTCGATACGGTGCCAAGACGTGAATGGCGATCACTGCTACCGCTGCGAAGCAGCGCAATAAATCAAAAAACAGAACCCTTTCTCTCATACCTTTCCCTACTTTGAGTCGCTTATCGTTTATAGCATAGGGTAAATCTCAACCAGTGAAATGGTTAACAATCTGTTTTTGCTTATTTTTAACTCAACAATGACCTACAACGGAGATTTCATCACCACTCTAATCACTTAACGAGAACCAAAAACCAAGCATCAGTATTCACTCTCGATGCCAAACCGACACAATCTGATTACAGCAAACGGCGCATAAGAAACAAAAATGGCTCCGATTTGGAGCCATTTATACCATCTACAGATAGCGATACTGGGGATAGTTACGCAGTAGCAACATCAGCTTTTGGCAACTTAATTGAAATCAGCGTCGTCAGTGCCAAGAAAGCAAAAGAAACCCATAAGCACGCTGCAAGACCAGCCTCTTGGTAGATCCAACCCGATAATACCGTGCCAATCAAACGTCCCATCGCATTGGCCATGTAGTAAAAACCGACATCCAACGAGACGCCATCGCCTTTAGCGTAGCTCACTATCAAGTACGAGTGCAGCGAAGAGTTAATGGCAAACACAGCGCCAAAAATCATCAAACCTACCACAATCACCAATTCAGGCTGCCAACCGATTTGCACACCATAAGCAATACCAGCCGTAATTAACGCTAGGATTCCTGCCCACACCAATGCTGCACTACCATCAGGCACACGACCTTGCGCTTTGCCAGTAATACGCGGCGCAAAGCCTTGCACAAACCCATAAGCAATGACCCACGCTGCGAGAAAGCTACCAACCCACAAGTGATCCCAGCCAAACACGCTACCAAGATAAATAGGCAGAGCAACGACAAACCACACATCACGAGCACCAAACAAGAACATGCGTGCTGCGGATAAAATGTTTATCGATTCAGACTTGGAGAATATTTGGCGAAACTTAGGTTTACTCTTTGCTTTACCCATGTCCGCTTCTAGCCAGATCATGCTGCAAACAAACACTAATGTAAGTACACCCGCCATAATAAACATCGAGTTTTGAAAACCCACCCAAGACAGCAGCAAGCCACCAACAAAAAAGCCCGCTCCTTTGAGTGCATTCTTCGAGCCAGTCAAAATCGCTACCCATTTGTAGAGCGCACCTTGCTGTTCGTCTGGTACTAGCGTTTTAATCGCGCTCTTAGCACTCATTTTGTTCAGATCTTTGGCAATCCCCGACAGAGCTTGCGCTGCCATCACCCAAGGAATGGTCAGCCATGCATTTGGTACTGCGAGCATCAGCAACGCAAACACTTGCATCGCTAAACCAATGTTCATGGTTTTATTTAGGCCTAACCTTGCGCCCAACCAACCACCAACCAGGTTTGTCACCACACCAAAAAATTCATAGAAAAGAAACAGTGAGGCAATAGCTAACGTGGAATAACCTAAGTCATGAAAATAGAGCACCACCAGCATACGCAGTGCGCCATCGGTCACCGTAAAGTTCCAATAGTTAAACGTCACTAACATGTACTGACGAATACTTTTGCTTAATTGAGAAATCATATTGACCTCATATGTACAGCGATAGAAGCATTTAGATCATCATGTTCTAAATACTTTCTAACCTGTACAGCAACATTGACCAATATAATGTTGCTGTGATTTTTAAAAAATGCCCCAACATCAATAAAAAGCAAAATACACCTTAAAAACAATGCATTAGTTAATATTAATGGCTTTTTTTGTAAACAGTCGTATCCTGAAGAAGCTCGAATTTAGCTTTTGGATCATAATGAACCAAAAGCTATTTAAGCTGATCAAGCGTCTTGAGCCACGCGTTCGATGTACTCAACTTGCACAGGTTTTGTAAATGCACCAGGGCGCAATGCCTGCACTTCTCGCACGATATCTTCTAACTGCCATTCCTTTTCTAGGAGTAGGTGAGCAGCGAACAAACCTGTGCGCCCCGAACCACCCATACAATGCATCGCAATTTTGCCACCTTGAGCAAGAATCTCGTGCAGTTCCGGACTGGCTTGTTGCCACTTCGTCGCAAATTCTTCATTTGGTGCGCAGTCGTCTTCAATCTCGATCTGGAACCATTTCATACCCAGTTGCTGAGTGGCTTCACCCAATGCAGAGACATTCTTCGCAGCTAATTCACTATCATCTAATGCAGTAACGACCGCTTGAACACCCTGCTCTTTCAACTGTTCTAACGACGCATGCAAATCGACACCTTTCGTTCCTGGGCACGGTGTTAAGATTAAAGCACCGGAGTCCAAATCTAATTGCCATGTAGGATGAGACATTGTGACCCCCTTTTAAGCCAAACCAACGTTACGAACCAGCTCTGCTGTGCGCGTTGCATAACCCATTTCGTTATCGTACCAAGCATAAATCTTAACCATACGAGAACCCACAACCATGGTTGATTGCGCATCAACGATGGTTGAACGTTGGTCGCCCTTATAATCGATAGAAACTAAAGGACGCTCTTCGAAGCCAAGGATGCCTTTCAAATCACCTTCAGATGCTTCTTTTAACAGTGCATTCACTTCTTCTGCTGTGGTATCACGCTTCACATCAAAAATGATGTCTGTTAACGATGCGTTTGCTAGAGGTACGCGAACCGCATGACCATTAATTTTGTCTTTTAATTCTGGGAAAATTTCGACAATCGCCTTCGCGCTACCCGTCGTAGTCGGGATAAGGCTCATGCCGCATGCTCTTGCACGGCGTAGATCTTTGTGTGGCGCATCCAAAATAGTTTGCGTATTCGTCAGGTCGTGAATGGTCGTAAAAGAAGATTGTTCGATACCCAATTTCTCATGAATGACTTTAACCACAGGTGCGATACAGTTAGTCGTACACGAAGCTGCTGTCACGATACGATGTTTTTCAGGGTCGAAAATATGGTCGTTCACACCCACCACAATGTTCGCAATACCTTCTTCTTTCACAGGTGCGCTTACCACGACACGTTTCACGCCTTGCTCTAGGTATTTGTTTAGGAATGATGTTTTGCGATGTACGCCTGTCGCTTCAATCACAACATCACAATCAGACCAGTTCACCGCATCGATATCGCGTTGTTGAGTCGTGGCGACACGCTTGCCGTTGATGACGAGCTCACTGCCTTCGACCTGAACTCCATGATGCCAACGACCTTGCACTGAATCGAATTCTAATAAGTGACCAAGCGTAGCGGCGTCACCTGCGACATCGTTGATTAACACAAACTCCAATTCTGGCCAATCAAATGCCGCTCGCAGCGCTAAGCGACCAATTCGGCCAAAGCCATTAATTCCTACTTTAATTGTCATAGTTTTACCCTCTAATCTTCTACCTTGAATCTCTATTCGCTGTTAACAGCAAGCCTCACGACTTTTATCGTGTAAGCGTGTGATGTCGTCTTGGTATTCCTGCTTCAAACAGTTTGATGCCACTAAGTCTTCAATTAACTTTCGCATCCAACCTGGTAATTGCTGTGATAACTCGTAATACACCCATTGTCCTTGGCGTTTATCCACCAAGATGCCACTGGATCGTAACTGAGCAAGATGACGAGAAACTTTCGGCTGGCTCTCTTGCAGAGCAAACGCCAAATCACCAACGCAAGTTTCACCTTCACGGGCCACGAGCATTAAACAACGTACGCGTGTTTCATCGGATAACAGCTTAAAAAACTGATGTGGAAGCATAATGAACATACCTATATATGGATATGCGTATATGTTTATTTAATTAAGATATATCGTCAAGAGGAAACCGTCCATCGTCATAAAAGTTTCACATCTAACGAACAGCTTGATTGTAAAGAGAGAGATTCAAAGAGATAAAAGATAAGACACGAAATTATGCAGTCGCGATGCTTTGACTCCAGCGAACCGCTTCACCTAAGGAGAGCTTCACTTCCTCTAAAGGCAACCCCAATTGCATCGTGATTTTTTCAACCCCTGACCAATCGGCACGCTCGTAGCACTCTTCGAGGGAAATAAGTGCACCATAAACCCCTTTGCGATGTAATAGCGCTTGTTGTACTGAATGACTAAGCGGTAACTGCCTAACTAAAGATTCCACCGAAAGATCCAACAGCGCATCTAGAATCGACAGCAAACCAACCATAAAACCTTGTTCGTTGAGGTGAGAGAAGGGCTGATAGCGCGACATCAATTGGCAAAATTGAGCTCGTTGCAATGAAAGGTGATACAGCTCTCGAGGCTTGTTACTGGAGATATACGATGCCACAACCAAAGAGACAAACTGCTTAAGGTTATCCTGGCCAAGATAAATCAATGCCTGACGAAAAGAGCTGATTTCGACAGCCAAATTCGGCGCTTGCGTATTTACAAAACGCAATAATTTATATGACAACGCGACATCTTGCGTAATGATGGACTCGATACGAGTAAAGTCAGGCTCAGGAGCACAAACTTCACGAAACAGTTGCAATGCCAACACTTGCTCAGGACTGACGTATTTAGTCTGCGAGACGAGTGGCTTGCTAAAAAAATAACCTTGGAAAAATTTAAAGCCAGCCGCTTTCGCTTGCTCAAACTCTTCTGCGGTTTCAACACGTTCTGCTAAAAAGTGGTATTTGACGCGTTTGGCAAGGTGTGTTGTGACAAGTTCACAGGCCTTTTCGAGCCCCATCGCCATAATGTCGAGCTTCACAATATGCACATATGGCAAAAAACGGCGCCATTCTGGTGTTAGGGTGAAGTCATCCAAAGCGATCAAGTAACCTTCTCGATAAAACTCACGAATCGCATCAAGAAGCTCATCCGTAGGTTGGCACGTTTCCAACACTTCGATGACAATTTTGTTTTTCGGCAAACTGCGCGGCAAACGTCGCACCAAACTTTGATGAGGAAAGTTAATAAAGCATCTTGAAGAGGCAATCACTGGGTTAGTACCCAGTGATAGGAAGTTTTCGACGATCAGTCGGTATGTCGCTCGATTTGAATCAATATGTGAAGGGTATGCGTTACTCTCCCCGTCTCGAAACAACAATTCATAACCCAGCGTCTGTCTTTTTCGGTTAAAGATCGGCTGGCGAGCGACATACGTTGTATTCATGCTAAAGAAGGACCTATAAATGGCTTATGACTTTGCAGCTGCTAATAATGCACCACAACCCATGAACATTGAACCGAATACTTTGTTTATTTTTCCCATGATTTTATCGGAGCGAATAAAGCGTCCCATTTGTGCTGCCAAGCTCGTGTAACCCAACATTACACACGCATCAATCACGACCGTAGTGACGCCAAGCACCAACAGTTGCGTGATTTGGTCTTTTGCCGGGTCAATAAACTGCGGGAACAACGCCACCAGAAAAACAATCGATTTAGGGTTGGTGAGGTTAATTAACACAGCCTTGTACAACAGCGCCGTGCCTGACATCTCGTTGTGGTTTTCAGCTGCGACTAAGCTTGATGTATCGCGCCATTTCTGAATCCCCAACCAAACCAGATAAGCGGCACCAACCCATTTAATGACAGAAAATGCGGTTGCTGACTGCGCGACAAGCGCACCAATACCCGCCCCCACCAGCGCGATGTGGATAACTAAACCAATTTGTAAGCCAATAATGGCACCCAGTGATTTACGGGTACCGTAACTCAAACCATTACTGATTGAGTTCACCGTGCCAGAGCCCGGAGCCAAACTAAAAACGATTGCTGTTACTACATAAGCTAACCAGACATGGGTATCCATTGCATTTCCTCACTAATTCTTCGATGATACATCGCGTAAACAACGTATCTTCAGGTAATCAACTAATGGCGACTAACCATTCACCTTTGACTTATACTCAAGAGACATTATTTGAGCAAGCAATTGGTGGTCCGATCGCAGCACTTTGGCAAACTCGCCAAGAGGGCTTTGTTAAAGGGACTGAGAAAAAGAACATTTACTGGTGCAAGCTAACCAACCCAGAGCATAAAAAAGCCGTGCTCATCGTAAATGGACGCATTGAGTCTTCCTGGAAATACCAAGAGCTGTTTTACGATCTCTACCGCCAAGGTTTCGATGTCTATTCCTTTGACCACCGCGGACAAGGTTTATCAGATCGTTTATTATCTGACTCAGATATGGGTCACGTCTATGACTTTACTGATTATATTGATGATATGGACATCGTCGTAAAAAAACACGACCTTAGCGAATATCAACAATGCTTCATCATCGCGCACTCTATGGGCGGCGCGATCGCCACACGTTACCTGCAAACTCACCCAGAACACCCTTTTACTGGTTTGATTCTAAGTGCGCCCATGTTTGGCATTAACCTGCCATGGTACCTATCACCAATAGCGATTCCGGTCACACAAATTATGTCAGCGGTATCGACTTTGCCACGCTATGCACCAGGACATCAGGCCTACTTCCCTAAGCCCTTTGAAGATAACCCACTTAGCCAAAGTTACGGCCGCTACCAATGGTTCCGAAACCTATATACGGAAAAACCGGAACTGCAAGTCGGTGGGCCAAGCACTCGCTGGGTTTGGCAAGGGCTCATGGCCGCTAAGCAGTGCTTTTTATTAACTCGCCAAGTCAAAATACCAGTAATCCTAATCCAAGCCGGAAACGATCGGATTGTTAGCAACCTCGCGCAAAAGCGTTTTATTGATAAATTGCGGAAAACCAACCCGCACGCGGAGCTGCTTTCTATCGAAGGCGCACAGCATGAAATCTTGTTCGAAACCGACAAGTATCGTAATCAAGCGCTCGATGCGATTTTCCGCTTTATGAATGACCCTAAATCGCCATCAAACGAACAAGCACAATAAGAACTCTAGGCGACCATTTCACGACTAAGATTAAAGAGGAAATGTCTACACATCGATTTACCCTCTTTTTCATCCTCATTTTGGCGTACACTGCTTGAACTTGGCTACTTTGACACTGTGTTTAACCGCATAGTGCTATGAGCCCAAGTTCCCCCGCATTCGGAGCAGTACGATCTAGTCAGTCTGCTGTACTCCGTTTGCAATTCACCTGTTCCACACTATCCAAACCGTTTACGAGGACTTCATGAGCACATCGCTACCTTGCAAAGAGATCACCAAAATCGTTGCCTCTGATCTGGATGGCACGTTACTCGCACCTAACCATCAGCTCAGTGCTTACTCAAAAGAGACGCTAAAAGCGCTGCATGAAAAGGGTTATACCTTTGTCTTTGCAACCGGCCGTCACCACGTAGACGTTGCGAGCATCCGTCGCCAAGTTGGCATTCCAGCTTATATGATCACGTCGAATGGTGCCCGAGTGCATGACCAGGAAGTTCAGCTAATGTACAGCGAGAATGTCCCTGCGGAACTGGTACAAGGCGTGATCGACACGATCAAACATGATCAAGAAATACTTATTCACATGTATCAAAATGATAGCTGGTTGATGAACAAGGATGATGAAACGTTACGTGACTTCCACGATGAATTCACTTACGTCTTATTTGATGAAGACCGCGCCCCAACTGACGGTATTGCGAAAGTTTTCTTCACGCATCCTGGAGAAGACCACGAACGTTTGGTCGTATTTGAAAACAAACTACGTGAGCAGTTTGGTGATAAGCTGAACATCGCATTTTCAACGCCTTGGTGTTTGGAAGTAATGAGCGCTGGCGTGTCTAAAGGTCATGCTCTTGAAGCGGTAGCGAAAAAACTCGGCCTCACGTTAGAAAACTGCGTAGCATTTGGTGATGGCATGAATGACGTAGAAATGCTGTCGATGGCAGGTAAAGGGCTAGTTATGGGTACATCACACGAAAAAGTGATGAAAGCTCTACCAAATAATGAAGTAATTGGCAGCAATGCAGAAGATGCGGTTGCACACTACCTACAAGAACACTTGCTGTAAGCTTCAATACTCCAAATTATGAAGGGCTGCACATTCGCAGCCCTTTTCTTTCATCGCTGACTTGGCAGCTTCTCTTTGCCAAGAATCGCGTCCCATTCTTCTTCTGTCACGGGCATAATCGACAAGCGATTTCCACGTTTCACCAACGGCATGTTCTCAAGTTCTGGCATCGCTTTCATCACCGACAACGGAATCACTCGCGCCGTTTTACGTACAAACTCTACATCCACCATAATCCAACGCGGGTTGTCTGGGTCTGACTTTGGATCGTAATAATCGCTTTCGGGATCGAATTGGAAATGATCGGGATAGGCTTCTCTCACAACTTTAGCAATACCTGCCACGCCAACATGTTTACAAGAAGAGTGGTAAATCAGGACTAAATCGCCCACCTTCACTTGGTCACGCATCATATTGCGCGCCTGATAATTACGAACTCCCTCCCAACATGAAACCTTTTGGGTTCGAAGCGTGTCAATAGAAAAGGTATCTGGTTCAGTTTTAAATAACCAATATGCCATAATGCCATCCGATGCCGATTGAGTAACAATAATGAGGAAGATATAACATGAAGGCTTTGAAAAACCCAGTGGCGCTTGCCACCCTGCTGGTTCTGCAAGCATGTAGTTCACAGTCGCCACAATCTGGTGCCGCTGACCTAACCTCTCCACCAGCAACCTTAGATAAGCCTGAAACCATTCAACCTCAAACTTTTATGCTGCGCGGAAAAGTGATCGTCGGTCACGAGAGCCAATACATCATGCCTTGTGGCAGCGACAAGCAATATTGGTTGCAACTGTCACCACAGCAAATGCAACGAGCAATTCAGTTAAATAACGAGCCTTACCAGACCATGTATGGCGAGGTTATCGGCCACCTCAACCCACCGGGCATCGATGGGTTTTCTGCTGATTTCGATGCTAACTTTGTCGTGGAACAAGTGAACTTCCTCACAACGGAAAATCCAAACCGTTGTCAGCAACCAAACAAACCAACTCGCGTGTTTGGTAATGAGCCTTCTTGGTCGGCAAGCTTTGAGGCTAATGGACTAACATTCCAGCAAATCGGCAAACAAACCACAAAATTAGCGATTAAAAGCAGTCAGCTTCAACCTCGCCAGCGCACTTATCAACTACAAGATGGTGAGCTTCGCTTAACAGAAAACCTCTGCTCAGACACAATGAGCGATTCTTTGTATGGCTGGAAAGCAACACTAAAACATGATGGCGAGACGTATCAAGGTTGTGGTATGGCTGCAAACGTCGATGCAACGCTTGGCTGGGCTAATACCTATGTCGCGACCTCAACCCAATCACAAGGCTTTGAAGTACAAATGACCTTAAACCCAGACCATAGCGCCACAACAAAATACCGTTACGCCAATGGACAAGCACCATTAATCGAGCGTGGTTACTGGCAACAGTTAAGTCCGTATCAGGTTCAAGTTGTCATGACGCATCATCAACAGCAAAGGCTAATGTCAGAGCGACTGTTTACTCGAGAAGGCAATCAGCTCAAAGCGACCAAAGAAAAAGTCGGTAACTTGGTATACCCAATCGCCGATGGTGGTTTAGTCCTTTATCCTGCCACCGTTCGTGATGAAGGCATCATGCAACCAGCCGAAAAACGCACCAACAACCCCATCGGTAGTGCTGACGTCCCTTCTAGTGCAGAGTTTGATTCAAAAGTAGATGCCGCGGTGCGCAACTACTTCTTTATCCATCAAACCACCCCCAACAATAACCAATACCGTTGGCTAACTTACGACCTCAACAGCGATGGTAACGAAGAGCTATTGGTACAGTTGGATTGGTGTGGTTCCGGAGGCTGTACATTGCTGATATTTGAACATCACGAAAAGGAATGGCGATTTAATAGCCGCATTACACTAGTGCAAAGCCCGATTATGCTCGGCCAACAAACCTCTCATGGTTGGCGAGATCTGATTTTTAATGTCAGCGGTGGCGGAGCTAAAGCGGCTCAACACGTGATGCAATACACTGGGGTTAGCTACCCACTCAACCCAAGCATGGCGCCAACGGCAACGCCGAACCAAGTCAGTGGTGTGCGTCTGTTCTCTGATGGGATAAGCCCGGTGCGCGAAGGAGTTCGTCTGTAATGTCACAACCGTGTCCAACCTGCGGTTTTCAATTCAATTGTATGTGCTCGCTAATGCCGAAACTTACCAGTGAGCACAACATCCTGCTGTTAATGCATCCGAATGAACTGAAGCGTGATACTAATACCGGCCAGCTACTAGAGCAGTGCCAACTCAACATTGAGCGAGTAATCTGGGATCGCAAACAGCCACCAGCAGAATTGCTCACTCTATTAGCTGATCCGTCGCGGTATCCGGTGTTGCTCTTCCCCTGTGAAGAAAGTATCACACTCGAAGATGTGGTACTCCAAAGCCAGCAACAAACCAAAACTCCGCTGTTTATTATTTTGGATGCCACCTGGCAAGAGGCGCGCAAGATGATCAATAAGAGCCGTTGGTTAGAAGGTATCCCTACTATGGGATTGTCTGCGTCGGCGGACTCACAATATCAGCTGCGACGCAACCAACAACAAGGTAACTTGTGCACGTTTGAAGTCGCTGCACATTTGCTCGGGCAACTTGGAGAACAAAACAACCAACAACAAATGCAGCGCTTTTTTGCCCATTACCTCGCTCTGTTCCAAGCTGAAAAGAGTGGACACGCTCTTAAGCGTTAAACATTAAGCTCAGTAGAAGAACCAAACAAAAAACGCAGCCTACGCTGCGTTTTTTACGACAAGAAGTTTCACGTGAAACATCATTAAAACAGTCGAGTCGGCTCGCCAAGATAGTAACCCTGCAAATAATCCACCCCCATGTCTTGTGCAATGGTACACACCTCCTGATTGTGGACGAACTCCGCCACCGTCTCCGCGTTAAACACCTGGCACAAACGCACCAACTGGGAAGCGATCTTGCGCTGTTTTAAGTCTTTATCAATATCACGAATCAAGCTGCCATCGAGCTTTATGACTTCTGGCTCCAACTTTAGGATTTCATCGATATTCGAATAGCCGGACCCAAAGTCATCAACAATGATACGCGCCCCTAAGCTTCTAAAATGACTGCACACTTCTATCATTCGGCCATAGTCTTTGATCTGCTCAGATTCCAGCACTTCTAAACCAATTCGCCTTGGGTCATTTAGCTGGCTAATTTCATGCTCTAAAAGTATTAAAGTTTTATCACTGAGCAAATCTTGCGGCGATAAGTTTATAGAAAAGTCACCTTGCTTATCTCGCATGTAATGCAACGTAGAATGAATCATGTGCCGACTTAGTCGAGTGTAAAGATGCGTATCAGAGATAATTGGCAGAAAACGCCCTGGCGCAATCACCGTTCCATCGGCTTCCAGAATACGAACCAAACATTCTTGGCTTGCCAATTTGTGGCTACCCGCATGCACAATCGGTTGGCTATAGGTGATGATATTCTGTTTGAGAATGGCTCTACTGACGCAACTTAGCCATCCAAGTTGCTCTTTGCGCACATCCTCACTGACTTCAATATCTTTCGCATTACAGATATGGGTATTACTGCGTACACCAGAGCGCCTCGCTTCGATGCCTTTGAGTAAGAGCTCATCTACTGAAGCGGATGGAAAGTCTCGACGACTCACTAAGCCGCCGCATAGCGAGATAGAAAGATAATCTATTTCACGTAGGCCAATTGGCTCAAAATTAGTTTGTTCTACCGCGTCAGCAAAACGCGTAAAGTGCTGTTTGATGGTCTCGCTGCTTTGATCAGCTTTAAATATGAACGCCCATTCACCAACCCCAATACTATAAAGCTGCAAAGCCGTTGGCATGCCGAAACGCTTTCGTAATCGATTCGTAAAGTGCATTGAGAGATCTTTGAGTAATTGATCTCCCACTCGGTAGCCGTATTTTTCGTTGATATGACTAAAGTTAAGTAGCTTTAGAGTCAACAAATGCTCATCCAAATCGATGTTACTCAGCCGCTCTTGCAATGCGACCCGGTTTTGTAACCCCGTGCGACTGTCGCGTCGATAGCTTTCTTGTAACTTGCGCGTTTGGCGATCGAGTTGATATCCCATATGCGCGTTCATATGGTTGAGATCGCCGATCGCATTTCGAATCAAGCTAAACAACGGTGAAATAGAGGAGCTAACGGGCGACTTAGGCAAGTTCAATGTTTGCACTTCGTCTCCCTCTCGCATCGCTAAATACGTCAGGCTGTGATGAAGAATTTCGGGCTGACCAATACCACCATGCAGTTCCCCCATACAGTAACTACCAAACGTCGTCGCAATATCTTTAAAGGCTTGGACTTCGTCGCTGCTGTCAATAAAGTCTAACCGTGACGCGCAGTTAAAAATCATCACGACTTCAGGTTGGTGCATGGCTAACTCAACCACACCATGCCGCACTTGCTCGAGCGTTAACGAGGGATGGTTATAGCAAAATTGCACTTCGTCACCAAGACACCAGGGCCTGTCGAAGCTCATACTGCCATCAGCGTGTAGCTCCGTTACCGTACAAACTTCCTTTCGCCCTAAGCTTTCTCGATACAAAGGAAAGCTGAGCAGTTGACTCAGCGTCACGTCATGGCCATCCGCCAAGTAACGCTTGTATACTTCCAGCGCTTTCTTCTCACCTAAACAATACAAGCGCGTTCCTTTTGCATGAGTGACTTTGTGTGGCATGCCAATCGGGTTCCATTCCGAATACGCATCAGTCCATAGCTTCAAAGTATCACTGTGCAAAGCTACGGCAACCACAGCGTTATCGTAAACTCGGTTTTGATATAGCACCCAGCAGCCATCGTCAATACTCTGCGCCAACCCTCCAGAAATCACTACTTCTTCACTGGCGAAGGTTTGAAACAAGGGATAGTCACGTCGTTCAATTTGCACAGCAAAGCTGAGGATCACCTGTGAATTATGCTGCATTAGAAGAGAGCGCTTGAGCTCCCCGCCATCAATGTCAGGGGAGTAAGAGTATGTTTGTACCGCAGAAGTCAGCGTGGTTTGCTCAAATTCAATCACACTCACTAGGCAACCAGAGGTAAATATCTCCCCTTCCAGAATCACATTACGCGTACTATGCCCCATAACATGAGCATTCGGCAGCGACGACAAAACGGCGTCTGCAAGTGTGGTCGTAATTTCGCGCGATTGCGTCGACAATATTTGTACTAAATATTGTTTATCTGAGGAAGTCGGAAAAGTGACTAAAAAGTCATTCAGTTGACTGACATCGTGAACCAGTTTTGAAAAAGCTCGCATGGACCTACCACTGCCGTAACACTATCTTCACCACGACTTGTGGCGTTACTATTTTTATTTAATAGAGAATAATTTACGTGGCTTTGCGCTGCTTTTCTAGACACAAAATGAGATTAGAATGGATTAATGCGAAAGCAATTAAAAAAGTGTGAGTAACGGCTGCAAACTATTGATTTCAATATCAGGTAAAGTACGTGTTTTTGAATGGTTAATGACATTTTTATTCATATCATTAAACCAACAGGCTGCAAAACCAGCCAACTTTGCACCATGCACATCCGTGGTTAGATGATCACCGACATGCAGAATATTCTCCGCAGGAATATCCAAGAATCGCTTCGCTTTAGTAAACATATCGGTTGCGGGTTTCGCCAATCCATCTGGCCCTGCTTTAAGTACCTGTTGGAAATAAGGCGTAAGACCGATGCGGTCTAAATCCACATTACCGTTGGTGATTGCCACCAACGGGATGTGCTGCGCGAGTTCCTCCAGTACATCGAGGCTTTGCTGCGGCACTTCAAAACGGCTACGCCAGTCCAACGCAACGTCTACTGCGGCTTTCGCGGCGGCATGTGCTGCGTCTTCGTCGTAGCCTACTTGGGAGAAGGCTTGCTGAAGTTGCACTAAACGCCATAAAGTGACATCGCTCTTCAGCTCGGGTTGTTGCTGCACAACTCGCTGTTTGAGAGCAAACCAATCCGCTTTGTTCATATGAGCAACCGCTGGATGATGGTGCTTGAGCCAAGATAGCAACTCACGCTCCATGCGAACGATCACAGGATAGTTGTCATAGAGGGTATCATCTAGGTCAAAGGTCATTGCCTTAATAGGCTCGATACGGCGATAAAATTTCATACTTCGGCTCACTCCCCGTTCTTTTTGCGTGCGCGTGGGTGGGCTTGGTCGTAGGCTTGCGCCAAATGTTGGAAATCCAAGTGCGTGTAGATTTGGGTCGTCGAAATGTTCTCGTGCCCTAAAAGCTCCTGCACCGCACGTAAGTTATTACTTGATTCGAGCATATGTGTCGCAAATGAGTGACGCAATTTATGCGGACTAATATGGCTTGCGACAGACTGTTTCTGCCCCCATTCAGCCATGCGCTTTTGCACGCTACGATGCGAAATACGCGTTCCGAGCTTAGATACAAACAAGGCGGGCTCACCTGGAGCGGCTAAATCACCACGAACGCGTAACCACTTCCCGACCCACTCGGTTGCCATCCCAGAGAACGGTACTTTACGTTCTTTATCGCCTTTACCAATAACACGAAGCTCACCACTACGCAGTTGTACATCACGTACATCCACACCCACCAACTCAGCCAAACGTAAACCGGCGCCGTACATCAGCTCCATCATGGCGCGATCGCGCACAGCCAACGGGTCGTCCTCGTTGACTTCAAGTAATTGGCTCACTTCGTCAACATCGAGGTTTTTGGGCAACGGGCGTTTTTTGCGAGGTGCTGAAACCCCTTTGGCTGGGTTAGCCGACATCTCGCCACGCAGAATAAGGAAATCGAAAAAGCTACGCAGCGATGAGAGTCGCGTTGCCAAACTGCTGGCTTTCATGCCTTCTCGCATGCCCTTACCTGCTAATTGGCGCACCCAACCAGCATCCACTTGAGACCAATCTTTGAGCCCCATTTCAGCTAAGTGCTGCGCCATAGTTTCTAGCTGCTGTTTGTAATTGCGCTGAGTATGTAGGCTAAGCCCCTTTTCGCTTCGTAAGAATTCATAGAAGCGCTCAAGAGGCTTTTGCAGACTATTTGGCAGAGGAGTGTTGGGAGTTGTCGTCATCGTAACTTTGCCATACCAGTGTTTGAGCGAGATGTGCCACTACTAATGATAGGTGACGCAAAAACAAGGTATCCATATCTGGCTGAAAATGGCCGCCATCTTCACTAGAAAAAGCAAGCACGCCCAGAGTTTGCTGTTTCACGAGCGGCAGTACCACATAGGACCCCATTTCCGGCACTTCCATGTTGCCAAACAAAGCTTCACGATCCACTTTGCGAAGACGTCCTAAGTACGCATCTTTGCCATTTAAGTGAGTGGTCGCAAAGCGTTGATAACTTTCCTTACTCAATTGAATCGATGCGTCGCATTGACTAAACAATCGAACAAACGCACGTAAGCCCAATGCTTTGGCTTTCTCTTCGATAGAATGAATGACTTGTTTAAAGTCACCACACTTTAGAATCTGCCCCTGCAAATCCATAAATTCGTAAAAGGTGCGATCATTGTTCGCCGCAAGCGACATTAGTGTAGTGATCTCTTCCTCTAACTCTTCAATGCGCTGACGTTGGCGATTCATTTGGATGTGTACCAAAGATACCGCGCCTAAGTCTGAGTGTGGGAAAGATAAACGATCCACAAGCTCCGGACGTTGCACAAAAAAGTCTGGATGATCTTTGAGGTACTCGGCCACTACTTCAGCCGTTAAGGCATCTGCTTCTACTTGAGACAAACCGTTTCCTTTTTCTTCAACTAGCAAGACAATTGACCATCAAATACATGCGTTGTAGGTCCGGTCATAAACAACGGCTTGCCAGGGCCTTGCCATGCAATTCGCAATTCACCACCAGGTAGAGAAACCTTAACGTTTTCATCCAACAAGCCCTGCAGAATCCCAACCGCGACTGCCGCGCATGCACCACTACCACAAGCTTGTGTCTCTCCTGCGCCTCGCTCGTAAACTCGAAGACGAATATGGTCACGACTCATCACCTGCATAAAGCCAGCGTTGACGCGCTCTGGGAAACGCTCATGCGACTCAAGCAGCGGACCGAGAGTTTCCACTTCTGCCGTATCCACATCGTCGACCACGGTCACTACGTGCGGGTTACCCATGCTCACAGCACCACAAAACAAGGTATTGTCGCCTGCTCGCATGATGTAAGTTTTCTCTTTTTGCTTCGCTTTGAAAGGAATTTTGTTCGGTTCAAACTCTGGCACGCCCATGTTGACCGTCACTTCCCCATCATCTTCGATGTTGAGAATCATCTTTCCTTTCTTGGTGCTCACGCTGATGCTGTATTTATTGGTCAGCCCCTTCAAGCGAACAAAGCGGGCAAAACAGCGTGCACCGTTACCACACTGTTCAACTTCACTACCATCGGCATTAAAAATCCGATAATGGAAGTCGGTTTCAGGGTCGTAAGGGGCCTCTACCACAAGCAATTGGTCAAAACCAACGCCAGTATGACGATCCGCCAAGCGGCGGATCAGGTCTTGCGAGAAAAACACGTTCTGGGTGATACAGTCGACGACCATGAAGTCGTTGCCCAAACCGTGCATTTTGGAAAAGTGGAAATGCATTTGTTGTGTGTTACTCCGGTAGAATCTGTTCCAGCTGCCACAAACTGGTCAGCTCCTCACGCTGGCGAACTAAGTGGCTTTGTTTACCGTCCACCATCACTTCTGCTGCTCGGGTACGAGTATTGTAGTTCGAAGACATCACAAAACCATAGGCACCTGCTGAACGAACCGCGAGTAGATCACCTTCTTGCAAAACGAGTGCGCGATCTTTACCCAAGAAGTCGCCGGTTTCACAAATAGGACCAACCAAGTCGTAAGTCTGAGCTTCACCCTTTCGCGGTGAAACTGGCACAATATCTTGCCATGCTTGGTATAGCGCAGGACGCATCAAGTCATTCATTGCAGCGTCGATAATCGCAAAGTTTTTATGCTCAGTATGTTTTAAAAACTCAACACGCGTTAGCAAGATACCTGCGTTCGCAGCAATTGCACGGCCTGGCTCAAAGATCAGCTCCAAGTCTTGGTGATTTTCAAGACGACCAAGTAACGCTTTGGCGTAATCAGAAGGCTGAGGTGGTAATTCATCACGATAGACCACACCCAAACCACCGCCGACATCAAGGTGACGAATGTTAATGCCTTGCGCTTTTAAATCATCAATCAGGGCTAATAAACGGTCTGTCGCGTCGATAAATGGGTCTATATTGGTCAGCTGAGAACCAATGTGGCAGTCGATGCCTTGCACATTCAAGTTCGGCAGGCTTTGCGCGAATTTATAAACATCTGGCGCACGATCAAACGCAATGCCGAATTTATTGTCGCGAAGACCAGTCGAAATGTAAGGGTGTGTTTTCGCGTCGACATCTGGATTGATACGAAGAGAAATTGGCGCAATCACACCAAGCTCACCCGCAACCTTGTTCAAACGTTCTAGCTCTGGCTCAGATTCAACGTTGAAACATTTGATACCTAGCTCAAGAGCGCGCTTCATCTCTGCCGGTGTTTTACCAACACCAGAGAAAACGACTTTTTTCGGATCACCGCCTGCGGCAATCACACGCTCAAGTTCACCACCCGACACGATATCAAAACCCGATCCCAAACGCGCTAGCGTGTTCAATACGCCTAAGTTTGAGTTGGCTTTCACCGCGTAGCAAACCAGGTGAGGATGCTGACCCACAGCACTATCAAACGCCTTCCAATGGCGCTCTAGCGTGGCTCGAGAATATACGTAAAGAGGAGTGCCATATTGCTCTGCAAGAGCTTGAAGTGGGACGTCTTCGGCCCAAAGCTGGCCATCATCCTGATAGTTGAAGTAATCCAAAATTCGCTTCCCTTATTTTATTCGACTGCTGAACCCTAATTTCACCCTAAGGTGCGGTTATTTATTGTGATTGCTCATTCTGTTGAGTGTCATCTGGAATGTATAGTGAGCCAGACTGACCACACCCCGCTAAGGTCGCGGCAACCATCACAAACAACACAGTAACTAATTTTTTCATTTCGCATATCGTGATTATTGAATCAATGCCCCCTATAATCGCACCACACTCAGGAAAAGCAATAGGATAGACGGATGAACGATACTGAATTTCATCAACTGGTGGATGCGCAGATGCAAATCATCGAAGAATCCATCGATGATTCAGGCGCAGACATTGATTACGAAGTCACTGGCAACGTAATGACATTGGAATTTGAAGACCGCAGCCAAATCATCATTAATCGCCAAGAGCCGATGCATGAGATCTGGCTAGCGTCCAAATCTGGTGGTTTCCACTTCAAACTTATTGAAGGTAAATGGACCTGCTCAAAAACGGGTATGGAGCTATTTGAAATGGTGAAGCAAGAGTGTGAAAAGCACGCGGGCGAAGCCATTGATTGGGTATAATACTGGTCAATCGTCACCAAAACAAAAAGAGCACCGAAGTGCTCTTTTTGTTTATTGATAAGGGTTTAATTACGCGTTCACAGTTTTGGTCGGGCGACTCGGTGAACAACCGTCATTACGGTAAGGAATGATATACGCATTCCCCTCTTCAGGGTGAATAATTTGATAGTACTGAGGCAGGTTAAAATTAATAAACTTCGACGCGACGCGACTATCGTCTTTTACCGACGTGTAGAAACTGTTTACAGACGAAATCATTTCATCTTTGGAGCCACTGAATTGGTGATACACTTCTACTTGATTTGACTCATCCAACACATAAATATTGAAGCCATCTTCGTTATCTTCAAAGAAGAACTGCACCAGACCTTCACTGGCAAACCCATCCACCGCTTCCGGCATTTGATATTCTTGCTCACGATCGAGCATTAACAGCGGCGAGCCTTTGAGTTTGTTAGTAGAAATGCTGCGGTAGAAATCGATGGAATTTTCTAGCTTTTGCACCGACACACCACGACGTTCAAAGAACAACCCATAAGTCTGGTTACCAAGACGCATCGCTTTAAAGCGGCGGCGTTTCTCTTGCTCTACTGGTTTCAAGCGTAAGTCGATACATTCAGCTAAAAGCTGGTAAACCATATTACGCATCACACCACGCATGTTCTTCGCATAGCAGAACACATCCACTGATTCTGGTGGCAACGCATCTTGGTGCATTTTGCCCAAAATGGTTTTCAGTGCATCCAGCATCGCCGTTTCCCCTTTGAAATGCAGCGTACGCACTTCATGCCAAGAGTTACGGTAAACAAGGTCAACACTGCCGACTAAATTTTTATGTTCTGGACCAAAGCTAAAAATATCGGTGTTCTTAACATCCACTTTCAACGAACGACCAGAAAGTTCAGACGTCGGATCATTTTCAAAGTTGATGAACATCGCAAGCTGGCTTATTTCACAAGGACTCGCTAGCGCCTGCATAGATGGACGACGCTTACGCAACGCAAAAGTATTTCGTAAGTCACTCACCATTTGGTAAAACTTATCAATATCTAGCTGCGCTTCACGTACCACGGCATGTAAACGAGTCGATTCAGTGATCAAGCCATTGAAGAATGCCCAAGCAACCAATTTACTCAAGTATTCATGATGCTCTAGATATGGTTGCCCCAAAATGCGGTGCGCAATAAGTGGTTGTTTATAGAGGTACCAACCAGACTTGTTCACTCCCCCTTTTTTCACTTCGATAAAGCTCAAGTCAGGCTCGTGCAGATCAGGTGAAATCTGTGGGTTTAGTAACGTTACTTTGCCCGGCAATACTTCAAAAGCCGCGTAAAGTTTACGGGCCAAAATACTGATGTCTTGCGGACTGATAGCAGAAGTGATGTCGTTACGACGCGCAAATTGAATCAAGTTACGGTAGCTTTGCATCAACGCATCCAGCAATGCATGATGTACCACCTTCACTTGTTCAACCTTCCAATTACGGCGGTCATCGAGCTCTGCAACGACACTGGCATCCCAATTCCATTTTGCAATCATATCGCTCAGCGCTTCACGACGCCAAGCTACTGAGCCAACATTCGGCTCACGAGATAATTTTTCATGGGTTTTGAGATAGAAACAGCGACGCACTAAATCCAAACGTGTATCGTCTTGAATTCGCTCTAAGTAACGGGTTACTTTTTCCAACATTAAGTAGTACGCATCCATGCCATAGAGATCAGGCTCATGGGCAAAGAAACGACGTTTAGTGTCGATGCTTAACAATTGAGTATGCGGGTATTCCCACGAGTAAGCTTCTAGCAAGATGGCTTTTAATACCGATTTGTAGGGAGAGTCGATGCTTTTGTATAACTGCCACAAGTTCGAGCCGAAGTATTCTTCAGCAGGAATGCAGTTCAATTTACCAAAGTCGATCCATTCACTACAGTCGATGTAACCATCACTGCACAGTTGAGAAACGTACTCGTCGTAACACTCTTCCATTTCTGGCGGCACGATTTGCCATAACAAACGCTGTCCGGCAATACGCACCGCACTACGATAGAATTCATCTAGCAAAAGTAAGTGCTGAGATGAACCACAGTTATCACCTGTCATCTCCTCAGAATGATTGCTTCTAAAGCGCTCTTTATCCATTAAGAAAAAGTTCGCTTCCACGCCTTTGCTTTGTGCCCAATCCGTGATGAGTAAGCATTTATTGGTCAATAACTCGCGTTCGTCACAATCCATATCGGGCGAGATACACACCCAAATATCCAAATCACTGGAAGTACTTTGACCAATCGAGGAGGTACTGCCCATGGTGTATAAACCCAATATAGCGGGCTTTTCTACCGTCTTGAGCGGCTGACCAATGGCAAGTTGAATATCATCTATGAATTGTTGCTGAATGCTATTTAGTTCAAGCCCATGCACACCAAACGGGACATCGGCATCATAATAGCCAGGAATTACAGGATGGTTGTAGTTCAACAAGGCAGGAATCAAGTGGAAGACTTGCTGGCTTTGCGAATCCATAAGCGCCAACGCGCGATCAACTCGCTGCTGATTCAAATTATCTAGTCGCTGGATGATTTTTTGGGTGTAAGCCTGCAAGGGGAATTCCTTGGTTGAACAATCACGAAAATCTGCTGACGTTTTAAACCAAAATGGCTTAAAAACGTGATCAATTTAACACTTTTATTGGTGCGGGTAAAGCTTCACGCCCGCGTATCACTCTGGATACAAAACCATACTTTAGTCACAAAATTAATCGCGCGGTAGTGTCGCTCTTATTACCTATTACTAATAATAGTCCTTAGTCTAATTGAGAATCCAGTCACACTATTTTCATAACGTCATGTAATTCCATTCATAGCCTTCAGAGATAACGAACTAACAGTAAGCATTTCTTGATGAGAATGGTAGGATAAACCCAAATCCAAACAGCATTGAGAAGATCATGACACAATCCACACCGATTCGCATTGCAACTCGAAAAAGCCCTCTTGCTTTATGGCAAGCTTACTTTGTTAAAGACGCCCTTCAAGCCGCTCACCCTGGCTTGGAAGTCGAGTTAGTAACCATGGTGACCAAAGGTGACGTGATTTTAGATACACCACTAGCAAAAGTTGGCGGCAAAGGCTTGTTCGTAAAAGAGCTTGAAATCGCGATGCTAGAAGGACGTGCAGACCTCGCCGTTCACTCAATGAAAGACGTACCCGTCGATTTCCCAGAAGGCCTTGGCCTCGTGACCATTTGTGAGCGTGAAGATCCTCGTGATGCCTTCGTCTCTAATACCTATAGCCACATTGATGAGCTCCCTCAAGGTGCCGTGGTTGGTACTTGCAGTTTGCGCCGTCAATGCCAACTGAAAGAATATCGTCCGGACATCATCATCAAAGAGCTTCGCGGTAATGTGGGCACTCGCCTTGGTAAGTTAGATGCGGGTGAGTATGATGCAATCATTCTTGCTGCGGCTGGCCTCAAACGATTGAAGCTTGAAGAACGCATTCGTAGCTTTATCGAACCAGAGCAATCACTACCAGCGGTAGGCCAAGGTGCTGTCGGTATTGAGTGCCGCCTTGACGATGAAAGACTGCTTAAGCTGCTTGAGCCACTTAACCACCAAGACACCGTAGACCGCGTTTTGTGTGAGCGCGCAATGAACCTTACGCTAGAAGGCGGCTGTCAGGTACCTATCGGCAGCTATGCCCTGCTAGACGGCGACAACATTTGGCTACGCGCATTAGTTGGCGAACCAGATGGCAGCGAAATTGTGCGTGGTGAAATTCGTGGCCATCGTAAAGATGGCGAAGCATTAGGAGTGCAGCTAGCCAATGAGCTGCTAGATAACGGCGCTCGTGAAATCCTAACTAAGCTGTACGCAGATCACGAATAACCATGGCAGTGTTGGTCACTCGGCCGGGAGAGCAAGGCAACGCGCTTTGCTCTCTGCTCGAAAGGCACGGCATTTCCGCATATCACCATCCTCTGATCGACATTGTCGCCGATCTCACGGACACGCACCTCTCTAAACATCTACATCAAGCTCAAATTGTTATCGCTGTTAGTCGACATGCAGTGCAATGTGCACAGCAAATCTTAGCCAGCAACGGGATGTCATGGCCGAAACAAGCTATTTACCTTGCCGTTGGTCAAAAAACAGCACACTATTTAAGCAAATGTACCCAACAGAAAGTACACTATCCCCAAGTCAGTGATAGTGAACACTTATTGCGACTGCCAGAGCTCAACAATGTGGCACAACAACAAGTTCTTATCCTTCGTGGTAACGGCGGAAGAGAGCTGATCAAAGATGCATTGGTGAGGCGTGGCGCAAAAGTTCACTATAGTGAGACTTACAAGAGAGAATTCATCCCATTCGATCCAGTAAGCTGTATCTCACTATGGAAAAACCTACAAATTAACCAGATTATTGTCACCAGTGGTGAACAACTGGATTATTTGTGCAGCCAATTGACGTCGGAGCAATTGACTTGGCTTAATCAACAAGAGTTGTATATCCCCAGTCAGCGTATCGCTGACATCGCAATTCAAAGGGGGTTCACTCGCGTGAGATGCACGGGAAGCGCATCCAACCAAGAATTACTGGCGGCTCTCCAGCCCTAGCTACACAGGATATAGGCATGACAAGTAAAAATAACGACCAAAAAAATAACGATAAAAACCTTTCCGAAGAAACCTCATCGGCACCGCTAGTCGAAAAAACCACATCGCAGCAGGATGCGGACCTTAAAAAAGAGCAACCACAAGCGGCCGAGCCCCCAAAAACAGCAGAGCCAACCAAAGTCGAGTTTGAAGAAAAACAAGGTAAACGTGGTGTCAAACTAGGTACGGTCGCTATCATCTTATCGATTATTTTTGGCGGTGGCCTCGCGTACAAGCTGCATCAACAGCAAGCCGATTACCAAGCGCAGATCGCCCAACTAAAAAGTCAGCTAGAAAGCACTCAAGCTTCCATGAAGCAAGAACTCAGCCGGGTACAAGAAGAAACCATCGAGAAAGCAACAACCGTGACACACAAAGCGGAAGTGGTACTTGGACAGCAACAGAAGAGCATTGAAAGCTTACAGCTCGCCGTTGCCGATGTGAAAGGTCGTCGACCAAACGACTGGCTATTAGCGGAAGCCGATTACCTTGTCAAATTAGCTGGTCGTAAATTGTTCTTAGAGCACGATGTAGAAAGCGCGACTCAACTGATGGAAAGTGCAGACCAACGCATTGCAGCACTGAATGACCCTAGCCTCGTCAAACTACGTAAAGCAATGGCGAACGATATCACCAAACTTCGCACTATCCCGCTAATTGACCGTGATGGATTGGTACTACGCTTAACTGCCCTACAACAGCAAGTAGACAAGCTCCCTCTCGCCAATGCACTGCTACCTGAAGCTGAAGCCGTAGAAAACACTGAAGTGTCTGAAGATATCGCAAACTGGCAAGATAACTTAATGACCTCTTTGAAGGACTTTTCAGAAAACTTCATTACCTTCCGCACGCGCGATGGTAACGTCATTCCACTGCTTTCTCCTGAGCAACACTTTTACCTGAAAGAAAACATCAAAGCCAAATTGGAAACGGCAATAAAAGCGGTGTACCAAGAGCAAGGTGAAATTTACACCACGTCTCTAAAAACAGCAGACAAATGGGCATTAGCTTTCTTCAACCAAGACGATAATTCTGTTAAAGAGTTCAACAAAACGGTTAACCTACTAAGTCAGCAAAATATTCAAGTGGAATACCCAACAAAACTGCAAAGTCAGTCTCAACTATCAGATGTCATCCGTGAACGCCTACGTCGTGAAGTCACAACGATGACAGGCATGGAGGATAAGTAATGTTTCGTCTTATTTTCCTATTTGTTGTACTAGGCGCAGGACTATTTGTTGGCACCCAGTTTTCTGGTCAGCAAGGCTATGTACTCATCTCCATTGCCGAGAAAACGATCGAGATGAGCGTAACGACATTAGTGGTTTTCGTTATCGCTGCACTCGCAGGTCTTTTTCTGCTTGAGTACCTGATTAAGAAGTTAGTTTATGCTAGTTCTACAACATGGAACTACTTCAGTGTTCGCAAAATGCGCCATTCCCGCCGATACACCAATGAAGGCATTATTAAACTTCTAGAAGGTGACTGGAAAGGTGCTGAGAAGAAAGTAACTCGCTGGGCAAATCATCACGATATGCCGCTGCTTTGCTACTTGGTTGCGTCTGAAGCCGCACAAGGCCAAGGTGATAAAGCAAAACGAGATCACTATCTAGAGCTAGCGAGCCAACAAGAGAACGCCCATCTCGCAGTAGAACTGACTCGAGCGAAACAATTTATCCGCGACAACGAGTTCGAGTCCGCTTTCGATACCTTGCAATCGTTAAAAAGTCAGTATGCGAGTAACTCTATTGTATTGAACTTGCTGAAAACAACGTACATGCAGCTAAAGTTGTGGCAACCTCTTATTGACCTCTTGCCACAACTAACCAAAGCAAAACTCATCACGGAAGAAGAACATGCAGAGCTGATTCAAAAAGCGCAGTGCGGCTTACTCCATGAAGTAGCGCAACAACAAGGTAGCGAAGGGCTTATCTCTCATTGGAATAGTCTCTCACGTAAAGTTAAACAAGACACACACCTCGTTGCCTGTTTTGCTCGAGAACTCATCACTCGAAAAGCTGATGCAGAAGCCTTTACCGTGCTAAAAGAAGCATTAAAAAAACAACCTGCCCCAGAGCTTTATCAACTACTGCCAGATCTAAATCTGCCAGATACCCACCCTGTCGTGGTCTTCTTAGAGGGAGTAGTGAAGAAAGAACCGGATAACGCCGCTGCCCATAGCGCATTAGCGCACTTCTATTTCCGTCAAGAGAAGTGGCAAGAAGCCCAGGATCACTTTGAGATCGCCTTAAAGCTTCGCTCTGACGTCTCTGACTATGCATTCCTAGCAGACACACTAGAGAAGCAAAATCTAACCAAAGCTGCTCACGAAGTCTCTCGTAAAGCTCTCACGCTCGTACAGAATGACTAACTTAAGATGACCTAACCAAGCCGACAGCTTACCTGTCGGCTTTTTTATTGCCTGCTATTAACCCTTTAGTCCTTACATCAATATGTTTATCAAATTCATTGGTTCCCAAGTAATTTCCAACTTCCTAGCAACTCACTATCGTTTCACTTTCACTCTTCTCTTTTGACTACTCTGATCCTGTCATTCCAGCAGAATCCAAAACAATTTTAAAAGATGCAGGAATACGTAACTTTAGCCTGTTGATGTATGGTTTTAAGACGTAGCTAGATTTAGGCAATAGAGCACACGCATCGCTAGACTGAGCAAAACAAAAAGATACATCAGTGAAACAGTGGCTATTTGAGTATGCTTATTTGTTCGGTCTATCCAGTAAAAGGGGCTAGAGAAGCAATGGTAGTGCTTTAAGAGAACGATAAGGCAATAGATTGTTCAACACCTTAACAAAGCATCTCCAACAACCTTATCGGGACAGCATGCAGTGATGAGGATGAACAGCTTTAGAGGCAACTGCACTTCTTAGCAAAAATCAAAACGTCACAACCAAGACCGATACCAATATTACTTTGTCGAAAAGTAGATCGCATATGGAATTGATTTTTGGCAAGCACAGATAGAGTAATAAAGATGTGCGGAAATGAAAAAAGCCTCGCTATTTCTAGCGAGGCTTCTTAATAGTGGCGGAGAGATAGGGATTTGAACCCTAGATACGCTATTAACGTATGCCGGTTTTCAAGACCGGTGCTTTCAACC